>DASWWC010000062.1:0-69128 GCA_036401055.1 Roseateles sp.
GAAGCTCACCGGCCGGCACTTCCTGTCGCGCAATATCACGATCCAGTTCCCCGAGGAAAAGACGCCGCTGTCGCCGCGCTTCCGTGGCCTGCATGCGCTGCGCCGCTACGAGAACGGTGAAGAGCGCTGCATCGCCTGCAAGCTTTGCGAGGCCGTCTGCCCCGCGATGGCCATCACCATCGAGAGTGACGTCCGCGCCGATGGCAGCCGCCGCACCACGCGCTACGACATCGATCTGACCAAGTGCATCTTCTGCGGCTTCTGCGAGGAAAGCTGCCCGGTGGACTCGATCGTCGAGACCAGCATCTTCGAATACCACGGCGAAAAGCGCGGCGACCTCTACTTCACCAAGGACATGCTGCTGGCGGTCGGTGACAAGTACGAGCCGCAAATTGCTGCGCAAAAGGAGGCCGACGCCAAGTACCGCTGATCGCTGAACGGCCGCAAAGCCGCAGCGGTCCAGCTCAGCTGGCCTGGATACGTATGGACATCACGACCATCCTCTTCTACGTCTTCTCCGGCATCCTGCTGGTGAGTTCGTTCCGCGTCATCACGGCGCGCAGCACCGTGCATGCGGCGCTGTTCCTTATCCTGTCGTTCTTCACGGCGTCCTGCATCTGGATGCTGCTGAAGGCCGAGTTCCTGGCCATCGCGCTGGTGCTCGTCTACATCGGCGCCGTCATGGTGCTGTTCCTGTTCGTCGTCATGATGCTCGACCTGAACACGGACAGCATGCGTGAGGGCTTCTGGAAGCATCTGCCCGTGGCGGCCATCGTCGGCGCGCTGATCGCCTTCGAGATGGGCATCGTGCTGATGGGCGGCTTCAAGCTGGCCGACGCGCCTGTTGCCACCCCCGAGCAGGTGCAGATGGGCAACACCAAGCTGCTGGGCATCGAGATCTACACGAACTACCTGTACCCGCTGCAGATCGCGGCCGTGCTGCTGCTGGTGGCCATCATCGCCGCCATCGCGCTGACGCTGCGCCGCCGCAAGGACTCGCGCGCCATGGACCCGTCCGAGCAGGTCAAGGTCACCAAGGACCAGCGCCTGAAGATCGTCAAGATGGCCCCGACCGTGGCCGCGCCTGCGCAGGCTGAAGCACCCAAGGAAGGAGGCCAGGCATGACCGGCATCGCTGGACTGAGCGGCCTGACGCTGGGCCATTTCCTGACGCTGGGCGCGATGCTGTTCGCGCTGTCGGTGATCGGCATCTTCCTGAACCGCAAGAACCTGATCGTGCTGCTGATGGCCATCGAGCTGATGCTGCTGGCGGTCAACATGAACTTCGTCGCCTTCTCGCACTACCTGGGCGACATGGCGGGCCAGGTCTTCGTGTTCTTCATCCTGACCGTCGCGGCGGCCGAGTCGGCCATCGGCCTGGCCATCCTGGTCGTGCTGTTCCGCAACCGCGCCAGCATCAACGTCGAGGAACTCGACGCGCTGAAGGGCTAAGAACAAGATGTCTGCACAACTCTCGCAAAACACGCTGCTCGCGGTGCCGCTGGCGCCGCTGGTGGGCGCCATCGTGGCCGGATTCTTCGGCAAGACGGTGGGCCGCCGCGGCTCGCACGTCATCACCATCCTGGGCGTGCTGATCGCCTTCATCCTGTCGGCCCAGACGCTGTACAGCGTCGCGGTGGACGGCGCGCGCTTCAACGCCACCATCTACGAATGGATGGTGCTGGGCCCGCTGAAGATGGAGGTCGGCTTCCTCGTCGACGGCCTGACCGCCATGATGATGTGCGTCGTGACCTTCGTGTCGCTGATGGTGCACATCTACACCATCGGCTACATGGAAGAAGACGACGGCTACCAGCGCTTCTTCTCCTACATCTCGCTGTTCACGTTCAGCATGCTGATGCTGGTCATGAGCAACAACATGCTGCAGCTGTTCTTCGGCTGGGAAGCGGTGGGCCTGGTGTCCTACCTGCTGATCGGCTTCTGGTACAAGAAGCCGACGGCCATCTTCGCCAACATGAAGGCCTTCCTGGTGAACCGTGTCGGCGACTTCGGCTTCATCCTGGGCATCGGCCTGCTGCTGGCCTACGGAGGCTCGCTGAATTACGCCGAGACCTTCGCCAAGAAGGACCTGCTGGCGCAGATGCTCTTCCCCGGCACCGACTGGGCGCTGCTGAGCGTGGCCTGCATCTGCCTGTTCATCGGTGCGATGGGCAAGTCGGCGCAGTTCCCGCTGCACGTCTGGCTGCCGGACTCCATGGAAGGCCCGACGCCCATCTCCGCGCTGATCCACGCGGCGACGATGGTGACGGCAGGCATCTTCATGGTGGCGCGCTTCTCGCCGCTGTTCGAGCTGAGCGACACGGCGCTGAACTTCGTCATGGTGATCGGTGCGATCACGGCGCTGTTCATGGGCTTCCTGGGCATCATCCAGAACGACATCAAGCGCGTCGTCGCGTATTCCACGCTGTCGCAGCTGGGCTACATGACCGTCGCGCTGGGCGCGTCGGCCTACTCGGTCGCCGTCTTCCACCTGATGACGCACGCCTTCTTCAAGGCGCTGCTGTTCCTCGGCGCGGGCTCCGTCATCATCGGCATGCACCACGACCAGGACATCCGCAACATGGGCGGCCTGCGCAAGTACATGCCCATCACGTGGATCACGTCGCTGCTGGGCTCGCTGGCGCTGATCGGCACGCCGCTGTTCTCGGGCTTCTACTCCAAGGATTCCATCATCGAGGCCGTGCACGCCAGCAAGCTGCCGGCGTCGGGCATCACCTACGTCGCCGTGCTGATCGGCGTGTTCGTGACGGCGTTCTACTCGTTCCGGATGTACTTCCTCGTCTTCCATGGCAAGGAGCACTTCCACCACAAGCCTTTCCCGGGCGAGCACGATCACCATGACGACCATGGCGACGACCACGGGCATGCGCACACGCCGCACGAGTCGCCCGCCGTCGTCTGGGTGCCGCTGGTGCTGCTGGCGATTCCTTCGGTGGTGATCGGCTTCCTGACGATCCATCCGATGCTGTACGGCGACTTCCTGAAGGACGCCATCACCGTCAACGCTGCGGCCCACCCGGCCATGGCCGAGATCGCGCACCACTTCCATGGTGCTGCCGCGATGGCGCTGCACGGCCTGCAGACGCTGCCGTTCTGGCTGGCGCTGGGCGGTGTGGTCACGGCCTACGTGTTCTACATGGTGGCTCCGAGCATCCCGGCGACCTTCGCCAAGGTGCTGCGCCCGGTCATCGTCGTCATGGAGAACAAGTACTTCATGGACTGGTTCAACGAGAACGTGCTGGCTCGTCTGGCCCGTGCACTCGGCTATGGCCTGTGGAAGGGTGGCGATGGCGCGCTGATCGACGGCGTGATCATCAACGGCTCGGCCAAGACCGTGGGCGGCATCGCCGGCCTGGTGCGCCGCGTGCAGACCGGCTTCCTGTACTGGTACGCCCTGGTCATGATCCTCGGCGTGATGGGTCTGATGACCTGGCAGCTCTGGCCCTATATCGAGCCCCAGTTCAAGGCCCTGATCGGCGGCTGAGAAGGACAAGAAGAATGTTGCTGAGTCTTGCGATTTTCCTGCCCATCGTCTGCGGCGCTCTGCTGCTGGCGGTCGGTCGTGACGAACAGGCCAACACCTCGCGCTGGATGGCGTTGGTGGCTGCCGTGGCGAGCTTCCTCGTCACCCTCCCGCTGATCACGGGCTTCGACACCTCGACGGCTGCGATGCAGTTCGTCGAGAACCTGGCCTGGATCGAGCGTTTCAACATCCGCTACCACCTGGGCGTGGACGGCATCTCGATGTGGTTCGTGCCGCTGACGGCGTTCATCACCGTCATCGTCGTCATCTCCGCCTGGGAGGTCATCGAGACGCGCGTGAACCAGTACATGGGCGCCTTCCTGATCCTTTCGGGCCTGATGGTGGGTGTGTTCAGCGCGCTGGACGGCATGCTGTTCTACGTGTTCTTCGAGGCCACGCTGATCCCGATGTACATCATCATCGGCGTCTGGGGCGGCCCGAACCGCGTCTACGCGGCCTTCAAGTTCTTCCTGTACACGCTGGCCGGCTCGCTGCTGATGCTGATCGCGCTGCTCTACCTGTACGTGCAATCCGGCGGCAGTTTCGACATCCAGACGTGGCACAAGCTGCCGCTGCCCATGGGCGCGCAGACCTGGCTGTTCTTCGCCTTCCTGGCCGCGTTCTCGGTCAAGGTGCCGATGTGGCCCGTGCACACCTGGCTGCCCGACGCCCACGTCGAGGCGCCCACCGGCGGCTCCGTCGTGCTGGCGGCCATCATGCTGAAGCTGGGTTGCTACGGCTTCCTGCGCTTCTCCATGCCCATCGCCCCCGACGCCGCGCGCGAATGGGCCTGGCTCATCATCGCGATGTCGCTGATCGCCGTCGTCTACATCGGCCTGGTGGCCCTGGTGCAGAAGGACATGAAAAAGCTGGTGGCCTACTCGTCCATCGCACACATGGGCTTCGTGACGCTGGGCTTCTTCATCTTCAACGAGCTGGGCGTTTCCGGCGGCCTGGTGCAGATGATTGCGCACGGGTTCGTGTCGGGTGCCATGTTCCTGTGCATCGGTGTGCTGTACGACCGCGTGCATTCGCGTGAGATTGCCTCCTACGGCGGCGTGGTCAACACCATGCCCAAGTTCGCTGCCTTCGCGGTGTTCTTCGGCATGGCCAACTGCGGCCTGCCCGCCACCGCCGGTTTCGTCGGCGAGTGGATGGTCATCCTGGGCACGGTGAAGTTCAACTTCTGGCTGGGCGGCGTCGCCGCCACGGCGCTGATCTTTGGCGCGGCCTACACGCTGTGGATGGTCAAGCGCGTCTACTTTGGCGATATCGCCAATGACGACGTGCGTGCGCTGACCGACATCAACAAGCGTGAATTCACCATGCTGGCCATCCTGGCCGTCGCGACGCTGTACATGGGCCTGCATCCCAAGCCGTTCACGGACGTGATGCACCACTCGGTCGACGGGCTGCTGAAGCACGTGGCCGTCAGCAAGATCCCGGCCTGATTCCAGCCAGAGGCGAAAAGAATGAACGACATGAACTGGCTCGCGATCTATCCCGAGATCCTGTTGCTGGCCGCCAGCTGCATCGTGGCGCTGGTAGACCTGTGGGTCACCGACGAGCAGCGTCGCCCCACCTACTGGCTGACCCAGCTGACGCTGCTGGTCGTGGCCGGCATGCATTTCAGCTACTACGGCGCCGGCCAAACGACTTACGCCATGCAGGGCATGGTGGTGGCCGACCCCATGGGCCATTTGCTGGCGGGCTTTGCCTGCATCGCGACCATGGTCACGCTGGTCTATGCGCGTCCCTACGCCGCCTCGCGCGACATGCTCAAGGGCGAGCTGTTCACGCTGAGCCTGCTGTCGCTGCTGGGCATCAACGTGATGCTGTCGGCCAACAACTTCCTGGTCATCTACCTCGGCCTGGAGCTGATGAGCCTGTCGCTGTACGCGCTCGTCGCGCTGCGCCGCGACCACGCCGTCTCGACCGAGGCCGCGATGAAGTACTTCGTGCTGGGCGCGCTGGCCAGCGGCTTCCTGCTGTACGGCCTGTCCATGATGTACGGCGCCACCGGCTCGCTGACCATCCCCGAAGTGTTCGAGGTCATCTCCAAGGGCATCCCGAACAAGGCCGTGCTGGTGTTCGGCGTGGTCTTCGTCGTCGCCGGCCTGGCCTTCAAGCTGGGTGCCGCGCCCTTCCACATGTGGGTGCCCGACGTCTACCAGGGCGCGCCCACGGCCGTCACGCTGCTGATCGGCGGCGCGCCCAAGCTGGCCGCCTTCGCCATCACGGTGCGCCTGTTGGTTGAGGGCATGCTGGGCCTGGCCGTGGACTGGCAGCAGATGCTGGTCGTGCTGGCCGTCGTGTCGCTGCTGATCGGCAACCTGGCCGCCATCGCGCAGACCAACCTGAAGCGCATGCTGGCCTACTCGACCATCGCCAACATGGGCTTCATGCTGCTGGGCATGGCCTCGGGCGTCGTCAACAACGGCACCGAATGGGGGCCCAACGCCTACAGCGCCGCGATGTTCTACGCCATCACCTACGTGCTGACGACGCTGGGCACCTTCGGCATGGTCATCCTGATGTCGCGCCAGGGCCATGAGGCCGAGGAGATCAAGGACCTGGCCGGCCTGGCCAAGCGCAGCCCGTGGTTCGCGCTGGTCATGACGCTGTTCATGTTCTCGCTGGCCGGCGTGCCGCCCACCGTGGGCTTCTACGCCAAGCTGGCGGTGCTGCAGGCCATGGTCGCCACGGGCGTGGGCTTCTACCTGGGCCTGGCGATCTTCGCGGTCGTCGTGTCCCTGGTCGGCGCCTTCTACTACCTGCGCGTCGTCAAGGTCATGTTCTTCGATGCGCCCACCGACAGCGCGCCGCTGGCTGCGCCGGCCGACGTGCGCCTGGTCATGTCGCTGAACGGCGCTGCCGTGCTGGTCTTCGGCCTGCTGCCGGGCGGCCTGCTGGAGCTCTGCAAGCACGCCATCCTGCGCGCGCTGGCGACCTGACGACGTCGGGCCATGGACCAGTCCATTGCTGTCTGGCTGGTCCTGGCCGTGGCCGTCGTCGCGGCCAACCTGCCTTACTTCAACGAGCGTCTGCTGCTGGTAGGCCCGCGCCGCACCCCCAAGGGCGCCGGCTGGCGGCTGCTGGAACTGGCGCTGATGGCGGTGCTGACCTATGCGCTGGGGGCGCTGTTCGAAGGCCGTATCGGCCAGCGGCATGGCCAGGGCTGGGAGTTCTACGCCGCCGGGGCCTGCCTGTTCATCACGCTGGGCTTTCCCGGCTTCGTCTGGAGGTATCTGCGCCGTGGCCGAGGCTGACGATCATCTGGTCGAGCGCCCGCTGGCCAGCGAGCAGGTCTTCCAGGGGCATTTCCTGGACGTTCGCCGCGACCGCGTCGCGCTGCCCGACGGTGGCTCGGCCACGCGCGAGTACATCCGCCATCCCGGTGCCGTCATGATCGTCCCCCTGCTGGACGACGGCCGCCTGCTCATGGAGCGCCAGTACCGTTACCCCATGGGCCGGGTCATGCTGGAGTTCCCGGCCGGCAAGCTCGATGCGGGCGAGGACCCCTTCGAGTGCGGCCGTCGTGAGCTGCTGGAGGAGACCGGCTACAGCGCCGCCGAGTGGGCCTATGCCGGCGTGCTGAACAACGCCATCGCCTACTCGGACGAGGGCATCCACATCTACTTTGCGCGCGGCCTGCAGCGCGGCCAGCAGAAGCTGGACGACGGCGAGTTTCTCGAACTCGTCACGCACAGCGTGGACGAGCTCGACCTGCTGGCCTCGCGCGGCGAGCTGACCGACGCCAAGACCTTGATCGGCCTGCTGTGGCTGCAGCGCTGGCGGCAGGGTGCGTGGACGCTGGACTGGCGTCGCGCCTGAGCGCAGCCGCGGCTGCTGGCGGGAAGGCCTTGCGGCCTCCCGTAACCTGAATGACTCCCCGGTGCATGACCTCTGGCGTAACGTTGCCAGACGTTTAAGCTCGGGCGCTTTTGTTCGCCGCCCGCCATCCGATTTCTGAAGAAAGCTGCTCCATGAAGCGTGCAACGCCGATCCTGACTGCTCTGACCCTGGCCCTGACCCTCACCGCCTGCGGCAAGGGCGGCAAGCCCGACGAGGCCAAGGCCGCCACGGCCAAGGCGGCCGCACCGCTGCTGCTGGCACCCGAGGATCTGCGCCAGGTGGGGCAGAGCGGCCTGATCGGCGCGCCCGTCATCAGCGGCGCCATCCAGCCCGCGCGTCGCGCCGACCTGCGTGCCGAGGTGGCCGCCGTCGTGCTGCAGGTGGCCAAGGACAACGGCGAGCGCGTGCGCGCCGGCGACCTCATCATCCGCCTGGACGCCACGGCCATCCGCGACAGCCTGACCTCCGCCGAGGAGGCGCTGCGTGCCGCCCAGCAGAGCTTCGAGCAGACCGAGCGCGTGCTGGTCCGCCAGCGCACGCTGAACCAGCAGGGCATGATCTCCATGCAAGGTCTGGAGGACGCCGAGGTGCGGCGCAATTCCGCGCAGAGTGAGCTGGCCGCGGCGAAGGCCCGTCTCGTGACGGCCCGCCAGCAGGTCTCGCGCACCGAGGTGCGCGCACCGTTCGACGGAGTCGTCAGCGAACGCAAGATCTCCGTCGGCGACACCGTGCAGGTGGGCCGCGAACTGGTCAAGGTCATTGACCCGTCCTCCATGCGCTTCGAGGGCCAGGTCTCGGCGGACCGCCTCGGTGAGCTGAAGCTGGGCCAGCCCGTGTCCTTCCGCATCAACGGCTTCGGCGACGCCGAGTTCCGCGGCAAGCTGGCGCGCATCGACGCCGCTGCCAACGCGACGACGCGCCAGGTCGAGCTGATCGCCGAGTTCACTGACAAGACCAAGGCGCCGCAGGTGGCCGGCCTCTATGCCGAAGGCCGCGTCGAGAGCGCGGACCGCCGCGCGCTGGTGCTGGCCGAGGGTTCCATCCAGCGGCAGGGCGACAGTGCCTTTGTCTGGAAGCTGGAAGGCCATCAGATCAAGAAGGTCGCCGTGACGCTGGGCGAGCGCGACGACCGGCGCGGCGAGGTGGTGGTGGCCTCCGGCCTGGCCCTGGGTGACCAGGTGCTGCGCGCGCCCACGGACAGCCTCATTGACGGCGCCCCGGTGCAGCGCGTCGCGGCCGGCGCCGCAGCCGCCTCGGCCGTGGCCGCCGCCCAGCCCGCCAGCAAGTAAACCGCAGGAGACCGTCCATGTTCCTGTCCAACTTCAGCATCAGCAAGCCCGTTGCGACCGTCGTCATGGTCATCGGGCTGATGCTGGTGGGCCTGCTGGCGCTGTCCAAGCTGCGGGTCAACCAGTTCCCCGACGTCGAGCCGCCTGTGCTCGTCATCAACATCCCCTATCCGGGTGCCTCGCCCGAGACGGTGGAGCGCGAGGTCGTCAACCGCATCGAGAAGGCCTTGCAGAGCATCTCGGGCGTGGACCGCTCCAACTCCACGTCGCGCGAGGGCAGCGCCACCATCGTGCTGATCTTCGACTTCTCGAAGAACATGATCGAGGCGGCCGACGAGGTTCGCAACGCGATCAACTCGGTGCGCTACAAGCTGCCCACCGAGATCCGCGAGCCCATCATCACGCGGGCCGACCCCGGTGCCCAGCCCATCCTGCAGCTGGCGCTGTCCAGCGACACGCTGACGCATGCCCAGCTCAGCCGGCTGGCCGAGGACCAGTTGGCCGAGCGCTTTCGCGCCATCCCGGGTGTGTCCGTCGTCAACGTGAACGGCGCGCTGCGCCGCGAGCTGTCCATCCTGCTGCGTGCCGACAAGCTGCGCGAGTTCGGTGTGTCGGTCACCGAGGTGCTGGGTGCCGTGCGCGCGCAGAACACGACCGCCCCCGTCGGCAAGGTGCGCGGCGCGCTGGAAGACCAGAGCATCCGCCTGCTGGGCCGGCTGGAGAGCCCGGCCGAGTTCGAGCAGATGATCATCAAGCGCAACGCCGGCCAGGTCATCCGCCTGGGCCAGGTGGCCGAGGTGCAGGATGGCTTTGCCGAGATGACCGGCTACAGCCTGCGCAACGGACGGCCCAACGTCGGCATCTCGGTGACGCGCTCACGCGACGCCTCCACCGTCAGCGTGGCCGTCGCGGCGCGCAAGCTGGTCGATGAGATCCGCAAGGAACTGCCCAAGGGCACGACCATGGACATCACGCAGGACGGCGGCGAGGACGCCGAGAACAGCCTGCACAACGTGACCCACGCGCTGGTGTTCGGCGCCGGCCTGACCATCTTCGTGGTGTATGCCTTCCTGAACAGCTGGCGCTCCACGCTGATCACGGCACTGTCGCTGCCCACCTCGGTGCTGGCGGCCTTCATCGCCGTGTGGCTGATGGACTTCTCGCTGAACTTCATGAGCCTGCTGGGCCTGTCGCTGGCCATCGGCGTGCTCATCGACGACGCCATCGTGGTTCGAGAGAACATCGTGCGCCACATGGAGCGCGGCAGCGACCGCGTGACCGCGGCGCGAGAGGGCACGGCCGAGATCGGTCTGGCCGTGGCCGCCACCACCTTCGCCATCGTGGCCGTGTTCGTGCCGGTGGCCTTCATGGGCCAGGGCCCGGGCCAGTGGTTCAAGCCGTTCGCGCTGACCGTGGTGGCCTCGGTCATCGTGTCGCTGCTGATCAGCTTCACGCTGGACCCGATGCTGTCGGCCTACTGGGGTGACCCCCCGGGCTACCACGAGCAGCCCAAGAAGGGCTTCGGCAAGCTGCTGCAACGCTTCAACCACTGGTTCGACGGCGTTGCCGACGGCTACGGCCACGTCATCGCCTGGGCGCTGCACCACCGCCGCTGGATGGCCGCTTTCGCGGTGCTGAGCTTCGTCGGCGCCATCGCGCTGCAGGGCAAGTTCGGCGGTTCCAGCTTCCTGCCCAAGGCCGATGCCGGCTTCCTGGTCATCGATGTGCGCAGCCCGGCCTCCAGCAGTCTGGACTATTCCAAGCTCAAGCTGGACGCCGCCGCCGCCCTGGCGCGGGCGCTGCCCGAGACCAAGGCGACCATGGCCTACCCCAACGCCAGCGGTGGACGCATCTACGTGGACATCGGCAAGAGCACCGAGCGCAAGCGCTCGGCGGACGACGTGGCCAGGGACTTGCGCGAGAAGGTCGGGCGCCTGGTCGGCGCCGAGTACGTCGTGCTCGACGACCTGAACAACGGTGCGCAGAAGCCGGTGCAGATCCGCTTCTACGGCACCGACAGCCGCAAGCTGCAGGAGCTGACGCTGGAGTTCCAGAAGACGCTGCGCGGCGTGCGCGGCGCCGTGGACGTGGGCTACTCCGAGCAGGACCCGCAGAACGAGCTGCAGATCGAGCTGGACCGCGGCCTGGCCAACCAGATGGGCATCTCGGTCAACGACGCGGCCCAGGCGCTGCGCGTGGCCTTCGCGGGCGTGGAGGCCGGCGACTGGATCGACCCCACCGGCGAGGCGCGTGACGTGGCCATCCGCCTGCACCCGGCCGACCGCGTGGACGCCGCCAACATCGAGCGTCTGCCCATCGCGGTGTCGGGAACCAACCGCATGGTGCCGCTGGACCAGATCGCCACGGTGACCATGGGCAAGGGCCCGGGCCAGATCCAGCATGGCGACGGCAAGCGCACCATCACGGTCAGCGCCAACGCCCAGGGCCGTTCGGCCGGCGAGATCACCGCCGAGGCGCAGAAGCTGGCCAAGGCCATCAACTTCCCGCCGGGCTACGGCATCGAGCTGGCCGGTTCGGCGCGTGACCAGGAGGTCGTCTTCACGGCCATGATCACGGCGCTGCTGTCGGGCATCGCGCTGATGTACTTCGTGCTGGTCATCCAGTTCAACAGCTTCACGGCGCCGCTGGGCGTCATGCTGTCGCTGCCACTTTCGCTGATCGGCGTGGTGGTGGCGCTGATCCTCACGCGCGGCACGCTGAACCTGATGAGCCTGATCGGCGTCATCATGCTGATGGGCCTGGTGGCCAAGAACGCCATCCTGCTGCTGGATGCGACGCGCCAGGAGGAGCGCGCCGGCATCCCGCGCGAAGAGGCGCTGATGCACGCGGGCCGCAAGCGCTTCCGGCCCATCCTGATGACCACGCTGGCGCTGATCGCGGGCATGCTGCCGGTGGCCATCGGCATCGGCGAGGGCGGCGAGTTCTACCGCCCGATGGCGGTGGCCATCATCGGCGGCACGATCACGTCCACGCTGCTGACGCTGCTGGTGGTGCCCAGCTTCTACGACAGCATCGAGATCGCCCGCGACGCCGCCATCGCCAAGTTCCACCGTCGCGTGCCGCGCTGGACGATGGCCGGCGCCTTTGTGCTGACGGTGATTGAGTGCGTGCTGACGCTGCTGCTGGTGCGCTTCGTGTTCCGCATGATCGTCAAGGCCGGCCGCTTCGCGACCGGCCGCCGCGGCTCGCCTACACCAGCCGCCCTGGGTTGAGGAGATCGAGCGGGTCCAGTGCCCGCTTGATCGATCGCATCAGCGCCAGGGCCGTCGCGTCCTTGCGTGCACTCAGCTCCTCGCGCTTGAGCCGACCGATGCCGTGCTCGGCCGAGATCGAGCCGCCACGCCGCTGCACGGCGTCGTAGACCCGCTCGTTGATCGCGGCCTCGTGCGCGGCCAGGAACCCGGCCGGTGCCACGCCGCGCGGCGCCTGCACGTTGTAGTGCAGGTTGCCGTCACCCAGATGGCCGAAGTCGATCACCGCGATGCCGGGCATGTAGGCCTCAAGCAGCGCGTCCATCTCGGTCACGAAGCCAGGAATGGCCGATACCGGCAACGAGATGTCGTGCTTGATGTTCAGCCCCGCCTGTGCCTGCGCCAGCGGGATGGATTCGCGCAGATGCCAGAAGGCCTTGGCTTGCTGGATGTTCTGCGCGATGGCGGCGTCCTGCACGGCGCCGCGATCGAAGGCGGTCTCCAGCAGCCCCTCGAACACGCCGCGTGCGTGCTCGGCGCTCTCGGCGTCGGACAGCTCAAGCAGCACGGTCCATTCGGCGGCAGCCAGCGGGTGCGCGAGCTGCGGCAGCTCGCGCGCCACCAGCGCCAGCGACGCGCGGTTCATGACCTCGAAGCCGGTCAGCGCATCGCCCGCACGCGCGCGCGCCAGGCCCAGCAGCGCCACCGCATCGTCCAACGATGCACAGGCGGCCAGCGCGGTCAGCTTCTCCTTCGGCTGTGGGTACAGCTTCATCGTCGCCGCTGTGATGACGCCCAGCGTGCCCTCGCTGCCGATGAACAGGTCGCGCAGGTCGTAGCCGGTGTTGTCCTTGCGCAGGCCCGACAGGCCGTGCCAGACCTCGCCGGTGGCGGTCACCACCTCCAGCCCCAGGCACAGCTCGCGCGCATTGCCATAACGCAGCACCTGCGTGCCGCCGGCGTTGGTCGCCAGATTGCCGCCCAGCGTGCACGAGCCCTCGGCCGCCAGGCTCAGTGGGAACAGCATGCCCGCGCCCGCTGCCGCCGCCTGCACGTCGGCCAGCACGCAGCCGGCCTCGGCGGTCAGGCTGGCGTTGGCGACGTCGATGCCGCGCACCTGCTTCATGCGCGTGAGGCTGAGTACGAGTTGCCGTCCGCTGTCGTCCGGCGTGGAGCCGCCGACCAGGCCGGTGTTTCCGCCCTGGGGCACGACGGCCACACAGTGCTCGTGGCAGAGCTTCATCACGGCCGCGACCTCCTCGGTCGACGCCGGCCTCGCCACGGCCAGCGCGCGGCCCACATAGCGCTTGCGCCAGTCGTTCTCGTAGGCAGCCAGGTCGCCACCGGTCAGCAGTCCCGGCTCGCCTAGCCGCTCGCGCAGGGCAGCGAGGAAATCGCTCATGACGCCTTCGCGGCCGCCAGGCGCTGGCGGATCTGCGCGGTACAGGCGGTGAAGATGGTCAGGCCCAGCGCCACTTCGGCGACCGCCAGCCATTGGCCCGCACCGCTTTCGCTGGTGGAGCGCACCAGCCCCTCCATGATGTAGAGCCAGATGAACAGCGACAGCGCGCGATACGTGTACATGCGATAGCGCCACAGTCCCGGCAGCGGCAGCAGCAAGGGCAGCGCCTTGATGGCCAGCGTGCCGCTGCCCGTGGGTGAAAGCCACAGCTCCCAGGCCAGGCACAGCAGGCACAGCAGCGCGGTGCTGAGGAAGGCCAGTTGGCGCGACAGGCGTTCGCCGGTGCTGGGTTCGGTTCTTTCGAGGGCAGGGGACATAGCTGCGGCATCATAGAAGCCATGTCCCCGACCCCCCCGTCTCCGCCTCCCGCCGACAACCCGGATGCGCCACTGGCCCGCAACCCCATCGCGTTTGCGAACGCCTTCATCGCCGACCTGCTGGCATGGCCCTGGCTGCAGACGCTGCACACCTTCCGCCAGCGTTTCCGCGAGGAGAAGCTGGGCCTGACCGCCGGCAGCCTGACGTTCACGACGCTGATCAGCCTGGTGCCGCTGCTGACGGTGATGCTGGCCGTCTTCACGGCTTTCCCGATGTTCTCCAGCTTCCAGTCGGCGCTGGAGCAGTACTTCCTGAAGAGCCTGATCCCGCCCAACATCGCCAAGCCGGTGCTGGCGTCGCTGACGCAGTTCGCGGCCAAGGCCAACCGGTTGGGAGTCGTCGGCCTCGTGGTGCTGGGCATCACGGCGCTGGCGCTGATGCTGACCATCGACCGCACGCTGAATGCCATCTGGCGCGTGCAGCGCCCGCGCCCGATGGCCCAGCGCGTGCTGGTCTACTGGGCCGCGCTGACACTGGGCCCGCTGCTGCTGGGCGGCAGCCTGACGCTGACGAGCTACGCTGTCAGCGCCGGCCAGGGCTTCATCGGCAAGATGCCGGACAGTGTCTCCACACTGCTGGGCGGGGCCGACATCGTGCTGCTGGGCCTGGCCATGGCCGGCCTGTTCCACTACGTGCCCAACACGCATGTGCGCTGGCGGCATGCGCTGCTGGGTGGCGTGTTCGTGTCCATCGGCTTCGCCCTCGCGAAGTCGCTGCTGGCCTGGTACGTGAAGAAGGTGCCCACCTACTCGACGCTGTACGGCGCTTTTGCGACCGTGCCGGTGTTCCTGATCTGGGTCTACCTCGGCTGGGTCATCGTGCTGCTGGGTGCCATCCTGGCGGCCAACACGCCCAGCCTGACCGGGCGGCTGCATCTGCGGCCCGGCACGCCGGGCCAGCCCATGGCGCTGGCGCTGGAGACGCTGCGCGAGCTGCAGCGCGCTCGCGATGCCGGCTGTAGCGGCCTGACCCATCTGCGCCTGGCCCGCGCGCTGCGCGTGGACCCGCTGCAGCTCAGCCCCATCCTCGATCAGTTGCTGGCCCTGGACTGGGTGGGGCGGCTGGAGGAGGACGGCGCGCAGCGCCTGGTGCTGCTGTGCGCGCCCGAGCACACGCCGGCCGAACCGCTGATCTCCGCCTTCCTCGCAGGGCGCCAGGGGCTGCTGGCCAACCTGTGGCGTCAGGGACAGTGGTCAGCCCTGACGCTTCAACAACTGTTGGTCACTGAGGCTGGAAGCCACCCGTCCTGATGATCCGGGCCCAGGCTGCTGCATAGGCGCGCTCCCGCGCCGCGAGCTGCGAGGGGTTCATGTGTCCGACCGACAGGCCCAGTTCGGCCAATCGCGTCTTCAGGCCCGGCTGCGCGACGACGCCGGCCAGGGCGTTCGAGAAGCGCTCGACCACCGCCGGCGCCGTGCCCGCCGGCGCAAACAGGCCGTAGTAGGGCAGGTCCTCGAAGCCCTGGATACCCAGTTCCGCGAACGTGGGCACCTCGGGCAGCACCGCCTGGCGCTGCTGGCCCATGACGGCCACGATGCGCAGCTTCTTCTGCTGGTGGTTCACGATGAGGTCGGGCACCGAGCCCACGCCGGCGCTGATCTGGTTGCCCAGCATCTCCGCGATCATGGGCGCGCTGCCGCGGTAGGGCACGCTGAGCAGGTTCAGCCCGTGCTTCTCGCCCAGCAGCTTGACGAGGAACTCCGGCACCGAGGCCGGCGCCGGCACCCCCACGTTGCCCTGGCCGCCTTGCTTCCTCACCCAGGCCAGATAGTCCGGCAGGCTGGCTGCGGGTGTACCACCCGACAGCGCGATGGCATTGGCGAAGGTGGCGAAGCCGGCCACCGGCATGAAGTCCTTGGTGGGATCGAAGCCGGGGTTCTTCAGCACCAGCGGCAGTATCGAGATCGTGTGGTCGTGGCTGACGAAGAAGGTCGTGCCGTCTGCCGGTGCGGCCTTCAGCGCCTGCGCGGCGAGCTGGCCGCCGGCACCGGGCTTGTTCTCGACGATGACCGGCGTGCCCAGCGACGCCTGCAGCGCCTCGGCCAGCAGCCGCGCGATGGCATCGGTGCCGCCGCCGGCCGGGAAGCCGACGAGCAGCTTGATGGGCCTGGGATCCTGCGCACCAGCCGCCAAGGGCAGGGCGGCCAATGCGGCCAGAGCGGAACGACGTTGCAGCATGGCGGGCTCCCAGGTTGGACCCGCGGGAGTCTACGGGTGCAGCACCACCAGCAGCGCCGTCGCCACGGACTTGGCCGTGTTGCGGATCGCATGCGGCCCGTCCACCGCATAGCGCGCCGTCTCACCGGCCTTGAGCTTGCTGGTCACGCCCTGGGCCGAGACCTCCAGGCTGCCGGTCAGCACGCTCAGGTGCTCGCGCGAGCCGGGCTCGTGGGCCTGGCTGTCCAGCACGCCGCCGGGCTGCACGCTCAGCTCGTACCACTCGAACTGCCCCGCCAGCTCGATGGGCCCCAGGATGCGCAGCTTGCACAGCCCGTCCGGGCTGGTCAGCCCCGGCGTGGCGTGGGCGGGCACCGTCTCTATGGCCGGCGCGGCCACGCGCTCGGTGCCCAGCAGCTCGCCCATGTCCACGCCCAGCGCATTCGCCAGCCGCCAGACCACGGCCACCGTGGGGTTGGCCTGGTTGCGCTCGATCTGCGACAACATCGACTTGCTGACGCCCGCGCGCTTGGACAGGTCGTCCAGCGACAGGCCACGGCTGCCGCGCAGCGCCTGCAAGGCGGCGCCGACGCGTGGCGGTTCGGTGTCCATGTTCATGCTTGACCTGGATGGATGTTTTTCAGATACTGCACATGTGTTCGATATATCGAACATGTTCAATTTACCAAATTGTGCACCAGGAGCGGCGCCATGAGCCAAGCCTTCTTCCAACATCTGCAGACCGAACTGGACGGCATCCGCGCCGCCGGCCTCTACAAGGCCGAGCGCATCATCACGACGCCCCAGGGCGCCGTCGTGAAGACGACCGAGGGCCGCGAGGTCATCAACCTGTGCGCCAACAACTATCTGGGCCTGTCGTCTCACCCCCAGGTCATTGAAGCGGCACACGAGGCGCTGCGCACGCACGGCTTCGGCCTGTCGTCGGTGCGCTTCATCTGCGGCACGCAGGACCTCCACAAGGAGCTGGAGGCGCGCATCGCCCGCTTCGTCGGTTGCGAGGACGCCATCCTCTACGCCGCGGCCTTCGACGCCAACGGCGGGCTGTTCGAGCCGCTGCTGGGCGAGCAGGACGCCGTCATCAGCGACGCGCTGAACCACGCGTCCATCATCGACGGCATCCGGCTGTGCAAGGCGCAGCGGTATCGCTACGAGCACAACAACCTGGCCGACCTCGAACGCTGCCTGAAGGAAGCGAGAGAGAAGGGCGCCCGCTTTACGCTGGTGTTCACCGATGGCGTCTTTTCAATGGACGGCACCATCGCCCAGCTCGACAAGATCCGTGCGCTGTGCGACCAGTACGACGCGCTGCTGGGCATCGACGAATGCCATGCCAGCGGCTTCATGGGCAAGACGGGCCGGGGCACCGCCGAGCATTGCGGCGTGTTCGGGAAAATCGACATCGTCACCGGCACCTTCGGCAAGGCGCTGGGCGGCGCCAGCGGCGGCTTCACGGCGGCACGCAAGGAAGTCGTCGAGCTGCTGCGCCAGCGCTCGCGGCCCTACCTGTTCAGCAACACGCTGGCGCCCAGCATCGCGGGCGCATCGCTGGCCGTGCTGGATCTGCTGGAAGGCTCCACCGCGCTGCGCGACAAGCTGGAGGCCAACACGGTCTACTTCCGCGAAGCCATCCAGGCCGCCGGCTTCGAGATCAAGCCCGGCACCCACCCCATCGTGCCCATCATGGTCTACGACGCTGTCATCGCCCAGAAGCTCTCGGCCCGCATCCTGGAACTGGGCATCTACGCGGTGGGCTTCTTCTTCCCGGTGGTCCCGAAGGGCCAGGCGCGCATCCGCGTGCAGATCTCGGCCGTGCACGAGCGCGAGCATCTGGAGAAGGCCGTCGCCGCGTTCACGCAGGCCGGCAAGGAACTGGGGATCGTCAAATGAAGATCCTCATCATCGGCGCCAACGGCCAGATCGGCACCGAGCTGGCCACCGAACTCGCCAGGCTGTACGGCAACGACGCCGTCATCACCAGCGATCTGTCGCCCAAGGGCCGCGTGCCTACGCTGCACCACGAGACGCTGGACGTGACCGACGCCGGTGCGCTGGCAACCATCGTCAAGCGCCACAAGATCACGCAGATCTACCACCTCGCCGCCGCGCTGTCGGCCAATGGCGAGAAGCATCCGATGTGGGCGTGGGACCTGAACATGAAGGGCCTGCTCAACGTGCTGGAACTGGCCCGGCACGAAAAGCTGGACAAGATCTTCTGGCCCAGCTCCATCGCCGCCTTCGGCCCCAACACGCCGGCCGTGGACACGCCGCAGACGACGGTGATGGACCCGACCACGGTCTACGGCATCAGCAAGCTGGCCGGCGAGCGCTGGTGCGCCTGGTACCACGCCAAGCACGGTGTGGACGTGCGCAGCCTGCGCTACCCCGGCCTCATCAGCTGGAAGACGCCGCCCGGCGGCGGCACGACGGACTACGCCGTCGAGATCTTCCACGCGGCGCTTCAACAAGGCCGCTACACCTGCTTCCTGAAACAAGACCAGGCGCTGCCCATGATGTACATGCCCGATGCGCTGCGCGCCACCATCGAGCTGATGAGCGCGCCGGCGGACAGGATCCAGCAGCGCGGCAGCTACAACCTGGCCGGCGTCAGCTTCACGCCCGAAGGCATCGCCGCCAGCATCCGCCGCCGCATCCCCGGCTTCACGATGGACTGCGTGCCCGACTTCCGCCAGGCCATCGCCGCCAGCTGGCCGCAGCGCATCGACGACGGCACCGCGCAGGCCGACTGGGGCTGGCAGTTGAAGTACGACCTGGACGCGATGGTCGACGACATGCTCGTGAATCTCGCACGCGAATTGAAGCCGACGTAACAACATGCCCTGGGTCCGGGCTGCTAGGCTGGCTGCATGAAATCCCTCCTGCACGCCCTGCTCGCCACTGTGGCCCTGGCCCCGCCGGCACACGCCGCGCAGGACGAGGAGGTGCGCTACCTGCTGGGCGCCTCGGTTTCCGTCGGCCCCGAGTACGACGGTGCCAGCAAGTACGCCGCCAAGATCAAACCGGTCTGGGCCGTCAAGTTCGGCCGCATCCGCATCGCTTCGGGCGGCGGCAGTGCCCTGCTGGGCTTCGGCCGCGGTGGCGCGGGCGCGGGTGCCAGCACGCAGCTGGTCGAAAGCGACCGGTGGCGGGTGGGGGTGTCGCTGCGGGTCGACAGCGGCCGGGACAGCGGTGACGCCGACACCACGCGCGGCCTGCCCGACGTCAAGCGCACGCTGCGGGCGCGGGTCTACGCCAACTACACGCTCGCGCCCGACTGGAACCTCGGCACCTCGCTGTCGCAGGACGCGCTGGGCCGCCAGGGCGGCATGACGGCCAGCCTCGACCTCGGCTGGCGCTTCCACCGCAGCGAGTCCACGGAGTGGACCAGCGGCATCGGCCTGACCGCCGGCAACGCGCAGAACATGCGCAGCTACTTCGGCGTGCCCGACTTCGCGGCGACTGCCGCCAGGCCCGCCTACCGGCCGGGCGCCGGCCTGCGCGATGTCTACCTCGGCCTGGGCGTGCGGCATGCGCTGGACAAGCACTGGTTCGTGTTCGGCTCGGCCGGACTGAGCCGCCTGCTCGGGCCCGCGGCCGACAGCCCGCTGGTGCAGAAGCCGAACACCCAGATGGTGGCGGTCGGCGTGGCCTGGCGGAACTAGAGCTTCACCCGCCCGCGCCAGATGTCGGCGTACATGACCCAGTCGCCCATCAGGCTGTAGAGCGGGTACTTGAAGGTCGCGGGCCGGTTCTTCTCGAAGAAGAAATGGCCGATCCACGCGAAGCCGTAGCCGCACAGCAGGCCGTTCAGTATCCAGAACGGCTGGCCGGTCGTGAACAGCTGCCACAGGCAGACCAGCACCAACGTCGAGCCGATGAAGTGCAGCCTCCGGTTGCGGCGGTCGCCATGCTCGCGCAGGTAGAAGGGATAGAAGTCGGCGAAGCGGGTGAAGCGTTCGGTGCTCATGCGCCCATTCAAGCGCGGCGTCGGCGCTGCGGCAAGGGCGGGATCCCTGTCGCGCGGGCGTCGGGTGGTGGTTGCCGGGGTGTGGCGCCGTGGGCAGACTGTGCTATGTTGACCGCGTATCTCTCCCGGAGGCCCCCATGAAAGTCGTCGATATCCTGCGTGTCAAAGGCGGCACCCTGTACACCGTCACGCCCGACGAGGCGCTGAAGGATTCGCTGGCCGTGATGGCCGAACGCGACATCGGCTCGCTGGTCGTGATGGACCACGGCGATCTGGTGGGCATGCTGACCTTCCGCGAGGCCATCCAGGCCGTCGTGAAGAACAACGGCTCGGTCGGCACGACCATCGTGCGCACGGTCATGGACGATGCGCCGCTGACCTGCACGCCCGAGACCGAGATCGACGAGGTGCGCCGCATGATGCTGGGCCGCCATGCGCGCTACATGCCCGTCATGAACGGCAAGACGCTGATGGGCGTGATCTCGCTGTACGACGTCGCCAAGGCCGTCGTGGACAGCCAGGACTTCGAGAACCGCATGCTGAAGGCCTACATCCGCGACTGGCCGGTGGAAGAAAACCCGGCCGAGGTCGAGCCCAAGCTCTGAAGCGCTGGTTCGCAACGCATGAAGGCGGCCTTGCGAGGCCGCTTTTGCTTGGATGCCGCACCTAAAATTGCCGGCATATGTCAGGCAGCACCTTCGGCGAACTCTTCCGCGTCACCAACTTCGGCGAAAGCCACGGGCCGGCCATCGGCTGCGTCATCGACGGCTGCCCTCCGGGCCTGCAGCTCAGCGAGGCCGACATCCAGCCCGAGCTGGACCGCCGCCGCCCTGGCACCAGCCGGCACGTCACGCAGCGCAACGAGCCCGATGCCGTGAAGATCCTGTCCGGCGTCTATGAAGGCGTCACGACCGGCACGCCCATCTGCCTGCTGATCGAGAACACCGACCAGCGCAGCAAGGACTACGGCAACATCCTCGACACCTTCCGCCCCGGCCACGCCGACTACACCTACTGGCGCAAGTACGGCGTGCGCGACCCTCGCGGCGGCGGCCGCTCGTCGGCGCGGCTGACGGCACCCATGGTGGGCGCCGGCGCCGTGGCCCGCAAATGGCTGCGCGAGAAGTTCGGCACCGAGTTCCGTGGCTGCATGACGCAGCTGGGCGACATCGCGATCCCCTTCGAGGGCTGGCAGCACGTGGGCCAGAACCCGTTCTTTGCTGCCAACGCCAGCAAGATCGCCGAGCTGGAGGACTACATGGACGCCTTGCGCAAGGCCGGCGATTCGGTCGGCGCGCGCATCCGCGTGGAAGCCACCGGCGTGCCGGTGGGCCTGGGCGAGCCGCTGTTCGACAAGCTGGACGCCGACATCGCCTATGCGTTGATGGGCATCAACGCCGTCAAGGGCGTGGAGATCGGCGAGGGCTTCGGCGTCGTGTCGCAACGCGGCACGCAGCATGGCGACGAGCTGAGCCGGGACGGCTTCGCCAGCAACAACGCCGGCGGCGTGCTGGGTGGCATCTCCACCGGCCAGGACATCGTGGCCAGCATCGCCATCAAGCCCACCAGCTCCATCCGCAGCCCCAAGGCCAGCATCGATCGCGCCGGCAACCCGGCCACGGTCGAAACCTTCGGCCGCCACGACCCCTGCGTGGGCATCCGCGCCACGCCCATCGCCGAGGCCATGCTGGCGCTGGTGCTGATGGACCATGCGCTGCGGCACCGGGCTCAGTGCGGTGACGTGCAGTTGCCGACTGCCCCGATCCCGGGAGCCCGCCCGGGCCGATAGCTGTCAGTCAACCGCCCTTGCTGAGGCGCAAGAGCGCCAGCAAGCCAAGCCCGGCGAACATCAGTGCCCAGGCTGACGGCTCGGGCACTGGGGCCGAGTAGGGCTGGCTGTAGTCGAACCCCGAGGATGAGGTGATGCTGTACGCCACGGCAAGGCCGTCCGCCGTGGTCAGCGACGACACGCCTCCCCAGGTGGCCGACTGGAACGAATCCATGATTGCCCCTGACGATGCTCCCAGGGCGGTGGCCGTCGCATCGAGACTTGCATTCAGCCGGAAAGCCGTGCCGAACACGAAGCTGTACTGCAGTTCGATCACGCCATTGGTGCGGTCGGTGCCCGGCTTCTCCGTCTCAAAGCGCGTGACCGTCTCGCCGGCCGCGGTGCGGCGGACTTCCACATCCAGCATCGACTTGTTGAGCTCCTGGGCACGTGGCGTTATGCCGATGGCCAGGCGCCCGTCGAGCAGGGCCGTGCTGACCGTGCCGCCGTTGACGTAGGTGCTGAACGAATAGCTGACCGGCATCCGGAAGATGACTTTGCCCGACTGTCCGGTCCGACCAGGCGTCGATATCGTCAGCGTGTCGTAGAAGCTGGCAGTGGCGACCGCAAATGCAGAACTGGTTGTGGCTCCAGTCTGGTCGGCCTTGCCGTAAACCCGCAGCACGCCGAAGTCTGCGAACGCCTTGGCGGAACTGCTGAGCGCCTCCGAGGACTGATGGCATTCCAGCGGTAATGCGGGAAGGAAGGAGCCGCAACTGGCGCTCGTCGCGGTAGCGTGCTGTGCCTGCGCGCCCAGGCAAAAGAGGCCAAGCATCGTGGCCGACAGTCTCTTCATCTGTGCTTCTCCCTGAGGGCGCCGCCTGCCTCCCTGGCTACGGTTCGAACCCCGGCGTAGATTCTGGTGGTGGCGAATGGCGGGTGGTCAGGCTTGACCCTTCTTTGGGTGACGCGGCATGGCAGCCTGTACGGCCGGTCGCAGGCCTGTACAACTCATTCCCCGCATTCCGCGTTTCGTCACAAGCCCGCTGCGCGGCCAGCCCCGCGTTTCTAGACTGCAAAGGTCGGTCTAGAAATGTTTTTGGGGGAGTCATGCGCAAGTCGTTCAAGTGGGGTGGCATTGCCGCCGTCGTGCTGCTGGTGGGTGGGGCTGGCGTGGCCGTTATGGCCAGCAAGGGCGACGAGCCCAAGAAGCCGGGCGACGCCAAGCCCAAGACGGTGCTGGAGTTCGTGTCCAGCGAGGTCGTCAAGCCGGTGGTCATGGCCATGCCGGCCCAGATCGAGTTCAGCGGACCGCTGGTGGCGCCCGGTACGGTGGTCGTGCGGTCCAAGTCCAACGGCACCCTGCTGAACCTGGCGGTGGGCGAGGGCAGCCGCGTCCGCGCCGGCCAAGCACTCGGGCAAGTGGACCTGGAAGAGTTGCGTTACCGCATCGCCGAACGTGGCGCGAGTGTGGAGGCCATGCGCGCCCAGATGGAACAGGCCGAGCGCAGCCACAAGGCCAACGAGGGCCTGGCCGCCAAGAACTTCATCGCGCAGACGGCGCTGGACAACTCCCGCGCCGCCTATGAATCCGCTCGCGCCAACTGGCAGGCCGCCAAGGCGCAGCTGGACACCAGCCAGGTCACCATGCGCCAGGCGGCGCTGGTGTCGCCCATCAACGGCATCGTCGCCAAGCGCCATGCGCTGCCGGGCGAGAAGCTGGCCGCCGAGCAGCAGATTCTCACCATCGTGGACCTGGCCAAGCTGGAGCTGGCCGGCCTGGTGGGCACGCACGAGGTCAGCCGCTTGCAGCCCGGCATGCCGGTGCAGGTCAAGGTGGAGGGCATCGAGCAGCCGGTGGAAGCCAAGATCGCCCGCATCGCGCCGAGCGCGGAGCCGGGCACGCGGTCCATCGGTGTGACGCTGGTGCTGGACAACCCCCAGGAGCTGTACCGCGCCGGCCAGTACGCCGTCGCCAAGGTCCAACTGGCCGACGACACCCAGCGTCTGACTGTGCCCATCGCCGCCATCAGCCGCAACTCCGGCCAGGAGCAGGTCTGGATGATCGAGAACGGCACGCTGGCACGCCGCATCGTCACCACCGGCCGCAGCGATGCCCGCGAGGGCCGCGTGGAGGTGCTGACCGGCCTCAAGCCCGAGGCCCAGGTGCTGGCCGCCCGCTTCGACAACCTGCGCGAGGGTGACCCGGCGCAGGTCGTGGCCACCAAGTCCGCCAAGGTCGCGAGCGCCGCGTCCGCGCCGGTCCAACAGTGAGGGCGCAGCCATGTGGATGACCCGCGTTTCCATCCAGAACCCGGTCTTCGCGACCATGGTGATGGTGGCCCTGTGCGTGCTGGGCCTGTTTGCCTACTCGCGCCTGGGCGTCGAGCAGATGCCCGACATCTCCTTCCCCGGCGCCATGGTGGACGTGCGCTACCCCGGCGCCTCGCCCGAGGCGGTCGAGCGTGAGATCGCCAAGCCGCTGGAAGAGGCGCTCAACACCATTGCCGGTGTGGAGCGCATCCAGTCGCGCAGCTTCGAGGGCCGCGTGCAGGCCAGCGTCGAGTTCTCGCTGAACGCCGACATGAGCCGCGCGATGCAGGACCTGCGCGACCGCGTGGCCGCCGCGCAGGCCGGCTTCCCGCGTGATGCCAAGCCGCCCACGGTGATGCGCTTCCAGAACGACAACGCGCAGCCGGTGGTCGTCATGGCGCTGCTGAGCCCCACACGCGGCTCGCGCGAGCTGTCCATGATGGCCGACCTCATCGTCGCCAAGCGGCTGGGCCGCGTGGAAGGCGTGGCCAAGGTGGACGTGGGCGGCCTGACGACCCGCGAGGTGCGCATCGACCTCGACCCCATGCGGCTGCGCGCCTATGGCGTGACGCCCGCCGAGATCGCCAAGGCGCTGGCCGAGGCCAATGCCGACCAGCCGGTGGGCCTGCTGTCCGACCAGACCAGCGACGCCATCCTGCGCGTCGAAGGCCGCGTGAAGGACCCCAAGGCCTTCGGGCAGATGGTCGTCGCCCGCCGCGGCAACCTGGCGCTGACGCTGAACGACCTCGGGACGCTGGTCGAGCGCGAGCGCGAGCAGGACAGCATCGCCCGCATCAACGGCCAGCCGGCCGTGAGCTTCAACGTCTTCAAGCAGCAGGACGCCAACATCGTCCGCACCGGCGAGGCCGTCAAGGAGGCCATGGACGAGCTGCGCAAGACGCTGCCCAAGGACGTGGAGCTGCGCATGATCTATGCGGCCAGCGACTTCGTGAAGGGCTCGCTGGACGGCCTGCGCCACACGCTGATCGAAGGCGCGCTGCTGACCGTGGCCATCGTCTTCCTGTTCCTGCACAGCTGGCGCTCCACCATCATCACCGGCCTGACGCTGCCCATCGCCGTCATCTCCAGCTTCATCGCTGTGCACGCCTTCGGCTTCACGCTGAACTTCATGACGATGATGGCGCTCTCGCTGTGCATAGGCCTGCTGATCGACGACGCCATCGTCGTGCGCGAGAACATCGTGCGCCACGTCGGCATGGGCAAGGACCACCGCACCGCGTCCTTCGACGGCACCAACGAGATCGGCCTGGCCGTCATGGCGACCACCTTCGCCATCTGCGCCGTGTTCGTGCCGGTCGCCTTCATGGGCGGCATCATCGGCAAGTTCTTCTACCCCTTCGGCATCACCGTCGCGGTGGCCGTGCTGGTCAGCCTGTTCGTCAGCTTCACGCTGGACCCCATGCTGTCCTCGGTCTGGCAAGACCCGCCGAATGCGCGCATCAAGCACTGGCCCGTGCTGGGCCACCTGATCCGCGCGACCGACTGGGCCATGGACCGCCTGCACGATGCCTACGCCCGCACCATCGACTGGGCCTTCTCCGGCCGCCGCTACCGCGTCTTCGTGCCGCCCATCCCCGCCTACGGCCATCCCTTCAGCGCCGACGGCCGGCGCGACAAGGCCGCCAAGCGCCGCCTGCGCTTCGCGACGCTGACGCCGCGTGGCCTCGTCATGTGGGGCGCCTTCGCCAGCTTCGTCGCGGCGCTGATGCTGGCGCCGCTGGTGGGCAGCGAGTTCGTGCCGCAGACCGACAACGGCTTCACGCAGGTCAACCTGCGCATGCCGGTGGCCAGCAGCATCGAGCGCGGCAGCGCCAAGGTCGCGCAGATCGAGGACATTCTGAAGGCCTATCCGGAGATCAAGACGGTCTCCACGGTCGTCGGCAGCACCGGCGAAGGCATGGCCACGGGCCGCAACCAGGCCTCGCTGAACATCACGCTGACCGACCGCAGCGAGCGCCGCCGCACGCAGAAGGAGATCGAGGACGCCATCCGTGCCGACATCGCCAAGATCCCCGGCGTCGAGGTCAGCGTGGGCTTCGACCGCCCGATCTGGATCACGCTGCTGGGCAGCGACCCCGAGGTGCTGACGCAGGCGGCCAAGGACCTGGTCGAGAACATCAAGAAGATCCCCGGCGCCGTGGACGTGGACACCACCGTCAAGCCCGGCCTGCCGGCCTTCGCCGTGCGGCTGAAGGACTCGGCCATCCGCGAGCTGGGGCTGACTGCGCCGCAGATCGCATCGAGCCTGCGCGCCTACGTCAACGGCGAGATCGCGACTTACTGGACCACGCCGGACGGCAACCAGGTCGAGGTGCTGCTGCGCCTGCCGCGCGAGCAGCGCGAGCGCATCGAGCAGATGAGCAAGCTGCCGGTGGCCTTCTCGGCCACGGGTGCGCCCATCACGCTGGACCAGGTGGCCACCATCGAGCCGGTGTTCAACCCCGAGGTCATCCGCCGCGAGAACCTGCAGCGCCGCGAGGCCGTGTTCGCCGGTGTGCAAGGCCGCCCGGCCGGCGACGTGAATGCCGACGTGCAGAAGCTCATCAAGAACACCCAACTGCCCCCGGGCACCAGCTTCAAGGTGGACGGCGCCGGCAAGCAGCAGGCCGAGGCCTTCAACGGCTTGCTTGCGGCGATGGCGCTGGCGGCCATCTTCATCTACATCGTGCTGGCCAGCCAGTTCGGCAGCTTCCTGCAGCCCATCGCCATCATGGCCAGCCTGCCGCTGGCGCTGATCGGCGTGATGCTGGCGCTGCTGCTGTGGCGCTCCACGCTGAACGTGTTCTCGATGATCGGCCTGGTGATGCTGATGGGCCTGGTGACGAAGAACGCGATTCTTCTCGTGGACTTCGCCAACCATGCCCGCAAGGCTGGCGCGACGGTGGCCGAGGCACTGCGCGAGGCCGGGCTGATCCGCATGCGCCCCATCATCATGACGACGGCGGCCATGGTGTTCGGCATGCTGCCCATGGCCATCGCGCTGAACGACGGCGGCGAGATCCAGGCGCCCATGGGCCGCGCCATCATCGGCGGCGTCATCACCTCCACGCTGCTGACTCTGGTGGTGGTGCCAGTGCTGTACAGCTATCTCGTTCGCGACAAGAAGCCCGTGGCCAAGGCTGAAGAGCAGGGCGGCGCGACCGCGCTGCCGCTGCACGGCATGCCGGGTGCGATGCCGGCGGACAAGGAATAACCCGTCTCCCCTCGAGCGCTTGAAGCGCTTCGGGCCGGCCGCGTCAAGCGGTCGGCCCTTTTTTCTGGGCAGCCCTCAGGGCTCCAGATCGAGCTGGCCGTTGAGATGCTCAGGCGGCGCGACGCTGCGCATCCACTTGACCGACTCGACCCGCCAGCGTGGGTCGGCCTGCTTCAACAGCGCGTAGACACCCGGCAGGTGGGCCGAGCCATAGGTCAGGAAGATCTTGTCGTGCCGGTCGGCCAGCAGGCGCTGCACGAGCTGGCGGTCCCGGTAGTCGATGGTCACCGCATCGAAGGGGTCGCGCGGCCGGGCCTTGGCACTGCGCGGGCGCAGCAGCAGCGTCAGCATGCCGCGGCACACCGTGCCGGCGATGGCCTGCTGCCGCTCGTTGCCGCCGCGCTGCCAGGCCACGAAGGCGGCCAGTTGCTGGTTGCCGATGGCGGGCACGCTGCGCCGGGCCTCGCGGTCCTGCATCGCTTCCAAGAAGCTCACGTCCGTGGCCAGCAACCGGTCGAATTCCTGCCGCAGCGCCAGCGACGACACATCCGCCGCCACGTGTCGCTCGGGGTGCAGCCGCTTGTCGATCTCCAGCGGCTCGAAGTAGCTGGCCTGGAAGACCAGGCCGCAGGTCGAGGCCAGTTGCTCGTAGGCGCGGGCCAGGTCGTCGCCGGTGCCCAGGTACTCGTTGAGCCACGCATCCTGAAGCGCGGCGCGATATTCAGCGCCTCTGAAGCGCGATAAACGGTGGCCTGGCGCATTTGCGCCCAGCGAAAAGGAATTGCTGCCAATGTAAGGCCGGGAGGCCTTGGAGCCCGAACCTCAGATCGTGATGGCCACGATGGGCAGGTCGGGGGCCTCGCCCTCGATCACGCCGTCACGGCAGAACACCGTTTGGCCCGTCGTGGCATCGCCACGAGCCTGGATGCGGCCGCCGCCGGGCAGTTCGATGGTGGCCACGCCGCCGGCGACGGCGACGACCTGGCCGACCTGCAGAGGCTGGTTGGGCAGCAGGCGGCGGAACTCGGCGTAGAGGTTAGACATGGGTCTCGACTCCGATGGTCTGCCAGACGTTGGGGAAGGCGGTCTCAATGCTCACCGAGCGAACCAGGCCGCGCACGTCGCCCGAGTCGTCGGTGTAGTTCAGGAAGGTGCCCGGCAGCACGATGCCGGTCTCGGCCAGCACCGGCAGGCCAAGGCCGACGCCGATCTGACGGCCACCCTGGCCCAGCTCGGCGCGGCCGCGCTGGCGGATGGCAGCAACGTCGGTCATCAGCGGGTCGACCACCAGGGGCGCGATCAGATCGCCCGCCGTGCCGTCGCGCGTGACCTGGCCAAGCAGGCCCTGGGCCTGGCCTTGGACGAAGACGCGGTTGTATGCCGGCCTGGCCTTCCAGTCCTTGGACTCGCGCCTGGCCAGGTCGGCAGGCAGCACCAGGTCCGGCGTGACATCGGCCCATTGCCACGGCGCAACCGGGTAGCGGTGCAGCACCTTCAGACTCTTGGCGCTCGCATGCGGCAGCAGGTAGCCGCCGGCCGCCTGGGCGATGGTGTTCAACGCGCTGATGTGGGTGCCGTAGTGGCTCCAGGCGCCAGCCGGCACCAGCCAGTCATCCAGATGCCAGTCGACCGCCCAGTCCAGCGGGATGCCGTTCAGGGTCAACGCATCGGCCATGAGCTGCTGCGCGGTGAGAGCCACGGTGTTGCCGAAGCTCAGCCGTGGCGCGTAATCCTCGTCCAGCTCGGCGATGCGGCCGCGGCCCTGCACGCGCACCGAGTTGCTGCGGAAAGCCCGTTCGCGCCCCACTTGCTCGGCCAGCAGGCGGAACTGCATGCCGTTGACCGTGGCCAGCAGTTCGACCGGACCTTCCTCGGTGGGCTCGACCAGGCTCAGCAGGTGGGCAGGCACCGCCGCCGAGAACCCCCACGCCCAGCTCTGGTAGTCGAGCTGGAGGGTCAATGAATCGGGAGGGATCGGCTGCCCGTCGCTCACCCTGACCAGGCTGACGCTGTTTGCCACGATGTATGCCTTTCTGATGGGGACGATGACCGTGCCGGGGCCAGGCCCTGCGTGGTTCTCGCAGATGAAGATCAGGTCCGCGCTGCGAGCAGGCGGACGCTTGAAGACCAGGTCGCCCGACGGCGTGTAGCAAGGCTCTTTGACTGGCGGCTCTGGCGGCTGGGAGATGCCCGCCGGCGGCGGCATCGTGATCTGGTGCCGCGCGCCCCATGCGCGGCCCAGCGCGGCCGCTGCACCGGCCCTGGAGCGGATGTCATGGCGCAGCGGCTGGGCGGCCTGGTGGCCGGCCCGCACGTCGGCACGGCGGTCTCGGTAGCGCTCCTGGTGGCGCGCACGCACGTTGATGGCCAGCGCCGCGGCGATCTGATGTCGCGCGCCACTCTCAGCCTGGTGGCGAACCATGACCTGGTGGTGCACACGGGCCTCGGCCTGGATCGCGTCAAACGAGGTGTGTCGCGCGCCGACTGCGCGCTGCAGCGCGCCCAGGGCCTGGTGGCGTGCGCCGGCCGAAACCTGGGCGCTGCGCGCGTTCTGGTGGCGCGCACCTGCGCCGGTAACGACGCGCTGCGTTGGCGAGACGCTGCTCTGCACTCCGGCCACGACCTGGCGCGCGACCTGGTGCCGGGCCCGGATCTCGCCGACCAGCGGCCGCTCCACGTTCAGGCTGACCGTCAGCTGCGCCGCGATCCCCAGGCCAGGCAGTGCGACATCGACCGCCAGGTCGTTGGCAGGCCCGATGGCCGCCGCGACCTGCAGTGGCGGCAGCTGCACGTCGGCCGCCGCGTCGTAAACGATGCCCGTGAGGCTGAGCGCCAGCACGTCGATGCCCAGGCCAGGCAGCGCAACGTCGGCAGAGAGATCGGCAGCCGGGCCGAGCTGCGCGCTGATCGACAGCGCGGGCAACTCCACGTCGGTGGCCGCGTCGTTCGGAGCAGCAAGCGTGACCTCAAGGCCGAGTGCCGGCAGCGCAACGTCGGCCGAAAGTTCGACGACCTCAGCGTCCTCGCCGAAGACGAGGTCTGCCGTCGAGCCGCTTGTCGGCGGCCGGCGGAAGATGAGGTCGACGTCTGCCACGCCTCAGCGGAACTTGCTGCCAGGCGCCACGCGCAGCGCGCTGCCGGCGAGCAGGTGCGTCTCGACGAGCCTGATCGGGCCATCGCCGCCGACGCCGGTCACGGTGCAACGCGTGTTCACATCGCCGTTGCCGTCGACGAACTCGGCCCAGAAGGCGTCGCCCGTGACCATCACCAGCGCATCGTCCGGGATGGCCCACGCCAGTTCGCCGTTGTCGATGGTGCCCACAGGGTCTTCAAGCACCACCTCCACGAGCAGATTGCCCGTGGCTGCGTCAGTGATCAGCGCGGGCATCTGCGGCGACCCGGTGTCGTCGTAGATGCGCATCTTCGGCGCAGCGGGGCCAATCAGCAGGCTGTCGAGCGTGCCCTGCAGGCGGTACTCGTTGTGCAGTTCGCTGATCTGGACGATGGCGGTCATGGCATGTCTTCCGGGGTTTGGTTGTCGGCGATCTCGGCACGGTTGCCGTGGAGGTGGTCGAAGGCGATGGCCGAGTAGGTGTAGCCCTTGGCCACCCAGTCGAAGCTGTAGCTGCCGTCGACGGCGCTGCTCCACAGCTCACGCACGACGAGCCGGTCGCGTTCGCGCAGCAGCAGAACCCGCCGGCGCAGCGGCAGGCCGCCGTCCACGACGCGCTTGTCCTTGCTGACCCGGCCTTTGATGCGGCCGGTGCCGCCGTGGTACTCGTCCCGCAGCTGCCGGGCGCCCGTGAAGGTCTTGCCCGACAGGCTCCAGTTGGGCGATGAGCCCGCGATGCGAGTGACCAGCGCCACACCCTTGGCCACGGTGTGCGTGACGAACTCGGTGCCTCGCACGAACAGGGTCTCGCTGCCATCTGCCACGGGCGGCGCGGTGGGCGGCGTGAAGCTGGCCGTGTGGGGGCCGACGCCCTTTCTGATGCGCAGCTCGCGCAGTTGGCCCTTGAAGTAGTACTCAAAGGCGGAGACGTTGATCCGACCAATGTTCAGCGGATCGCTGGAGTTGTAGAAGGTGCCGGAGTAGGCGGCGGTGGCCTTCAGGTCGCCGTCGATGAACAGGTAGAACGTGTTGCCGCTACGCCCAACTTCAAAGTGGTAGAACGATCCGATGGGTGCCGGACCCGTGACCGAGACGATCCCGCCGCTCGATCCATTCGTCGAAAAATTGAAGCTGAGGCTGCCCGCCCCGTTCACAGACAGGTAGTAGCTCTGATTGCCGCTCGACGCTTTGCCCAGGATGACGCCGAGGCTTTGGCCGGCGCCCAGGCCCTCGAAGCGAGCATAGCCGTCGATGACGAAGTCGCCCGACTGCAGTTGGTGATCGGTCTTGTTGATGCCCTGCGTGAAGAAGACGCCCGCTCCATCGAATGGGATCGACGGGGAACCGTAGAGCGTGTTGGTCGTATCGATCCGAACGTTCGGCCCCGCCCACATGCTGCCGGCGCCAGCAATGTCCTGTAGCTGGGACATGCCTTACCTCCAAGGGCCCGTCGTGTCGAAAGCGAAGCAGCCGACCGCCGAGTTCACGACGCGGAAGACCTTGCCGCTGTAGCCGCTGACGCCCTCAAGGCGGTCGCGGCTACCAAACGACGTTGGCCCAACCATCTGCGGGAAGGCGTACAGGCCGGGCGCAACGCCTCGGTACACGCCGCTGGCGTGATCGATGACGTGGTAGGGCGACAGATACAGGCCGCCGTCCGCGTTGTTGGGATACGGCATGCCCGTGTTGCCCGACTTGCCACCCGACGACCCGACGATCAGCGGGAAGGACTTCCGGGCCGCGATGTTGCCACCCACGCCCACGTAGCTGCGCGGGAGATACGTGCCTGTGCTTTGCGCCGTGCCGTTGCCGTCGTCAAAGTCGGCGGCTGAGTTGTTGCCCGCGGTGCCTCCGGACGATGTGACCATTCCGTGCACCAAGCACGCGAAGGCGTCCGGCGACTTCACGGCGTTGATGTCGCCGAACACATGGTTGAAGCCAAACACCTGACCAGCTGTCGACTGGTAGGCCACCATGAGATAGAACAGCCTGCCGTCGCCGACCAGAATCCAGGCGCGCGCGGTCGCATCCGAACTGCTCGACTTCGGCCAGTAGAGGCCGCCCGACACGGCGGCGTCGGTGGGGAACAGGCCCAGCCCCGTGTTGATGTCGGACATCGTCTCGAATCCGCGGATGCGAGCGAGCGTCGTCCCGCTGTCGTCGACGCGAAGCATGCAGCCGGTGGCCGCAGGGTCGGTCGGCTTGTAGGCCGCCAGGTTGCCGCTGCCGGTCTTTGCCCAGCCCAGCGGCGCCACCTTGTGCGTGATGGTGCCGGTGGCCGTCTGATTGGCGAGGCCGGTGGCGTCGAACTGGTAGGTCGTGGACGTGGCCGCGGTGACCTTCTGCTCACCGTTGATGTCGCCGCCCGACACGGTGGCCCCGGCGATCAGCGCCACGGTGCCGACCTCCATCGGGTGGCCAGCGCTGCGCTGCACCGTGGCCACGCCGCCGGCAATGGTGATGGAGTCGACCGTGCCGATGCCGAAGCCGTCCTTGAGGCACGCGTCCAGCACGCCGATGAGCGCGGCGGCCACGCCGTTGAGGACCGGCGCGCCGGTCATGCCGCTGTGGATGAACTTGACTGAGGTGTCTGCCATTTGGTGCTTTCGTTAAGGGCGGTCCACGCCGCCGCGCAGGGCCACAGCGGAAACGTCATCGACGACGCTCTCGGGGCCCGGCAGCGTGGTGCGAGCCCACCAGATGTCGGCCATCGCGCCGACGGTGTTGATGCGCAGGACGTTGCCTTGCGCCCAACCGCCGCCCCAGCCGGTGGCGGGGATCGTCATGTAGGGCGTGCCGGCCGCGGGGTTCATGGGAGAGCAGTCGACATTGATCGACCCTGTGGCAACCAGGCCCACGTGCTCGCCCACGACGTTGAACGCGGTGCTGTTCTGGAAGATCAACGCCCAGCGCTCGGTCAGCGCGCCCTTGTTGTTGGTGACGATGGGGTTGTTGGCCTCGTCGAACTGCGCCGTCACGCCCGCGCCGATGGGCGTGTCGCTCCACACCCCGGTCCAGCTGACCTGGTCGAACACCAGCGAGGTGCGCGACCTGACGGTGCCGAACACGAGCGCGCTGGACACATAGGACTCGCCGGCCTCGTAGTTGTGGGTCAGCCGCTTGTTCAGGCTGATGCGGCCGTTGATCTGAACGTCGGTGGCCAGCGCCATGTCCTCGACGCGGTGCTTGATCGTCACCGGCTGCGCCCAGCCCGTCACGTTCACGATGGTGACGATGCCGGTGTCGAGGTTGACGGTGTAGCCCGTGTCGATGACCAGGCCGTCGGCGTCGATCAGCCAGGCGCGCGCCAGGCGGACGCGGCCGAGATCGACGGTGTCGTCGTTCGCGTAGGTGGCCGGCGCAGTCTCCTGCGTGTTGCCGACGACGACCACGGTCCCCTTGCGGAAGATCGGCACGCGGCCGTCGGGCGGCAGCCGCACGGTGTTCAGCCCGATGACGCTGGCCGAGAGCGGGATGTACTTGTAGCCGGTGGCGTTGTAGCGCAGCGTGTCCGACTGGACCGGGATCGACTGGATCTTGGTGACGCCCGGGATGCCGAGGTCGCTGATGTCGATGACATCGGCATTGCCCTCCATGCTGACCGGCACGCGGCGGCCAAAGGCGACAGAGCACAGGCCCATCTCGTAGTCGACGACGGCGAACACGCCGAACGAGCCAGGCGTCTCGCCCACGGCTGCGGTGCCGCTGCTGATGACGCCGCCCGCGTTGGCCGTCACGCTGAAGCTGGTGCCCGTCGAGGCCCAATTGCCGGCCAGGTTGAAGCCGCTGTTGACCAGCGGTGACACGGCCGTGCGGAACACGGCGCGGTCGACGGAGAGCAGCGAGCCGATGCCGTCGGTGGCGGGCTGGGTGGCGCCGGCCACCCCCGTCGGCGCCGACGACGCGCCGGCCGGCCACGACGTGAGCAGCACGCCAGCCATGCCGCCCACCACGGCGTTGATGCCGGCCGTTGTGCCGACGCCCGTGGTCGACGACGCGTCGCGCACCCAGCTGCCAGTGCCCTGGTCCAGGTAGTAGAACGACGCGCCGATGAAGAACGACGAGAACTTTGCCGAGTAGCCGCTGGCGTCGCTGAAGACGGCAGGGTTGGCGGGCAGGAACAGGTCGTTGAACTCGAACGAAGTTCCATAGCCGCTCGCGTCGGAGCCGCTGTAGCGCGCCTCGACGGCGTTCGACTGGGCGCCGCCCCACCAGCCCCACGACGGCGCCTCCCAGGTGTAGGACCCGGGGCCGTTGGAGATCTGGAGCGTCACGCCGAGAACGCTGTAGCCAGACTGCCGCACGCTCGATGCCCCGCCGCCCAGCCCGATCGCCGCGAAAACCTGGGACTCGACCAGGATGTCGCTCCAGTCCTTCGGGATCGACACGGCGCCGGTGGCGTAGTCCACCGTGCCCATGGCCACGTTGGTGCCTCCGTTCGCATACCGAAGCGCGCCCGCGCCGTCATCGAACAGGTGGTAGCTGCGCCGCTTGATGGAACCGCCCATCCAGCCGAACAGGCCGTTGTTGGAGTACTCGCCCAGCACCGACAGCTCAACGGTACCGGCCTTCAGCGGCGCCGGCAGCGAGAACGTCCAGTTGGCGCCGCCGTCCACGAAGTTCGTTACGGACTCCTTGCGCTGCACCGCCTCGGTGATGGCGACGGTGATCGTCGTGCCTTTCTCGGGCAACTGGTTCGGGCGGAAGTTGATCAAGCCCTCGCCATAGCTGATCGCGCCGGTGGCCGCTCCGGTCAGCACGCCGCCTGCATCGGTTGCCGTGCGGTCGGCGCCGTCATTCCAGGTGATAGCCAGCGTGCCGGGCTTGATCGCCTTGCCCAGGCTGAAGACCGAGCCGAACGCACGCGGCAGCGTCGGCGCTGCGTTGGGCAGTGCGGACAGCTTGCGCGTCACCACGGCGGGCACGAACGTGAAGATGAGGGCACTCTCGACGTCGGGCAGATAGCCCAGCGTCATGGCCACGGTGCCCGTCGCGAAGTTGAGGGTGCCTGCGCCGAGGGCACTGTCGCTGCCACGGATGGCACCAGAGCCGTCTTCCTGCAGCACGTACCACTGGGCCAATGTGCGGTAGCTGACCTGCAGCGTGCCACGCGCCGGCGGCGGGTCCAGCGTGATGACCCAGGACAGCCGCTGCCCCTCCTGCGTCACCTTGATCGGGATCGACTGGCTGACCAGCGTGGGTGCATAGGCCGGCTTGTAGCCCACCAGGTGGGAGCCCGCCGAGGTGCCCCACACGTTGGTGCTCAGGCTCATGACGCCGTTGTCGTAGTCCACGGCGCCGACCTCTTCCGCGGTCGGGTCGACCAGCAAACCGCCTTTGTCTTTGACCTCGATGCCACCGCGCACGATGGTCAGCGAACCCGGCAGGATGCGGCCGCCGACGAACATCCGCTGCGTCGTTGAGAACACCTGCGTGATGTTGCGGCTGTAGGCCTCGCCCGCCTCCACCAGCGTGGCGCCCTGCTGGTTCATGCGCGCATCGGCGATGCCGATCTCGCTGCGCGTGCTGGGCACGAGCTGCGTGTAGATGCCGGTGACCTTGACCGACAGATCGCCGATCTCGGCGTCTTCCTCCAGCTCGACGATGCCGGCGTAGTCGGCCGCGTCGGCGACGATGGTTTCGGCGATCTTGGTTTTGCCGGTGTAGTCGATCGACGAGTCGTAGCGCAGGGCCTCGAAGCCGGCGTAGTCCCGCTCCAGCCGATCGCTGATGTCCAGCGTGACCTGGGTGCGCTTGAAGTCGCCGTACTGGTCGGTGAAGGTGCGATCCGTCACCGCCAGGTCAGTGATGCGGATGTACTGCTCGGCGCCGGTCGAGACCTTGGTGAGAACCAGCGTGGAGCCCACTGGCGGCAGAGCGACCTCGGGCCGCTGCAGCAGCGTCACGTTCATCTGGCCCGCGATGTGGTCACCGAACAGGTAGCCCTGGTAAGTGGCGCCCTTGGCCAGGTAGGCCTCCATGCGGGCCGTGGCCTCGGCGCGGGTGTCGAACGTGTTGCCGGTGGAGAACAGCGTGCCCGACACGAGCGGGTCCTCGAACGGCTCCGAGATGATCGCGGTCACGCCGAAGAAGCCCTCGTCGTCCAGGCTGCGCACGCCGCCGAAGAACTTGCGCACGCTGACGTTGCCGGTGGTGCGGTCCAGGTCCGAGATGTCGTCGAAGATCTCGTTGCTGCTGCCGTCGACGATGACAACGCCCGTGGGGCGACCGCCGCCCTCGGGCACGTCGGCCATGGTCTCGGACTTGAGCAGCTTGATGTCGCCTGCGGAGATGGTCATCAGACCTCCATGAGTTTGAGCGTTGCGGTGTAGGCGTCTTCGGGTGCGACGCCTTCTTGCGGCATGACCGGGCGTGTCGTGATGACCTCGCCGTCCTGGTGGCGCCACATCACGTCGCGCAGCGCGCCGTGCAGCTGAAGCTGCATGACCTGGCCGGGCACGTCGGCCCAGGCCCGGAGCTGCAGCAACACGCTGCGCGGCAGCCAAGAGGCCAGTTCGACGGGTGGCGCCAGCGTGATCGGGCGGCCGGCGGTGGTGGTGGCCTGCACCTGGACGATCAGCGCGCCGGTGACCGAACGCGTGGCCGACTGGCCCACCGGGTGCCATGCCAGTTCGTCAGACCAGTACAGGTCGGCGGGCAGCGCGACGCTGGTGGCGCCGACGCTCAGGGTGATGCTCATGCGGCCCTCCTGGAGGCGTTGCCCAACTCGGTCATCAGGTTCTTGAGGCGTTCGGCGTCAGCGGCCGAGGCGGTGTTGATCGCCGTCGACGCGCCGCCGCCGATGCTGATGTTCACGGTGTGGCTGGTCGACGTGGTCGATGCCGGCGCCGGGCTTGCCGCCGAGCTGTCCGTGCCTCGGGTGCCCGGGTTCAAGCCGCCGATGCCAGAGGCCAGCTCGGCCGCGCTGACGATCTGCTGCAGCCGGCTGATCCACATCTGATCGTTGGCGCGGCCCTCGGGCGACACGGAGCCCGGGTTGCCCAGCTTGGCGTTCTCTTGCGCCACGCGCAAAGCGTTTTGCGCACCCGCCAGGTCGTTGGCCGAGATCTGGCCGGCCTGGAACCTGGCCCACAGATCGAAGGGGTAGCTGTTGTCCACCGCCCCGCCGCCCTGGCCAGCCATCATGCCGCTGGTCGACGAGACGCCGGAGCGGAACGAGTCCATGCCCGAGCCGTCGATCTTGCCGGCCGTCTTCGCGACGGTGTTCAGGCGGCCGAAGGCGGCGACCTGGTCGTCGATGGCGCGCGTGGTGCGGCGCGTGGAGGTCTCGGCATCGCCCATGGCCTGGATGAACACGCGGCCGGCGCGGTCCACGCCAATCTCCAGGCCGCGCATGGCAGCCTCGACCTTCAGCGACTCGCTGGCCACGCCCTTGTTGGCCTTGATAGCGGCCTCGGCGTAACGCACAAAGCCCTCCTGCAGCTCGCCTGCCGTGGCGGTGCCGGAGTTGCGCATGATCTCGTAGGCAGCCTTGAACTGAGCTGCCGTCTCGCTGAGGCTCTTCTGACTCGTGACGCCCAGCACCTTCATGGCCTCAGCCACGCTCTGGATGCCGGGCAGCATCCCATCCATCTTCAGCTTGACCTGGTCGGCCTGCGCAGAGATCTGATCCAGCAAGCCGTTGGTGATCTTGTCGCCGAGCAACTGGCGCGCTGCCTTGATTCGTTGAGTGAGCGCGTCGAGGGCTTGCTGTGAGTCGGCGGTGTCGATGGCCTTCACGAAACTCGCCGCGAGCACACGACCGGCGTCGAGGCCCTGGGCCTTGAGCCGGTCGAACCCAGCGATCAGCGCCTCGGTGTCGTTGATGGCCTTGACCGCCGCCTGGCTCATGCCAGTGCTGATGAGCCCCATGTCCAGGCCAGCGCGCTTGATGGCCTCGCGCAGCTGGGCGTCGATGACCTGCGAAAGCTGCTCGGCGCTGCGCTGCGTGCCGTCCAGCGCGGCGCGCGCAAGGATCTCAAACTTGGCCAGGTCTTGACCATCCAAGGCCTCGGCCCAGGCCTTCTGCACCTGCTCTGCCGTCAGCTTGCCGTCGGCCGCGAGCTTGTCCAGCACGCCGGCAGCGGCCTTGATACCAGGGGAGCTGGCCAGGTCGAACTTCTTGCCGATGGCGTTGATCGCTTCGTCAGCGGTCTGGCCCTTCTTGATCAGTTCATCGAACTCGCCGATCAGCTTCTTGGCCGCGTCGCTGAGCCCGAACTTGGCCTCGGCCGCAGCCTTGTCGGCCGCCGCCTGGTCGGACCTGGCCTTGGCGAGCGCCTGGGCCTGCTCGTAGGAGCGCTTCTCCTGCGCGGCCAGGTCTTTCTCGGCTTCCTCCACCGTCTTCAGGCCCCGGGCCTTGAGCACCAGCTTGGCGGCCACCTCGCCCAGATCCTTGGCGTAGGTCGCCGTCAGCACCAGTAGCCCAACCGGGCCGCCCAGCATGCCCACCACGCCGCGCCCGGCGGCCGCCACGCCGCCCATGGCCGTGGACAGCAGGCCCTTCTTGGTGGCCGCGTCCACCGACGCTGCGCCGGCTGCGGTGACGGCGGCGGCATTTGCCCGCGCCGCCGCTGTGTTGGCGACCGTGGCGGCCGTGTTGGCCGTCAGCGCCGTGGTGGCCGTCGCCGCGCCCACCGCCCAGTCCTTGAAGTGGCTGGCCAGCTTGAGCAACTGCAACGCCACTACGCCCTTGCCCACCGTGGCCAGCGTGCCAACGATGGTGTCCAGGTTGTTGGCGAGGTAGGCGATGGCCTCAGCGGCGGTCTTGCTGGCGCCCGTGGACTTGTCCAGGTTGCCGATGTAGATCATCCACTGCGTGGACAGGTTCTGCAGCGCGCCGCCCACCGTGGGCGGGAGCTTGGCGAACTCGGCGGAGATGGTGTCGGACTGGCCCTTCAGCGCCTTGATGATGGTTTCGCTGGTGAGCTGGCCTTCTGCGGCCATCTCGCGCAGCCGGCCGGTGGTCACGCCCAGGCCATCGGCCAGCGCCTTGGCCAGGCGCGGGCTCTGCTCCATCACCGAGTTGAACTCGTCGCCGCGCAGCACGCCCGACTGCAGCCCCTGGTTCAGCTGCGTGATCGCCGCCTCGGCCGCCTGCACACTGCCGCCCGTGATCTGGACGGACTGGTTGATCGTGCGCGTGAGGTCCAGCGACTCCTGGTTCGTCAGGTTGAGCTGCTTGCCCGCGGTGGCGATGCGGGCGAACAACTCGCCCGTGGCCTCCAGGCCGGAGCGCGTCTCCAGCGCGATCTGCTGCACGCCCTCCATACCGGCACGGAAGGCCTGGCCCTCGCCGGTGGCCAGCTTGATGCGCGCGGCCAGGCCGTTGTAGGCGTCGGCCGTCTCGGCCGCATCCTTGATGAGCCCGCCCAGGAAGCCGCCGCCCTGCAGCGCGATGAAGGCGTTCTGGACGCGGCCCAGCTGGGTGCTGATGGAGTCGACGCCCTCGCCGATGGCGCGGTGCGTGCGCTGGATCTGAGCGCCGGCCTCGGTCGCGCCGCGCGCGGCACCCTGGTAGGCAGGCAACAAGTTGGCCACCGCGGCGCGCACCTGCTCGGATTCGGCCGCCAGGCGCTGCTGGGCGTCCTTGGCGTTCTTGCTGGCGATGCCGTAGTTCTGCAGCTCGCCCACCGCGCCGGCCAGGGCGGTGCGCTGCTCCACCATCTTGGCGCGGGCGGCTTCGGTGGCGCCCTGCAGGCGCTGCAGTGCCTCGGCTTCGCGCGCCGTGGGCGGGCCGGCCTGGCCGATCTGCTGGCCGAAGTTCTGGGCCTCGGCCTCGGCGCGCTTGAGCGCGGCGGCGGCATCGGTGGCCTCGCGCTTGAGGCGCTCGAAGGTGTTGATGGCCTCCTGCTGCCGGGCCAGCTCGCGCAGCCTGTCGGCGGCGGCCTGGGCCTGGGCCTTGAGGTCGCCCTCCAGCACCTTGGCCATGTCGTCCAGGCGCCGCGTCAGGTCGACCACGTTCTCGCGGCCGCCGACATTGGCCTGGATCTCGACGTTGATGGGCGTGGTGTTCATGGCGCGGTTGGTTCAAAATGGCGTCATGCCGCGCCTCTTGTTCTTCGTCGTCGGACTGGCCTTGCTGGGCTTCACCTTCTCTTTCAAGGTGGGCTTTTGGCTGGCCGTGGGGGCGGCCGTGGTGTGGTGTGGCGCTGCGGTGTGGTCGGTGGCCGCACTGGCCGCGCCGCTGCCGCGCAGGCAGCAGCAGCGCGGGCGCTGAGCGCCGCCGTCAGACCATCGTGGTGCGGTAGTAGCGGCTGATGCCGGCGCCGGTCTTGGTGGGGTCGGCCAGCAACGTGCCCGTCACGCCCAGCTTGCCGAACTGCCCCGTCAGCAGGCCCAGGCTCTTGGCCACCGATTGGCTGGCGCGCCAGATGTCCACGATCACCGGCTTGCCGTCATCGGCCTCGTTCAGGCCGCCGAAGCGCAGCTGCAGCTCGGCAGCCTTGGTCGTGAGCGCCTCCAGCACGGCCTGGCCGGCGTAGCTGTAGCTGAGCGTGGCTGCCTCGGCATCGTCGATGTCCGGCGCGTTGTCGAACACGTAGATGCCTTCGGGTCGGACTTCGTAGTTGCCGGCCGCAGCGATCGGCGTGCTCCCGATCTCGATGACAACCGACGAGATCGCGATGTGCGGCAGCGGGATCAGGCCACCCTTGTGCAGCGTGACGGCCTGATCTTCCACCGTGCCGGCATCGGCCTCGGAGACCGTGGACAGCGAGGCACGCGCCAGGTTGACGACGTTCCAGTCGGCGAACTCGATCTCGATCTGCGCCTCCTTCACCCGGCGCACCTCGGCGTAGGTGCCGCCGCCCAGGCGCGTCATGTCGGGCTGCTGCATCACGTCTTCGGTGTGGTTCACCGCCAGGCTGAGCACGTTGCCCACGGGCAGCATCAGGCCGGAGCTGCCATAGGCGCGGGCGTAGACCTGGCCGACGTTGAGGGACGGCTTGTAGATCTTGCGGGTGATCACTTGCGGGGCGGTTGCCATGTGGGTTGCTCCAGGTTGGACTCGTAGGGGCCGCGGCGCGGCCGTGTCAGTTGCTGAACAGGGTTTCGGCGATGAACGCCATGGGCACGTACAGAAAGCCCGCGCTGGCCCAGCTGCGCGGCGCTGGCGCCAGGCGCAGCGGCTTCACCGCGCCGGGCGGCTGGAAGCCCATCAGCGCGCCGCCGGCACGGGCCAGCAGCTCGCCGGCCTCCTGGCGCGCCGCGCCGCCGGAGCGGGTGTCGGCCACGTTGCGAACGGCGGCCACGGCCAGCCAGGTGTGCGCCAGGCGGGCCTTGGTGCCGGCACCGTTGACCTCATCCACCTTGAAGCCGTTCCAGATCACGTGCACGGCCGGCACGCGCTGGGCGGCTTCTCTCACGTCGGCCAGGTCGGCCACCGTGAGCACGAAGACGGCGGGCGCCAGGTCGGCCACCGCGGCGCGCACGCGCGCCACCAGGTGGGGCTCCAGCGCCAGGAAATTGTTGGGGTGCACGGACATCAGCGGTAGCCCTCCAGCTGCGCGTCGATGCGCGGCGCAAAGCTGTAGGCCACCTCGCCGCTGCCCGGCTCGCTGCCCGCCAGCTGCAGCCCGGGCTGGCCGCCCCAGGGGCAGGTCAGCACGGTCTTGCCGTCGGACAGCATCTGCAGGTTCTGCTGCGCGGCCTTGAAGCGCACAAACACCTCGTGCTCGGGCGCGACCTGGTCGTACAGGTAGTAGCGGGCCACGTCGCAGGTCGCGCGGGTCAGCGCGGGTGGCGGCACCAGCACGATGGCGGCGGGGTCATCCACCGTCGGCGCGGGCTTGGCGCAGCCCTGCAGGGGCAGCTGGTACACGGCGCCCACAAAGCCGTCCACGAAGGCCTGCGCATCGCCCAGGGCACGGCCGGCCTTGTCGGCGTCGACGGCATCACCGGCGGCACCGGCGGTGAGCTGGATCAGCTCCAGCTCGCCGAAGCGGTCAACCATGTCCTGGACGGTGGCGTAGTTCATCGCTCAGCGGCGTCAGGTGTTGCGCTGGGTGACGATCTGCACCTCGACCAGCTGGCCGGCGGCCGTGGTCGCGCCCATGGCGCGGGCGCAGTGCAGCGTGGCCGTGCCGACAGCCGCGCGGCCCGTGCCGTCGGCCGCGGGGCGCACGTAGTCGTGCAGCGCGATGGGCTCGCTGCACTCGACGAGGTAGCTGTAGCTCGTGACCACCGGAATGGCCTCGCCGATGGCGGCAGCGGGCATCTCGCTGATGCCCTGGGAGTCCTTCGCGCCGCCGGCCGCGGTGGCGTAGGTGCCGTCACGGGCGATGAAGCGGTAGGCGGCAAGGACCGCGGCGGCGATCACCGTGGTGGCATGTCGCTTGTCGTACTGGTTTCGCATGAATGCTCCTGGTGGCAGCGGGGGTTAGCTCTTCTTGGCCTTGCTGGTGGCAGGCGCGGGCGGGGGCGGCGGCGGGTTCTGCTCGGCCTGGGCGGGCGGTGCGGCGATGGACTCGGCCGCGCCTTGCATACGCTCGCGGGCCTCTTCGAAGTCCTTCTTCGCCTCGCTCTCGGCGCGATTGGCCTGGCGCTGCTCCCGGGCCGCGGCGTCAAGGTCTTGCGCCGAGCCGGACGCCACCAGCTCGCGGGCGTCGTGCTCGTGCAGATCCGGCAGCGGCTGGCCGGGCTGGATCACGGTGCGCTCGCCGTTCACGACGACGGCCGTGGCGACGAGGGCGATCAGCTTGCTCATGTTCAAAGTCCTTTTCAGGTTCCCCGACCCAGGCCGCCAATGCGGCCTGGGGGCTACTACGCGCCGGGGGATATGTGGGGTCACCGGCTTCGCTGGGCCACCCCGTGGGCACGTGCAGTGCAGGCCCACGGGGTGCCAGCAGGCCATTGCTGGCCTTGCGGCGGCGGCGAGGTGTTACTTCGGGTTGGTGAACAGGAACGCGGCCGTGTTGTAGGCGACGTTGGCCTGGCGCTCGAACGTGGCGCCGTAGATCCAGCTCTTGGCGCCGTTGTCGTAGTACGGCGTCTCGGCGAAGGGGTGGCCCTCCAGCACGTTGGTGAAGCCGAAGGCCGGCTCGGCCAGGCTGATGTCGCTGGTGCCGCCCGCGCCCATCTTGGGCACGTAGGCCAGGATGGCGTTGTTGCCCCACACGTCCGAGCCCACGCCGGCAGCATCCAGCGACACGGCATCGCCGACGATGATTTCTTCCAGGTTCAGGATCTGCTTGAGCTGCTCCAGCGATGCCGGCCCCTGCTGCGTGGACGGCAGATAGCTCTTCACCTCGACGTTGGTGCGGATGGCCTGGTGCGCGTCGGCCGACAGCGTGAGCCGGTTCGGCCGCTTGCCGATCTTCTTGCGGATGACCTCGCTGGCCGCCAGGATGTCGGTCACCGGCGTGCCGGTGGCGGCGCTCCACTTGGTGGCACCAGCCAGGGCCAGCACGTGACCGGCCGCGTAGCTGCCCACAGTGGTGGCCAGGCTGGCCACTTCCAGCTCGTAGTCCAGCAGCAGGATGTCGTTGGCCGTGGACATGGCGATGCGCGAGATGTCCAGGTAGTTGCCCACGTTGAGCTTGCGGCTCTCGTCGGACTCGCGGATCAGCTCGCGCGGGATGGGCACCTCCACGCTGTACTGGTTGACCGTGTAGGTCTTGCCGTCGTAGCGGATGTCCACGCGCTTGGTGGAGGTGCCGGGCGCGCGGCGCAGGTTGTAGCGGCGCAGGCGCTCATCACCGGCCTGGGCCAGCGTGACGCTGGACAGCGTCTGCGGCAGGCGCGGGAACAAGCGCTCGGCGATGAAGGTGCCCTGACCGAGACCCAGCAGCAGGTTGGTCAGGATGGGGTTTTGCTTCAGCCGGATCTCGGCGGCGGTCATCATGATGGGTGGACCTCTCGTGGTGTGGGGTTAGGCGGTGAACGACGTGACGGCCGTGAGCGCCTCGGCGTAGCTCACCTTGTGATGCGCGGCGTAGGCGCGCGCGGCCTGGTCGATCTCGGCGTCGGACTTGCCCTTCGCGGAGCCAGCGGCAGCCGCGGTCTCGCCCGGCTTGAACTCGCCGAACTGCACCTTGGCCGTGCCCAGCGAGATCAGGCTCTTGACGAACTCGACCGGGGAGACCTTCTTGGTGGTGTCGCCCTCGCTGAACTCGACGACCTCGCCCTCGGCCAGGCGGTCCAGCACGGCCACGGCGGCGGCCTGGTCCTTGGGCAGCAGGCGGCCGGCCTTGACCTCGCCTTCGGCGAACGACACGTGGGCCGCATGGCGGGCCTGGCGGTTCTGTTCGGCGAAGTTGGCCACCTGGCCTTCGGCGGCCGTGGCGCGCTGCAGCGCGGCGTCGCGCTCAGCGTTGGCCTTGGCAGCCGCAGCTTCGGCCTCGGCCAGCTTCTTCTTCGTTTCCTCGTCCATGGGGTTGGGCTCCTGTGGTTCGACGGGGTCAGAGAAATTGACGGCATCCGCCGCCTCGGAAAACTCGATGTCCTTCAGACCCTTCACCGCAGGCGGCTGCGCGCCCAGGAAGCCGGCGTGGCGCAGGTACCAGACGCCGGGCTTGGGGTTGGAGGGGTCTTGCGGGTGGTAGAACGAGGCGCTGCGCTTCTTGAAGCGGCCGGCGTTCACCATCTCGGCGAAGGCGGGCTCGACCTGCTTGTGATCCGCAATGCGCAGCACGTCGCCGACGACCTCCAGGCCGGCGGCCCAGCCGTAGGCCGGCTTGTTGCTCGCGGGGTGGCCGACGACCAGTGGCGCTTCGCTCAGCGCGGGGTCGTAGGCGGCAGCGGACGCGTGCAGGTCCGCCGTGGTGATCGTGTATTCCTGGCCGTTGTCGGCACGGCGCGTGCCGGCCCGGAAGATCTCGACGCCGCGCGGGAGCGTCGGCTGAGTGGAGGTGGCGGCGGTGGGCATGCCGCCACTGTCGGCCGCGGGCACCGCCCGGGCCGAGTAAAGCGTTTTAGTAAATGTCGGCCTGCTGGCCTAGAGGCTTGGGGAAGGGAAGGTCAGGCGATGAGCAATAGCTCGCGGGCCTGCGCTGCGTACCAGGCGGCTTTCTGCTGCGCGTAGAAGGCCCGCACGCGCTGCTTTTCTGCCCGCGGGCCGCACTGCTTCTTGATCCGGATCGACCGCCCGTAGAACTCGCGTGCTGAGGCGTAGGCGCTGGCGGCTGAGCGCTGATAGACCTCGGCCAATGTCTCGTTCGGTTGTCGCATGGGTCAGTTCCGGGGCTTGGACTCAGGCTGCAGCCACGCGATAGACCTCGCCGTGGCCGTCGTCGTCGGTGATGGGTTGGTGCGACACCAGCAGGTAGGTGTTGCCGCCACCCTCTGCGACTGCGGTCAGGCCGCCTTCCAGCAGCCACTCGACCTCGGGGCCGTCGTCGCCGCCCTGGCGAACCACGCCGACGACCTCAACGCCGATGGGGGCGGGCCGCTTGACGCTGGGCACCTGGGCGTCCGGGAAGAGCTGCTTCCACCGCTCGATCATCAGATCGGTGCCGCCCAAGCACGCGGCCTGGATGACGTTGCGGAGCCGTCCGATCTCGGTCACGTAGTCGTCGATCCGGCGCAGCTCGACCGCCAGCTTCTCGCGGGCAATCTCCGGCGCGGGGTCTTCAGTTCGGCGCTCCAGACCTTGCTCGAAGAGCGCGTCTCCGTAGGCGTCGGCGAGCTGGAGCGCCAGCTCTGTGGGCGTGGTGATGTCGGTCATGGATCAGTTCCAAAGGGTGGGAAGGCGGCCGAGGCTCAGGCTAGCCCGGGCAATTGGCCCTGGCGCTTCTCGAACTGCTCGCGCTGCCAGGCGTCCACGATCTGCCGCACGCGCATCTCGGTCAGGTCGTACTCGTGGGCCAGCTCGCGGTAGTTGTTGCCGCGGAACTTGGCGCACATCTCGTGGTCGCGCACGCTGAGCGCCGCGATCAGCCCCTTGGCGATGTAGATGCCGCCACGGCCGCCCATCTCATGCGCCACGTGCTGCAGCTGCGCGAGCACCTGGGTGGCCCACAGCTGCAGCTGCTGCGCCCAGGCGTCGGCCGGTGCCGGCGTGCCTGCGCGCACGTCGCTCAGCACCAGGGCTTCGTAGAGGCACAGCGCCAGGTCGCGCATGTTGTCGGTCAGGCCGACCGGCAGGCGGACTTCCAGCACGGCCATCTCGGCCGCGGAGATGAAGCGGCGCGGGGCGTTCATGGATGCGCGGCGGCGGCGGGTGCCGCGTCGACCAGGTCGGCAGCCAGGGGCTGGCCAGCGGCGTCGCTGAGCGCCTGCCAGGCCCACAGGTGCACGTCATAGCCCTGGCCGCGCTGCAGGCAGCCTTGTGCTGAGTCCAGCGCTTTCAGCACCACTGGCATGCGGGCGGGCTCGGTTTCTGCGCAGAGCTTCTCGCCCAGCGCCTTGATGGCCGCGGGCAGGAAGCGCATGGCCCATTTCTTCATGGTCTCCACCAGCAGGTCCAGCGCCTCACCATCGGCCCAGTGCAGGTCGTCCACCTTGGCGATGCGCTTGCAGTAGGCCGCCAGCGCACTTTCGGACGGGTCGCGCACGGCGCCCAGCTGGTGCAGGAACAGCCACAGCGCGCGCACCTTGCGGGCGGACGGCGTGCTGAGCTGGCGGCGGTCGGGCTGGCGGGGCGCGGCGGGTGCGTCGGTCTTCTTGGCGGCGCGCACCTTGAAGCCCTTGCTCTTGAGGTGAGCCAACACGGCGTTGAGCTGCTTCAGCTCCATCGACGTGGTGGAGGCGGAGCCGCCGACGTTGGTGAGCATCAGGCGGTAGGTGGACTCGTCCATGGCCAGCTCGCGGCGGGCCACGTGGATGATCTTGACCAGGCGGGCGCGCTCGGCGCGGAGGGTGGTTTTGAAGGCCATGGTGCTACGCGGGCTGTGAGCCGTCGGCGGGCGTGGTGGCCCCGAGCGCCTGGGCGGAGGTTTCGGAACGATTTGGAACGCGTTCTGGCGCCTTGGCGGGCGGTTCGGCCGACTCGACGAGGTTGAGCAGCAGCCCGGTGAGCGCCTGGGCGTGCGATCCGGTCAGACGGACGACGGTGCCGTGGCGGAGCTGGCGGATGGTGATGGTCATGCCTGCGGCCCCTTCGGGTCGGCCCAGTACCTGGGCGCCGCCACCGTGCCGCCGCTCTCGCAGCCAATCCAGCTTTCGCCGTCCCAGTAGCCGCACCACACGTCCTCGGCGTCGATGCAGACCACGGTCAGCTCGGCGTCGGGCTTGGTGAGCTTGGCGTCGTGCCAGTCCAGCATCTCGCCGCTCCAGGCACGGCGGGCCAGCTGGACCATCAGCGTGGAGCGCAGCAACTCCACCGGCCGCCCTTCGGCTTCGGCCTGGGCCGCGGTGAGCAGGTCGAAGCTCTCAGAGCCAAAGCCCAGCAGGAAGCCCAGGCGCGGATCCTGCAGCATGCGGCTGAGCACGTGGCGCACGGCCTTGTCCGCGGCGGCGCTCACTGAAGCAGCTCCAGCTCGAACACCTGCTGCCCCTGCTCGCTGGCCACCAGCAGGAGCTTCCACCCGCCGCGCGGGTGCAGCTTGGCCGCAAGCGCCGAGGCGGCCGACAGGTAGCTGCAGGTGGAGCTGGCGCGCTGGCCATGCACGGTGGTGGTCGTGTAGGCGCCATTCCGGTCACGCACGGTGAACATGGTTTTCGTGGCGCCGCCTGGCGGCTTCGGAAGTTCGCGGTGAAGGTGAACGGTGTGTGCTGCCATGACGGCGCTCCTGTGGCTTGTTCAAGCCGCCACGCAGCGGCTTGAAAAAGCCCCGGCCGTACTGCGCCGGGAAAGTCGGGTGCAACGCCCGATCAGGGAGAAATCAAACGTCGAGCGGGCCGATCTGGATGAGCGGCTGCGGCTCGGCAGGGGCGAGTTCCGCGCGGGTCTCCAACGCATGGAGCGCGTAGGCGAGAGCGAGCGATGCGTGGTTGTCACTGATGCCCGCGGCTTCCCTGTGCAAGCGGAACTCGCGGGGCGTCATGGGCTGCGCGCCTTCGTCGTCGAAGTGCCCGCTCATGCCTTCACACCCTCCGGCTCGCGGCGGCGGTCCGCTTCGTACTTGGTGCAGACGGCATACGGGCCGACCATGAAGCCGCCGACCATGCAGCGCAGGCCGTCGCGGCCGTAGTACTCCCGCGTCTCGCGGTTGCGGCAGTTGCCGCAGCGCTCGCGCTCACTGCTGGTCTTGAAGCCCATCGTGCGCTGGGCGACTTCGATGCTGCTCATGCGAACTCCTTGGCGTAGGTGACGCCGTCGCGCAGTGGGCGCTTGTTGCACCAGGCCAGCCAGGCCGACAGGGCGTCGCCCTTGGCCTCCTGGGTCTCTGCCTCGGGCACGCCAGGCACCAGCAGGAGGCCCTCGCTGGCGCCCATGCCATGGCGCGCCACGATCTGCAGCTGGGGCTTCAGCGCGTGCTTGGGGCCGCGGGCGATCTCGATGGCGCCGCCGCCGGGGCCATCGGCAGGCAGCACGTCGCCGATCTCGATCAGGCCGCTGGCCCAGCACCAGGCCACTTGCTCGCGCAGGTCGTAGTAGGACTCGCCGCGGCACTTGGGGCACACCAGCACGTTGAGGCCGTGGCTGCCGCGCGTGGATGGCTTCTGCACCCGCTCGGACTCCAGGTGCTCGAAGCGGCAGCGGCAGCACTTGACGGGGATGTCGGCCATCACGCTTGCTCCTGATCGTCGTCGGCGCCCACGGCGTCCTTGAGCAGCGCGTCGACCAGCTTGTCGACCTCGCTGTCCACAGGCTTGACGACGACCTGGTCGCCGGCGTCGGTGATGGAGATGCCCAGCTTCTTCAGGTCGGCGCCGTCGAGCTGGGCCAGGGCGTCCTTCACCGGCGTCTCCTTGGTGGCGATCAGCAGGTCGGCCTGGTCGGGCAGGTGCTTCTTGATGCGGGCGAGCACGGCGGCCACGTCAGGGATGTTCAGCACGCCCTTGCCCTTCTGGAAGCCCACCTTCACGCCGTTGAAGACGCGGGTGCGAGGCTTGGCGAAGGTGCCGGGGCTGGCCTTCACCAGCTCGCGCAGCTCGGCCTCGGCCTCGGCGGCTTTGTTCAGCGCGCGCTTGATGCCGGCGATGTGCTGGCGGCGCAGCTGGGTCATGCCGTCGTTCAGCGCCGTGACGCGCTCGGCCAGCAGCGCGCGCGCGGCGGCGAAGGCGTCGGCCTGCTTGGAGATGGAGTCGAGATCGGACATGCGGGTCTCCTGTGGTGGGTCAGTGCTTGCCAAGGGCTGCCGCCCGTTGGTCGAGATCTGCGGCGATGAGCCGCAGGGCGTTGGCGGTTCGGCGGGCCAGCTCGGCGTCGTCGAACGCCATGGCGGTCAGGTAGGTCAAGGCCCCGCCGATGGCGATGGGCACGGGCAGATTCGGCGGCGTGAGGCACACCAGGCGGCGGGCGTAGGCCGAGGCGCGCTTGGGGTCGACGGCGTAGGGGTCGGCGCTCATGGCAACAGGCCCTCCAGCAGCGGCCAGGCCACGGTGGCGCAGGCCAGGGCCATGACCAGGCAGACGACCAGCACGCCGGTGCGGTTGCGGCGCGGGCGGCTGGCGGCCTCGATCACGCCGGGTGCGAAGTGGTGCGAGGGCTTCATGTGCTGACCCTCTGCGCCGAGATGCGCCGGGCCGTGGGGAACATGGCGGCTGCGGCCAGCACGGCGTCCACACCGTGGGCGTACAGGCCGTGATGCTCGCCCTTGGAGCCGTCCGGCATGGTGATGGTGACGAGGTAGGCGCGCACGGCTCAGCACCCCGCGATGACCTGGGCGTCGACCTTGGGCCAGGCCGCCTTGGCCGCCGCGTTCATGGCGCGGGCCACCAAGTTGTTGACCACCAGTGGGTGGCAGATGCTGCGGGCGTCGGTCAGCTTGCCGCCGCGCGGCACGTGCACCAGGCGCGCGCGGATGGCATCCATGGCGTCGGCCGCGAACACGTCTTCGAACTTCAGGTCGAACCGCGCGAACTTGTGGCGCAGGTAGCCCTCCAGCTCGGCATCCAGCGGCGGCAGCTCGATCAGCTCGCAGCGCTGCATGACCTCGCGCACCTCGGGGTTCTGGCTGTTCAGGCGGTCGCGCAATTCCGGTTGGGCGATCAGCGCCACACCGATCAGGCGCTGCATGCCGTCCTTCAGTTCCAGGAAGCGCTTGAGGTGCTTCAGCGTGGCGGTGGGCATGCAGTGGGCCTCTTCCATCAGCAGCAGGTGGCGGCGGCCGGCGCGGCGGCTGGCCTTGAGCAGCTGGTGGACCTGCGCAAAGCGGGCCTCGGGGCTGCTCTTGACCTTGAGCTGCGGGTCCAGCATGGCGGCGATGGCCTCGGCGATGTGGCTGGCCTTGAGGGTCTTGCCCTTGCTGTCGTTCTGCTCCATGGCCAACACGTAGGGCCGGATGACGACGATCTCGCGGCTCTCGGCCTTGATGCGCTCTTCCAGGTCTTCGGCCAGCGTGCTCTTGCCGGCGCCGCTCTCGCCGACCACGGCCAGGAAGCCGTGGTGGTTGGCGCAGTCCATCAGCGTGGCGCGCACGTAGCGGACGCTGGGCGTCTGGAACACGTCGTCCGGCGTCTGCACGTCGTCCACGAAGGGGCTGCGGGGCAGACCGAAGTGCTGGCGGGCTTCCAGGGTGAGCGATTGGTTCTGCAGTAGCATCATGGCGAGGTCCTCCGGTTCGGGTTCGGTTTGGGCTTGGGGATCGGCCTCGGTGCGTTGCCGCGCATCGGGGCCTTCTTGTTTCTGCGCGGGCGCAGGGGTCTTGGGATCGATGTAGAGCTGCAGGAGCTGGTCGGCGTTGGCGCCGGCCTGGCGCAGCAGCTGGTCCAGGCGGCTGCGCAGTTGCACGCGCTGCCGAACAGGCCACTCGCCACGCACCAGGCGGCTGACGGTGGCCTTGCCGAGGTTGAGCGCGCGGGCCACGTCGGCCTGGCTGACGCCGAGCTGGGTCAGAACGGCGTCGATGCTCATGCGCCACCTCCGGCGACGACGCGCAGCTGGGCTCGCACCTGCAGGCGTTCGGCCAGCGCGTCGAGCTGGTCTTCAGGCACGCCGTCGGGGTGCCAGGTGCGCACCTGGGCGTTGCGCTCGGCCGTCATGGCCACGCCGCGGCGCACCAGTTCGCCGGCCACCTCGAACAGGGTGAGCACGCGGGCCGGGGCGGCCTGGGTGATGACGGTGGGCTGCAGCTCGGTGCCGCGGCGCGGCAGGAAGGTGCGCTCGGGCGCCTGCTCGATGGGCTTGTAGGGGTCGATGCGGCCACCGAAAGGCACGGCCTTGGCCTTCTTGCGGGCCTCGGCCTCGGCGTTGGTGTCGGCGGCGTAGGCGAAGCGCTCGACAGCCTTGCGGTTGGTGTCGAGCTGGGTGTCGGCCGGGCGGCGGTAGTCTTCGCCGATGACGTTGGCGTCCTCGCGGAAGCCGTTCTCGTCGCGCTGCACCAGGGGCACGGTGTGCAGCAGTTCGTTGCCGTCGCCGTCCACGCTCACGATGCTGGCGGTGTCGGGCGCGTAGGGGCTGTGGGTGACCTGCAGCTTCTCGCCCACCATCACGCCGGGCACGGCGCGCACGTCGAATTCGCGGCCCTTGAACTGCACGGTCAGGGTGTCGCTGACGACGCGCGACTCGGGCTCGTGCGTGAGCAGCTCGCGGCACAGCTCGGGCGCGGGCGCCAGGCGCAGCTGCTCGGCGGTGATGCTCATCCACGCTTCGGCCCGCGTGCGGCCGTGGCGGCTGTGCACCTTGTGGGCGTTGTACCAATCGGCCCAGCGCCGGGCCTGGGCGTTCAGCTCGTCCAGGTTGGCCACGGGCATGAGGCGCAGCGCGGGCTCGAAGCTGCGCTCGATGATGTCGCGCGCCTTCTCGACCTGGCCGGTGGCTCGGGCGTTGCCCGGCGCGTGGGCGATGAGCTTGACCTGCAGGCGGCGCGCCAGGTTCTTGAACAGGCCGCTGGTGTTGGCGCTGCCCATGTCCATCATGAGGATGAACGGCACGCCGTGGATGACCGCACGCGGCTGGATGAACTCGATGAAGCTGTCGGCCAGGTTGGTGCCGCTCTCGGCGCCCATGACGTAGTTCAGCAGCAGGCCGCCGCTGGTGTGGTCGGTGGCCTCGTAGCTCCAGACGCGGTCCTGCTCGATGGACTTGAGGTTGGCGGGCTTGTTCTTGTAGAAGCGCTCGCGCTCCATGACCTGCAGGCCGGCCTCGCGCTCGCTCTCGGCGTGCAGGTAGTACAGGACGCACATGCTGGCGTCGATCTGCCAGACGTGGTTGGGGTGCAGGCTCTTCAGCTCGACGGCCGGCGTGGGGCGGCTGAGCTGGTCGGGGTGCATGCCGTGGTGGCGCAGGCCGCGGTAGATGGCGCTGTCGGACAGCGGGCGCAGCTCTCCGGATGCGGGGTCGGTGAACTCGGCGCGGATCTCGCCGTTGGCGCGCAGGATGTCCACGGCCTGGCCGATGGACAGCAGGCGCTTGTGGTTCTTGCGCTGGCTGGTGACCAGCAGCGCGGCAATGGCGGTGGCTTCGGCCAGCGTGAGCGAGATGGCGCCGGCATCGGAGCGTTGCTTGCGGGTGGGCTTCATGGCGACCTTGGCGAGGTGGCGGTGCAGCGTGGCGGGGCTGATGCCCAGCTCCGCGCAGGCCGCGGTGTAGATGGCGCCCTTGCCGCCGGGCCCGGCCGCGGCGGCGGCCTGGGCCACTTCGGCCAGGCGGGCGGTGACGGTGGCGTTGAGCGCCATGGCGTTCAGACGTGGTCCTTGGGGAATGCCCACTGCTGGACCTCGCCTGCCAGCTCCTGGGCGGCCAGCGTTGAGGCGTCGGGCAGGTTGAACTCGGCGCGCAGCGCGGTGAGCTGGGCTTGCACCTGACCGACCAGGCCGGCCATGAAGACGTGGTGCTCGCCACGAGCCTCGCCGTGGTTGGCCAGTGCGATCAGCGCCTGGCGCAGGCCGCCGAGGATGGCGCCCTCGGCGTCGTTGGCCAGGGTCGTGGCTTCCTTCTTCAGCAGGGCCAGCTGGTCGTCGGCCGGCAGCTTGTTCACGCGCCGCAGGTCGCGCTCCAGCTTGTCGATCTTGGCGTTCTTCTTCTCCAGCAGCGCGGCGTCGGCGTCCTTTTCGGCCTTGGCTTCGCGAATGGCGGCGCGCAGCTCCTTTACCGACATGCTGGCCACGTCGTCGAGTGCCAGCTCGCCGGTTTGGCCCAGCTCGGTGAGTTCGCCAAGCTGCTCGTCGTCCAGAGCCACCAGCTCGACCAGCTTGGCGATGCCGGCGCCCTGCAATTGCGAAACCGACTTCGTATTTGCGAAGCGGCGGGTGACGCCCATGTACTGCTGCGCAGCGCGCGGCGAGAAGCTCAGCCGCTCCAGCGTGGGCAGGAAGTGACCATGCGGGCAAGCCTCTTTCAGCAGCAGCAAATAGGCGCCCAGCTCGAACACGGCCATGCCGATCCGGCGCAAGGCGTCCTGTGCCGAGTTCTCCAGCACGGCGGGATCGGTGCTGCCCTGGTAGTTGAGCTGCGCGGCCAGCGCCGTGACGCGCTTGTTCTGCTCCAGCTGCGCCAGGGCCAGCTTGTTGGCGGCGGCGGTGTCGGCCTCCAGCGTGCCGGGCACGAGGGCGGCTTCCTTGATGGCGGGTGCGGGTGTGGGCTTGCGGGACATGGGTGTTGTTGTGGTGTCAGAGCGGGGTGGAGTAGCGGCGGCTGAGGTCTTCGAGGTTCTGGCGCGCGGCGTTCAGTTCGGTGGCCACCGTGATGCCGATGCGCGCCAGGGCCGGGCCCAGGCGCCAGCGGTTGGTGCCGGGCACCTGCTCGACGAAGCCGGTCTCGGCAGCGATGGCGGGCAGGTTGATGGAGACCCACGACGGCGACACGTCGAGACCCTTGGCGATCTCGCCCGGTGCCAGGCCGATGACGATGTGGCCGGCCAACAGGCGGTAGAGGTCGCAGGACTTGCGGATCTGCGAGGACAGCGCGTTCATTGCGGAGTCCCCTCGATCAGCGCTGCGCCCAGGTTGCGCAGGATGTCTTCGACGATGTCGAGGTTGCGGCGCGCGCGCTTGCGCATCGCATGGCGGTGCTTCCAGGTCTCGGGCCAGTTATCCAGCCGGGCCTGCAGGTCGAGCAGCAGCTGGCGCAGGAAGGCGATGCGTTCGGCGCGGGGGCTCATGCTGCGCGCCCCATGTCCTGCTCGCGGCGGGCTTGGATCTCGGCCTTGATGGAGAGGTCGACGATGCGGGCCTCGGCCTGGCGGGCGCGGCGCAGGCACTGGCGGCGCGTGAGCGTCTGGTGGCCCTCGTTCGCGCGCTGCCGGTAGTGGGCGCGCTTCTGTGCCCAGTACACGGCGCCGTTGAAGATGTCGATGCCGGTCATGTCAGAACTCCAGCTCGGGCGTGGCGTAGCCGGCCACGTTCTTGTGGTGGAAGGCCACCTCTTCGAGGTGGGTGCGAAGGGCCTCCAGCACGGCGGCGGGGTCGGCCGCGCCGTTGGAGGCGTAGAAGTCGGTGAGCAGCTGCAGCGCGCGGGCGCAGCCGGTGTTGAGCGCGACCAGGTCGCCGGGCTTGGGTGCCGCGCCGCGCGGCATGTCCACCAGCAGCTTGTTGCTGGTGGCGGCCAGCCAGCGGGTGACGAAGCAGCAGCCGCAGGCGTGCTCGAAGGCGGGCACCAGCACCGCGGGCATGCGGCCGGAGTCGAGCCACTTGTAGATGGCCCAGTGGTCGGCCAGCCCCATGCGCTGCGCAATGAGCGGCACGCTGAGGTTGTGGCGCTCCAGCGCGAAGTCCTTGCAGGCCTGGAGCGCATCTCGCAGGCTGGCCGGCTGGTAGCTCTTCCAATTGCGGCGGGTCATTGGAAGGCCCTCGCGGCGAGGCCCTGACGGGCGTCCAAACAAAAACCTTGGCTGCATCTAGCCGAGGCAGCGAGCCGTCGCGACAGTGGATGCACCACCACCAAGGAGCCCGACATGCCAATGGAACTGCCGCCGAAGGAAGCCGCCTGGCTGCGTGAGCAAGTGCGCCAGGAGGTGGAGCACCGCATAGCGCCGCTACGGCGCGAGCTGGACGGGATCGACGACTGGGCGAACGGCGTGTTCGCCGCGCTGCTGGACCTGCTGCTGCCGCTGCTGAAGACGCACCCCGAGCTGGCCCGCACGCTGGAGGCGCTGTGGCGCCGCGCGGCAGAGGAATACGCGGAGCTGGAGCAGCAGCCGGACCGTGGAGGCAGGGCGGAGCTGCTGGAGGCCCGCAAGATGCTGTACTGGGTGCTGGCGCAGCTGGGGCAGTGGCCGCCCAAGAAGCGGCCGCCACGACGCAGGCCGGTTTCGTGACGCGGTGCCGGCCTCGCGATGCGTGCGGCCTGAGTGGCGCGGGCTTTCATTGTTAGGATCAACCTGTAACCGTCTGTCGGTCAGGCCGCGCTGTCGGCGTTGGGCTTCAAGCCCAGCTTCACGGCGATCTCGTGTGCCTTGCCGTAGTGGCCCTTGTCGAAGCCGTTGAGCACGCGCAGCACCTGGTTGACCCGGTAGCCGTTGTCGCGTGCCCACTGGCTGAAGGTTTGGCCTCGCTGACGGAAGCGTTGTTTGACTTGGTCGGGGGTCATTGCCGTGGCTCCTGTGCCAAATTTCATTGGTTTCTGTTTGCATGAACTTTAGTCCATGTTTTATGGACTGCGCAAGGTCTACATGGACTTTTTTTCAGAAGCGCTCGCGCGCCTGAAACACGAACTTCGGGTCAGCAAAGACCAGGAAGTCGCGGCGTTGCTTGGGCTGGGCAAGACAGCCTTTTCCGAGCGCAAGAAGCGCGGCTCGTTTCCGCACAAAGAGGTTCTCGCGCTGGTCGATGCGCGGCCTGAGCTGGGGATCGATGTCAACTACGTGTTGACCGGCTCAGCTCGGACAAGCCCGCAGGGCGGCGATCAAGCCCCCCAGCAGCCGGCACTGGCCGCTGACGAACAGGTGCTTATCGAGGCCTATCGGCGCTGCAATCCGGTCGCCAGGCAGCAGATCATTCAGACCGCCGCGCTGTTGAGCGCCGGTCTCGGGGCAAGCTCAATCCCTGGTGCAGGGATGGTCAACCATGGCACCAATGCAGTTCAGGTCGGCCAGGCCGGCGGCAAGGTCACGGTGAAGAAGGGACGGTGAGTTTTGGAGCTACTGGGGAGGGTGCTCAAGGCGCTCAAGAAGCTGCGGCCACAACAACAAAACACGGGCGCGGGATCGGTTCAGGTGGGCAAGGCGGGACGTGATGTGCAGGTGGTCAACGTCCACCAGGTGCACCAGCACTTCTATGCCTCGGCGCCGCAGGCCAGCCCGGCGCCTGCGCCGGCGCCAAGGCCCGTTGAATCGGCGCGTGTGGCACAGCCGCTTACGGACGTGCACCGTGAGGCGCTCGCGCTGATGGAGCCCCTGCCAAAGCGGACGCGCATCGCGGTACTGGACTTCATGAGCCGAGAGTTCGGCACGCGGATGGTGAAGGAACTGCACCCAGCCGAAGCTCATCGGGTGCGGCTGTACGTCAGGCAGGTTCGCGAGAACCGCAAGAGGGAGGCACACCATGAATTCCTGTAGGGCATTCGCGCTGACGCTGCTGATGGCGAGCACGCCGACGTGGGCGATCAACAAGTGCACGATGCCGGATGGTCGAGTGGTCTACCAGGAGGCCGCTTGCGGCAACGAGGCAAAGTCTGCCAGCGAGGTCAAGACTTGGACTGAGCGCAAGCCGCGCTCACCGGATGGGCGACTTTCTTTCAAAGAGGTGGAGCCCAATTTGAAGGTGCAAGGTCCGCCGGAAGCAAAGGGCCTGCTTGACTTGTACCGGCGCTGGGCAGATGCCGACAGACTTGCTCGAACAACTGGACGCATTGCCCTGGCTGGACCCGTTGCAAGTCTGCAAGCGCTGCAGCGCGAGGCCGAGGCGGTTGCCGTCCCCGAGTGCCTTTTCCCAGCGCATAGGGCGCTCACGACGCTGATCACCCGCAGCACCGAGTCTGTGTTGCTCTTCATGGGCAAGCAGGAGACCAACAACATGGTTTACGAGCTGCTCGACAAACCGAAGTTAATCCCCGAGTTTGAGAGCTCGGTTGCCACTGCCCGCTGCGGCGAACGCTGAGGACCTGACGGCCCGCCGGGTGCGCGCAATGCGCGCCTCTTTGTAAAGCGCTTTACTTGGTCCAGCGCAGCCCCACTCGGCACAGTGGGGCGCATGAAGACCCAAGCCCCCACCTCCAGGAAGACGATCACCCAACGCGCGGTCGCGCGGCTGCGAAAGCCGCCGCGGCTGACGGGTTGGATGATCTTTGCCGTCGCGCTGCTTGTGCTGGTGTGGGCCATCAGGCCGCAGCAGTTGTCGCTGAGCATCTACAAGCTCAGCCTGGTGACGCTGGCCGGCGTGGTGGGCTACTGGCTCGACCGGCAGATGTTCCCCTACGCGCGGCCCGACGCATTCCTGCCTGACACACGGGAGGCGCTGGAGGCATCCGATCTGGGTGAGCTTGGCTGCACGCTGCTGGTCGCTCCTGAAGACGCCCAGCTGCGCCTGGCGGCGGCCGCCATGCATCGCAGGGCAATCATCGTCGCGGCTGCGATGCTCTCGATGGCGCTGGGCGCATGAGCCGGCGCATGGGCACGGGCGCGCGCCTGGTGCTGGCTGTGCTGGCGACTGCGCTGTTGGCTTGCATGGTGCTGCCGCTGGCGATCTCCGCCGCGCATGCCCAGGTGCCGCAGGCCGCTGCCACGTACCGCGGCACGCTGGTGCGCGCTGCGCACAGCCAGTGGGGGCTGGATGCGCCTATTGCCGCGCTGGCCGCGCAGGTGCATCAGGAGAGCACCTGGCGCCCGCAGGCGGTGAGCCGCGTGGGCGCGCGCGGCCTGGGCCAGTTCATGCCGGCCACGGCCACGTGGTGGTGCGACCTGATCCGGCTGCCGCCTGGTGACTGCGAGCCCGAGAACCCGACCTGGGCGCTGCGCGCGCTGGTGGGCTATGACCGCTGGCTGTACGACCGCACGCCGCAGCAGTACTCGCCGCGCGACCGCTTGTGGGTGGCCCTGCGTGGCTACAACGGCGGATTGGGCCACTGGCAGGCCGAGGCGCGAACGGCGCCGGGCGGCCTGCAAGGTGCCACGCGTGATGCGGTGGATGCGGCCTGCGGCAGGGCCAAGCGGCACGTGAGCCACTGCGCCGAGAACCTGGGCTACCCGAAGCGCATCCTGGATGTGCTGGCCCCGCGCTATGCGGACTGGGAAGTGCTGCCGTGATGGTGCTGAAGCTGCTCACGCCGGAGCGCGTGTTCATCCTGGCCTGGCTGCTGTTCGGGCTGGGCGTGCTGGCCGGCGTCAAGGCGGAGCGGATGAGCCAGGCCAGCGAGCGGGCCACGGCGAACGAGACGCGGCTGCTGGCAGCCAGGTCGGCGGTGCTGCAGCTGCAGGCGGCGCAGGCGCGCGGCGATGAACTCACCCTGCAGCTGGCCAAGCGCAGCCGCGAGGCGGAGACCCTCTCGAAGGAGAAGCGCGATGCGCTCACGAACGTCACTTCCGGCCGGGCTTGCCTTGGCACTGCTGCTCTGCGCGTGCTCGACGGCGCCCCAGGTCTTCGAGTCGCCGGTTTGCCCGCGGCCACCGGCAGCGCTGCTGCAGGAGATGGGCCCGTTGCCACCGATACCGACATCGGCCAGTGGTCCATCGGGGCCGGTGCGCAGTACGACCTCTGCCGCGATCGGCTCGGCGCGTTGATCCAGTGGCATAGGGAGCAGAGATGACGGTTCAGTTGGAGTTGTGGCAGCTGGTGACGCTGGGCGTCACGCTGATCGGTGCGTTCGGCACGGTGTTCAAGCTGCTGCTGGTGCAGCACCAACGGCACCAGGACCGGCGCTTCGACTCGATCGAAGCCACAGCCGAGAAGGAGGCCGGGCAATGGCAGCGCGTGGAGCGAGAGCTGCTGGACCTGAAGGCCGAGCTGCCCGCGAGCTACGTGCGGCGCGAGGACTACATCCGCGGCCAGTCGGTGATCGAAGCCAAGCTCGACGGGTTGGCGACCAAGATCGAGAACGCCCAGCTGCGTGGCGTTCTGCACATGGGAGGACGAAATGCAGGTTGACCTGGCGCGCTCGCGCCGCGAATCGCTGCGCTGGCTGATCTTGCTGACGCTGAACAACGCTCGCCCCATCGGCGCCTTTGAAGGGCCGATTCTGGCGGTGGCGCAGAGCGAGTACCCGGACGCCACGCCGCTGGAGCTGCGGCGCGAGCTGGACTACCTGGCCGACCGCAAGCTGGTGGCGCTGAAGAAGCAGCCGGACGGCCGCTGGTTCGCCGACCTGACGCGCTACGGCACCGACGTGGCCGAGTACACGGTCGACTGCGATCCGGGCATCGCCCGGCCGACGAAGTACTGGGCCGGCTGACGCATGACGTGTGCGACCTGCATGCGCAACGAGAAGGCCGTGAACAACGCGCACGCCGAGTGCAGCCTGGCCGTGTGCCCGCACCGGCGCCCGCTGACGGCGCGCGGCCCGCAGCGCGAGGACGTGCGCTCGGTGTGGAAGCCGATGGGCGAGCGATCCGAGGCCGGCTGCTACCGCGCCGCACCTACTTCTAGAGAGGAGTGAACGATGAAGATCGAGATCGGAATGAAGGGCTGGTTCACCGCTGGCACTGGCGTTGTCACGCAACGGCAGCGCGCCGAGGTCGTCCGTGTGTGGAGCGAGTCCTGCGTCAACCTGCGCTGTGATGACGGCAGCGAACCCACCAGCGTGCTCATCAAGCAGCCCGGTTGCGTCGGCTACTACTTCGAGCCGGACGTGGCTGATGCGATCGAGCAGGAGATACAGGCCAAGGGTCTGACTGCGCCGCGCGTGACGCCAGGCGACATCGAAGCGGAGATCGTGACGACCGAGTTCGTGGTGCACGTCGCGCCGTCTGGGCAGGTGCTGCGCTGGGCCGTGCTCACCACGCGCTGTGGCTACGCTGTGACGGGGCGCCCATCGGTCAGCGTCTCGCCTGAGAACGACGACGCCGAGCTGGGCGAAAAGATCGCCCGGGAGAACGCGGTTAACCAGCTGTGGCCGCTGATGGGCTACGCGCTGAAGACGCGCTTGGCAGGTCCGACTGAAGAGATGGTGGGTCGCTTCCTTGCATGGCCGGTTCCGGCCAGCGTGTACCCCGATGGGACGCCCGGCCAGCCTGGTCGCACTGGCACCAACCTGCTGTCTGCCGTGGAAGCGCGGCAAATGCTGGAGCACGTCCTTCGCAAGGGCTGATCCGTGGGCCGCAAGAGCACGATCTCCCGGCTGCCGGCCGAGCAGAAGGCTTTCATTGAAGGCCGCCTGGCCGCGGGCCGCTGCACGCTGGATGAGCTGATCGCCGAGCTGCGCGAGCGCTGGCCCGCGGCTGCCCAGGCCGGCGAGCTGCCCAGCCGCACGGCGGTGCACCGCTACGGCGCGAAGCTGGAGCGCCGCCTGGCCGCGATCCGCGCGAGCACCGAGGCGGCCAAGCTGATCCAGGCGCAGGCCGGCGACGACAAGGACGCGCGCAGCGAGGCGCTGACGGCGCTGGTGCAGACCGAGCTGTTCGAGGCCATCCTGGCGCTGCAGGAAGCCGTTGGCCCGGACGCGGATGCCGGCGAACGCGTGGCGATGCTGTCGGCCGCGGCCAAGAACATCGCGACGCTGACGCGCAGCTCCATCAACCTGAAGCAGTTCCAGGCCAAGGTGGAGGCCGACGCGCGCCAGGCGCTGCTGGAAGAGCAGCGTGCCAAGCTCGAAGCGATGCCCAGCAAGGGCGGCGTGACCGAGGACACCAAGCGGGCCATCCGCGAGGCACTGGGGATCGTCTGATGCCGAAGCTCAAGGGCCGCGCCAAGTGCATCCCGAAGGACCGGGACGCGATCTTCCTGCCGTTCCAGTCGCGGTGGATCAAGGACAGCTCGCGCATCAAGCTGATGGAGAAGAGCCGGCAGATCGGCATCAGCTGGAGCACGGCCTACGGCGCCGATGAGCGCGCCGCAGCGCAGGGTGCGCGGTTTGACGAGTGGGTCAGCTCGCGTGACGACATCCAGGCGCGGCTGTTCATTGAGGACTGCAAGCTGTGGGCCGGCATCATGGGCATGGCGGCCAAGGATCTGGGCGAGCAGGTGCTGGACGCGGAGAAGAAGATCAGCGCCTACGTGCTGCAGTTCGCCAGCGGGCGGCGCATCCACTCGATGTCGAGCAACCCGGATGCGCAGGCCGGCAAGCGGGGCAGCCGCGTGCTGGACGAGTTCGCGCTGCATCGTGACCAGCGCAAGATGTGGGCCATTGCCTACCCCGGCATCACCTGGGGCGGCAGCATGGAGCTGGTGAGCACGCATCGCGGCTCGCACAGCTTCTTCAACAGCCTGGTGCGCGAGGCGCGGCACGGCGGCAACCCGAAGCGCATCAGCCTGCACCGCGTGACGCTGCAGGACGCGCTGGAGCAGGGCTTCCTGTTCAAGCTGCAGCAGGCGCTGCCGGCCGACGCCGAGCAGCAGGACATGGACGAGGCGGCCTACTTCGACTTCATCAAGCACGGTGCGGCCGACGAAGAGTCGTTCGACCAGGAATACCAGTGCATCCCTGCTGACGACGACTCGAAGTTCCTGGAATACGGACTGATCACGGCGTGCGAGTACCTGGGCGGCGAGCCGTGGCAGCGCGACCTCGACGGGCCGTTCCAGGGCCGACTATTCGCGGGCGTGGACATCGGGCGCAAGAAGGACTTGACCGTGCTGTGGGTCGTCGAGCAGCTGGGCGACGTGTTCTACACGCGCCAGGTCATCACGATGGAGAAGATGCGCAAGAGCGCCCAGGAGGCCATCCTGTGGCCATGGTTCGCGATCTGCGACCGGATCTGCATCGACGCCACGGGTCTGGGCATCGGCTGGGCCGACGACGCGCAGGACAAGTTCGGCGAGCACCGGGTGGAGGCTGTGAACTTCAGCGGCCCGGTCAAGGAAGCGCTGGCCTACCCGCTGCGCGGCGCGATGGAGGACCGCAAGGTTCGCATCCCAGACGAGGCCAAGGTGCGCGCTGACCTGCGCAAGGTGCAGAAGGTGACGACAGCGGCCGGGAACATCCGCTTCGTGGCCGAGGCCACGGCCGATGGCCACGCGGACCGCTTCTGGGCGTTGGCGCTGGCGCTCCACGCGGGCAGCAACCCTTCCGCCCCCATTGAATACACCAGCGGTGGCCGGCGCGAGTCGGCCAGCGCGATGTCGGAGTTCCTGCATGGCTGAGCCCATCCCCAAGACCGCAGGCGCGGCGGTCAATCCGAAGGTGGCGATGCCCGAGCTGGACTCGGAGTTCGCCAACCGGCTGCGCGATCCGTTCGAGCAGCTGTTCATGGGCGTGATCCAGCCCAACGACCCGCTGCTCATCGAGCGCGGCGCGGGGCCGGAGATCTACCGCGACTTGAAGCGCGACGGCAAGGTGTTCGACGGCTTGCAGAAGCGCCAGCTGTCGCTGATCGGCAAGCCCTGGCGCGTGGAGCCGGTTGTCGCGTCGGACAAGGGAACGAAGGATGCGGAGACGGTCACGGGCATCCTGAAGGCGGCCAACTTCGACCGGGTGTGCAAGGAGCTGCTGGAGGCGCTGATCGGCGGCTTTGTGCCGGCCGAGGTGGTTTGGACGGTGCGCGATCGCATGGTGGTGCCGGCCCGCCTGGTGAAGCGGGCGCAGCGTCGCTTCAAGTTCGTGCAGGTCGACGAGAACAGCCCGCCGGAGCTGCGCATGCTGACGCGCGAGAACATGCTGACAGGCATCCCGGTGCCGGAGCGCAAGTTCATCGTGCACCGCGTGAACCCGGAAGACGACAACCCCTACGGCACCGGCCTGGGCCTGCAGCTGTACTGGCCGGTGTTCTTCAAGCGCAAGGCCGTGGTCAGCTGGAACCAGCTGAACGGCCGAGTGGGCAGCCCGACGCTGCATGGCGAGTACCCGCGCAATGCATCGGCCAAGGAGAAGGGCACGCTGGCCGACGCGCTGAAGGCGTTCACGAGCGATGGCTTCGTGATGACGCCCGAGGGCATGAAGGTCACGCTGATCGAGAGCAAGCTCAGCGGCAACATGACCATGCAGCAGGCACTGTGTGAGTACATGGACGACTGGATCTCGGCCGTGCTCACCGGACAGGAAGCGCGCTCCGGCTCGGGCGGTGCACTGGCTGCCGCCAGCAAGGAGCGCGCGGATGTGCGTGAAGACCTCACGCAAGCCGACAGCGATCTGCTGAGCGAGACGCTGAACTCGACGCTGCTGGCGTGGATCTGCGAGCTGAACGGGCTGGAGCCTTGCCATGTGTGGCGCCAGGTGAAGCAGGAGGTCGACCTGAAGGCCGAGGCCGAGACCGACAAGACGGTGTCGGAGATGGGCTTCGAGCTGAGCCTTGACGCCGTGCGCGCCAAGTACGGAGAAGGCTGGGAGAAGAAGGCACCGCCGCCGGCACCGGTGGTGGTTTCTGGTGCGCCGCAGCCTGCCGCACCCGTCGCCGCTGCGCCCAAGCCGGCGAGCTTTGCAGAAGCACCTGCAGGGCCGTCTGCGCGCGACGCTCTGGACGAGCTGGTCGACGCTGCGATGGACGACTGGGAGCCAGCGCTTGAGCCCTTGGTGGCGCCTCTGCAGGCCGCCATCGACGAGGGCCTCGCGCGTGGCGAGACGGCAGGCGAGCTGGTCGCCCGGCTGCCGGAGATCCTGGAAGCCATGGACGTGGATGTCCTGACCGAAGCGCTGACCAAGGCGACCTTCGTTGCCGGCCTCGGTGCCGCGGCCGGGATCTCGACCGACGAGACCACCTCGAAGGTCGAGGCCTGGCTGTCTCGGCTGCGTGAACGTCGGCAAGGTGGACCGGCATTCGCGGAAGCCGCGCCACCTGCAGCTCCACAGCCGCAGGTGGTGGTGCACGTGCATCCCACCATCCAGGTGCCGGAGCAGCCCGCGCCCACGGTGACCGTGCACGTGCCCGAACAGCCGCCCGCAGTGGTTCAGACGACGGTGCAGGTGCAGCCGACGCCGATCACCGTGACGAACGAGGTTCAGCCTGCGGGCGTGACGGTGGTGAACAACCATCCGAAGGAGGCCGAGCAGGTGGTTGTGCGCGATAGCAACGACGAGATCGTCAAGACGGTGACGACCTACAAATGAGCATTGCCAACCCAATAGCGACTCGGAAGGTCGCAATTCCCGGCCTGACGGGCGCAACGCCGGAGATGGATTCCAGCGGCGCTGGCGCGGTCGTTGTTGAGATCTCCTACGTCAACAAACCGCAGGCGGTCACGGACAACTTCGGCAACGTCTACGCGGAGCGAAATCAGAACGCGACCGTCGGTGTCTGGATCTGCGAGAACGCGACCACCGGGCCTGGTCACGTCGTTACGGCCTCGCGCACCAGCACCGGCATTGGCGGCACCATGATCGCTGCCGCGATTCCTGGCGTGAAAACGTCCGGTGCCTACAGCTCGCCCGGCGGCACCTCACTGGCTTCCGCCAGCCAGGATGCCAAGTTCGGCGTCGACGTGACGACGCCAGAGTCGGCCTGCATGGTGTTGATGGCGCTGGGCACCAGCACAAGCGCCATCAGCGCGGCCGCGGGCGCCAACGGATGGACGATTGCCGACTTCGGTACTGGCCAACCTAGCTCGCACAACGGCGCGTTGCTGGCGTACAAGATTTTCCCGTCGGTCGCCACGGTGCCGGCTGCCGAGATCTATGCAGCCTGGGCTGGCGCGACTGGCGGAAATCAGATCGCAGTAGTTTTGAAGTCTGGGCCGGCAACGCCGGTAGAGAGCATCACGGTGACCACGCCCGTGGCGTTCGAACTTCATCAGCGAGTCGGATCAACGGGAAGCATTCAGATTTCGTTCAGCACGACGGGATCGACCGAGGACATTGAGGCCAGCTTCAACGGAGGCACTTTCCAGACGATCAAATCCGCGCATGCGCCCGGGGCCGGCACCGGCACGCTGACAGGCCAATCGGCAGGACAAGGTCCACTGGTGGTGCGCAAGAAGACGACGACCACGACCAGTGCGACTGTCGCTTACGTGGGAATTGGCGACATCTTCGTGGATGCTGGTGACTCGCGCAGAGCTGGATTTGGCGCCAATGGGCAGGCCTACGTGCATGTCACTCTGAAGGCAGTGCAATTCAAGTCGGGCGTCTGGAGCGAGCTGACCGAGGCGCCCGGCGCGGGCACGGACATACCGCTGCTGGCCACGCACATCATGGCAAGCCAGGGTGTGCCGGTGGGGTTCATCCGATGCGGTGTTGGAAGCACCGATGTGGCAGGCGCTCAGAACCAGTGGTCTAAGCCTGGCAGCGCTTATTCCGGCATGGTCTCGGCAGTCAATGCATCGACCGTTTCGGGCGTCCGCGGCGTGCTGATGTTCCTGGGACCGAATGCGATCGTCAACTCCACGACGATCAGCCAGGCCGCCTACCGAGCGGCGCTCGACACGCTCGCGTTGAACGTCGCCACAGATCTTCCCGGCGCGCCCAAGCTGTTCGTAGATGTGTGTGGTGAGGTGGGGACGATGAGCCCACCAGACCGCCGCGCTGCCCAGAACAACATTCGCGGCGGCGTGCTCTCTGGATGGATCAATAACAGCGCGGCCATCAAGCCGGGCCCTGTGCTGATCGACCAGGACTACACGGACAACGTGCATCTGAGCACCGATTCTCAGTTTCAGCAGGCTGCGAACCGTGAGTGGCCGGCGCTGAACGAGGCGCTGTACGGAGGCGCCGCCGGCAGCGGGCGGGGCCCGCAAGTTGTGGGCGCCACTTGGAATGGTGCTCGGACGCAGATCACTGTCTCGTTCAGCCGCCCGTTGAAGACTGGGCTGGCGCATGCCACGCAGCCTTGGACGGTTACCGACAACGGTGCGTCGATGACCATCAGCTCGGTGGCATATGACGGGAGCAATCCGAGTGCGCTGATCATCACCGTGAGCGCGGCAGCAGCCGGTCCTGAAGGCACATCCGCGATCAGCTTCGGCAGTGGTGACGACGCCGTTGGGCGGGTCATCCCGCTGTCCACCGACATCGCATTGCCAGGTTCAGGAACGGTGAATCTGCCGGCAGAGCCCGTCTACGACTACGTCGTGGCAGAGGTGGACGCCACTGCTCCGACGCTCAGTGACCCAACGGCGGTCGAAGCTGGGGCATCGACGGCGACGGTGGGCGCGACGACGAACGAGGGGACTGGCGCGCTTTTCGCGATCGTCACCACCGATGCCACACCTCCTACCGACATCCAGGTTGAAGCAGGGCAGACCTACTCTGGCGCGCCGGCCGCATGGTCTGGGTCCATCGCGGTGTCCAGCACCGGTGCGAAGACGACCGGCGCTGTGGGGCTCCTGCCAAGCACGGTGTACTACTCGCACCTGATGCACAAGGATGCGGCCGGCAATCGCTCCAACGTGGTCACTAGCGCGAGCTTCACGACCGATGCGCCTGGTGCGGTCATCGAAGGCGAGCCCGTCGTGAGTGAGTCCGAAGCGGTCCTCGCCAACATCAACATTGCCAAAGTTGCCTTCCTGCGGCTGGAGGACATGGCCAACGTGTTGACATTGACCGACCAGGTCACTGACGCCGACGGAATGCTGCCGGTCGAGAACGCGGCCTTCATCGTTGGCGAGGACTATCTGCGCGTGCTGTCTGACGCCACCGGCGCCAACACCGGTTGCAAGGTGTTCCGAGCATCATGAGTCAACGCTTCGGCGCACCGCCGTTCCCCGGTGTCCAGGCGATGTGGGATGGCGGGCCTATCGGCCTGCCCGATGCGCCCCTGACCAACTTGCAGATGCAGCAGCTGTTTCGCTGGATCGAAGAGCTGGCGAGCATTCATGGCCTGCTGGCTTCGCGGCCGCTGGTTTTGACGGATACCAGCCGCCGCGCCGGACCTGTTTCGCAGCGCATCGTCGAAGCCGGTGACACGACAACGGTGACACGTGCCTAACAGGCGCGCCATTGCCGTTCAAGGCGTTGGCTTCGGCGCCCGCCTGATGGCTACACAAGGCTTCGGCAGAACCAGTGTGCAGCCAGAGGTGCCCAGCGCTCCCGTTGGCGGTTCGGTATATCGCACGGGAGCACGCGCCCCGCGCCATGTGCGGCGGTCTCGCCGCGATGAACTGTTGCTTCTCAAGCCATGACCGACGCGCAAGCCTTCGCCCAACTCCACAAGCTGACGCCGGCCGAAGCGGTCGCCTACCTGCAGCGGCGCGGCCAGCTGGCGCTGACCTACGGCTGGCAAGACCTTTGGGAGGAAGAGCACGCGCTGCAGTTCACGGTCAGCCGGCTGACCCGCCTGGACCTGATGCAGACCCTGCAGGAGAAGATCATCGCCAGCGTGCAGGGCGACATGGGGCGTCGAGACTACCTGCGGGACGCGCGCGAGGCGCTGCAGGAGGCCGGCTGGTGGGGCGCAAAAGAAGTGGTGGAGCCTGCGACCGGTGAGATCCTGCAGACCAAGTTCGACGCGAGCCGCTTGAACCTGATCTTCGACGTGAACACCAGGCAGGCCAACGCCGCCGGCCTGTGGGAGCGCATGCAGCGCACCAAGCGCACGCACCCCTACGCTCGCTACATCACGAAAAACGACGAGCGCGTGCGTGAGGCTCACCGGGCCTGGCACAACGTGACGCTGCCCATCGATCACCCCTTCTGGCTGACGCACTGGTGCCCCAACGGCTACCGCTGCCGCTGCCGGATCGTGGCCGTCAGCCAGGCCGAGTACGACCGCGGGGTGACGCCAACAGGTGAGCCGATGGTCAAGGCTGCGCCGGAGATCGTCTGGCGCGACTGGCAGAACCGTCGAACCGGCGAAACGATCAAGGTGCCTGTGGGCATCGACCCAGGGTTCGCCTACAACGCCGGTATCGCTGGCCAGCGCGCGGCGACCATGCAGGTGCGCGTGAATGAACGGCTGTCGTCGGCCCCACCAGGCCTCGCGGACGCGGCGAGGCGCGCCGGCTTCGGCAATCAGCCGGGATAGGAGGCGTCATGCTGACCGTCAACGTCGTCAACAGCTCAGAGGTTCAAAGCCTCCTGACCAGGCTGCTGGGCCGCCTCGGCGACCTGCAGCCGGCGATGGAGTCCATCGGCATGACGATGGAGGCCAGAGTCAGCGGCCGGTTCGAGACCGAGCGCGACCCGCTCGGCCATCCCTGGGCGCCATGGGCGCCGTCGACGGTGGAGAGCTACCCGAAGGGCGGCAACCGTCGAATCCTGGACCGCTACGGCGACATGCTGGGCAGCCTGAACAGCCAGGCCGACGCCACCAGCGTCCGGATCGGCTTCGGCAACCCTGTGGCGACCTATCATGAGTGGGGCACCGAGCACATGCCGCGCCGTGGTCTGCTGATGGCAGACCCAGACGCCGGCACGCTGGCACCGGATGACGAGGTCGCCGTGCTGGAGATCTTGCAGGTGTTCTTGGAGTCGCCGTAGCGGCCCTCAGAACGCAAAAGGGGCGACGACGCCCCTTTTTCTCTCAGCGAAAGTCTTTTTCAACCCGCCGTCCCGTTTTTTCCAGGCCCGTTCCACAGCATCCCGGTTTATCGCGCCGCCCCACCTGTGGATATCTCACCTCCGGTCAGCATCCGCGCGCGGGTCGGGCAGCACGCCCTCGTAGTAGATGACCGCCCCCTCCATCAGCGCCTTGCCGGCGTCGAACACGACCGAGCGGAAGAAGGCGTCGGTGCCGACGTGCATCATGCCCTGGAAGGTCAGCGTGCGGCTGCCGTTGCTCAGCACCACCTGCGGCTGGATCGGCGGCTTCAGCGAGGTGATCAACCTCAGGTAGTAGATCGGTGCGGCCACCAGCACGCTCGCCAGGCCGTACAGCGCGAACGTGGCCCTGGCCCAGGGCCAGAAGCCGGCGCGTGCCCGGCGCCGCGCCCATGCCGCGGCCGGCAGGGCCGCCGCCGCCGCC
>DASWWC010000063.1:0-2059 GCA_036401055.1 Roseateles sp.
GCCCAGCCGGTGCGGGCCGAGATGCGCTGTGCGACCTCGTCCGCACCGATCAGGCCCTGGTCGAACTGGCCCCAGTCGCCACCGTAGTTCTGGAAGAACTGCGCCGCCAGCTGGGCGCCCTGCTCCAGCGTCTCGACGCGATGAGGCCAGACGCGCGCCAGGAAGCTGGCCGGGTGCCAGCGGAACACGACGCCACCAAAGTCGAAGACGATCCTCATGCGGCGGTCAGGTGCGCCAGCAGGCCGGCCGTCGAACCATCCAGGCCCGACGTGTCGCCCGTTGCCAGTCGCGGCAGCAACTGGTTGCACAGGGCCTTGCCCAGCTCCACGCCCCATTGGTCGAAGCTGTTGATGCCCCACAACGCACCGGTCACAAAGACGCGGTGCTCGTAGAGCGCGATCAGCGCGCCCAGCGAGCGCGGCGTCAGCGCATCCAGCACCAGCGTCGTGCTGGGGCGGTTGCCGGGGAAGCTGCGATGGCGGGACAGCACCTCGCTGTCCAGTGTGGTGGAGGCTGTGGGCGCCTTCTCGGTCAGCGCCTCGGCAGCGGTCTTGCCTTGCATCAGCGCCTGGCTCTGGGCCAGGCAATTGGCCAGCAGCTTGCGGTGCTGGTCGGCCAGCTTGTCGGCCAGTTCACCTTGGACGCCGTGTCGGGGGTGCTTCACGGCGACGAACTCGACCGGGATGACATCCGTGCCCTGGTGCAGCATCTGGAAGTAGGCATGCTGGCCGTTGGTACCGGCCTCGCCCCAGACGACCGGCGACGTGCCCAGCGCCAGCGTCTGGCCGTCCAGGTCCACGCCCTTGCCATTGCTCTCCATCTCCAGCTGCTGCAGGTAGGCCGGCAGTCGGCGCAGGCCCTGGTGATAAGGCGCGACGCTGCGGCTCGTGAAGCCGTGGAAGTTGCGGTACCAGATGTCGATGAGCCCCAGCAGCACCGGCAGGTTCTGCGCCAACGGTGCAGCAGCGAAGTGCTGGTCCATCGAATGCGCCCCGGCCAGCAGTTCGCGGAAATTGTCGGCACCGACAGCAATGGCGATGGGCAGGCCGATGACCGACCACAGGGAGTAGCGGCCACCCACCCAGTCCCAGAAACCGAAGGCCGTGTCGATGCCGAAGGCCGCGGCGGCCGCGGTGTTGCTGCTTGTGGCCACGAAGTGGCGCGCGACGTCGGTGCCGCCGGCCGCGAGAAACCAGGCCTTGGCGGCCTGGGCATTGGCCAGGGTTTCCTGCGTCGTGAAGGTCTTGGACGCGACGACGAACAGCGTCTGCCGAGCGTCCAGGCCGGCCAGCACGGGGGCCAGATCGTGACCGTCGACGTTGGAGACGAAATGCAGCCGCAGGTCGCGCCGGCCATAGGCCTGCAGCGCCTGCACGACCATGGCAGGGCCGAGGTCGCTGCCGCCGATGCCGATGTGAACGACGTCGGTGATGCTCCCGCGCTCGCCACGGCGCACACCCTCGGCAAACGCCAGCATGGCATCCAGCGACGCCAGCACTTCGGCATTGAAGGGCGCGCCGCTGCCGGCCGGGGCGCGCAATGCCGTGTGCAGCACCGCACGGCCCTCGGTGGTGTTGACCGGGTCGCCTCGCAGCAGCGCGTCGCGCCTGGCCTCCAGGCCACAGTCATCTGCCAGCTTCAGCAGCAGAGCCAGCGTGGGCGCGTCGATGCGGTTCTTGGACAGGTCGGCGAACACTTCGGGCGCCTCGAACGACAGCGCACTGAAGCGGTCCGCATCCGCGGCGAAGGCCTTGCGGATGTCGAAGCCGCGACCTTGGGCGGCGTAGTGGGCATGCAGTTCGGCCCAGACGGGGGACAGGTCGCAGCGCTTCGCCATGGTCAGGCCGCTTGAATGAGCTTGTCGAGCTTGCCCGCGTCGACGGCGAACAGGCGGATGCCCTCAGCCAGCTTCTCGGTCGCCATCGCATCCTCGTTCAGGGCAAAGCGGAAGGCGGCCTCGTCGAGATGGACGGCCGGCATGGCGGGCGCCTTGGCCGGGTCGAGCACGCGGTCCAGCTTGGCATCGCTGGCCTGAAGCTGGGCCAGCAGGTCGGGGCTG
>DASWWC010000064.1:0-11712 GCA_036401055.1 Roseateles sp.
ACCCAGCAGCCGCACCAGGCGTTCGCGTGTCGCCAGGCGCTGGCCCTCGGCACGGGCCAGCGCCAGCCGGGCTTCGGCGGCAAAGCCCTGTTCGCGGGCGCGCGCTAGCGCATTGAAGTTGCCGACGGCCTGCATGCGCCGCGCCAGCTCGGCACCGGCGTCGGCAGCCTCCAGCACCTGGCGGCGGTAGGTCAGCGCCTCTTCGGCCGCCACGGCCTGGACCCAGGCGCGGCGCGTGTCGGCGGCCAGCGCCAGCACGTCGGCGGCGGCTTGCTGCTGCTCGGCCTGCAGTCGGCGCTGCTCGGCCTGGCGCACCAGCGGCAGCGTCAGCAGCCGTGCGAGGTTGAAGTGCCAGCCGCGTTCCAGCTCCACTTCGTCGCCCCGCGTGAGGCGGCTGAAGCTGAAACCGGGGTTGGGCAGGCGGCCGGCGGCATCGACCTCGGCCGCCGTCACGCCCAGACGGGCCAGGCGGGCCTGCAGCGCACGGCTGTTCTGCAGCGCAAGCTGCACGGCCGCGTCGCCGGTCAGCGGCTCGCGCAGGCGCGCGGCCAGCGCTTCGGGCGGCAGCGGCTGCAGGGCAAGCGCCTGGCCAGTGTGCGGCTGGGTCAGGCGGTTGACGTCGGCGACCTCGTCGCCGGGTGCCAGGCTGGCGCAACCGGTCAAGGCCAGCGCCAGCGTCGTCAGGGAGAACGCGCGCTTCATGGCGTCTTCTCCGGCGGCAGGGTTTCGCGGGCATAGGTGCGCCAGCCGCCGACACGTTCGACGCGGGCGTTGGCGGCGCGCCATTCGGTGGGCGGCGGATCATCGGCCGCCTGCGGCGGTGGGGCCTTTTTGACGATGGCGGGCGGCACCGGCGCGCGCGCGTCGGTGGGGGCAGGGCGGGGTTGCGCATGGGCGCTCAGTGCCAGGCAGGCGGCGAGCAGCGCCCCCGCAACAGGGAACAGCTGGGGCATGACAGCCTCTCGGAACGGGTGGTCAGCCCACCGGGCGCATCGAGGCGCGCGGCGGGAGGGGCAGCGTTGGGAGGAGGCTCAGGCCCGAGGCGGAGGGTCGGGCAGGGGCGGCACGACGCCCGTCCAGCGCACGGCCGGCACCTGGGCGGCACGCTCGGTCGGCGCAGCGCTCGCGGCCGGCATCAAGGCCGGCGGCGGCGCCGCGGCCAGGCAGCAGGGCGCGCATAGCTTGCAGGCCTGGCTGTCGGCGTCGGCTGCGTCGTCGTGATGGCCGTGATGTTCATGGCTGGCATGGTCGGCCATGGCCGGTGTCGTCTGCACCGGGCCGCAGTCCAGCTGCGCGGCCGCGAGCAGGCTGCGCAGGGGCAGCAGCACGAGCAGCAGGCAGAGGACGAGGAAGCGGCCGGGGCGACGCATGGCCGGCACTTTAACTGCGTTGCAGCCAGGCACGTGGTGACAGCCCCTGGTGCCGCTGGGTGAAAAGGCGGCTCAGCGCGGAGGCGTTGGCATAACCCAGCTCGCTGGCCAGCAGCTTCAGCGGCTTGCCGGCCCGCAGTTCCGCGCGCGCGATGCTCAGCCGCCAGTCGGCGACGTAGTCGGCGGGCGTGGTGCCCATGGCCTCGCGGAAGGACTCGGCGAAGCGGCTGCGCGACATGCCGGCCTCCGTGGCCAGCCGTTCCAGCGTCCAGGGCTCTCCTGGGCGCGCGTGCACGGCGGTCAGCGCCCGTGCCAGCCGAGGGTCGGCCAGGCCATTCAACAGACCCACGGGCAGCGGCACATCGCGCTGGTCCAGCATCCATCGCAGCAGTTGCAGCAGCAGCACCTCGAACAAGCGGTCGGCGAGCAGCCGCTGGCCGCAGCGCACGCGCTCGGCCTCGCCGAACAGCAAGGCCAGCGTCTCGTTGATGCCCGCGACCTGGGCCAGCGGCAGCACCACCAGCGGCGGCAGCGCCTGCACCAGGGGATGAGCGTCGCCCTGTTCGAAGTCCAGCGTGGCGCAGACGAAGTCTGATCCTTCCGTCGGGGCATTGTGGAAATCGTGCGCCAGCGGGCGCGGATAGAACACCAGGCTGGGTTCACGCACGACCACGCGCTGGACCATTCCACTGCTGGCAGCGTGGTGGACCTCCATCTCGCCATTGCGCATGACGTGCAGGAAACCCCGGCCCGGCCGCGCGTCGAAGCGCGTCACGCCGCACAGCGGGCCGTTGTGGAACAGGCTGGCGCGCACTCGGAAGCGATCAAGCAGGGGGCTGAGCCGGTCCAGCGTAGTTTCCTGTGGCATGGGACGAATCGGTATGTAGGATGGATTTAATGATACTTATCGAACCATCATGGGCGGCACAGTGAAGGCCTTCTCCACTGCAGCCGAAAGGTGACCCCATGAACTCCCGCCTCCCTCTCGTTTCCGCCATCGACACGCCTGCCGGCAGCCGAGTGCTGCTCGACGCGGTGCATGCTGCCTTCGGCGCCACGCCCAACATGTTCCGCGCCGTGGCCAATTCGCCGGCCGCGCTGCAGGCCATGTGGGGCTTCTTCGGTGCGCTGGGCGGCGGCGCCATCCCGGCCAAGCTGGGCGAGCAGATCGCCGTCGCCGTGGCCGACCGCAACGCCTGCGAATACTGCCTGGCGGCGCACACCGCGCTGGGCCGCAAGGCCGGCGCCTCGGCCGCCGAGATGAGCTCCGCGCAGGCCGGCGAATCGGCCGACCCGGCAACGGCCGCGGCGCTGCGCTTCGCGCTGAAGCTGGTCGAGCAGCGCGGGCAGGTGAGTGCCGACGACGTCGCCTCGCTGCGCGATGCAGGCTTCAACGACGGGCAGATCGTCGAGATCCTGGCGCACGTGGCATTGAACCTGTTCACCAACTATGTGAACGTCGCGTTCGCGGTTCCGGTCGATTTTCCGGGTGTGAAGCTGCGTTCGGCGGCCTGAGCCACAAATGACAAGGCCTCGGACTTGCCGAGGCCTTGTGAACGGACAGCCGGGCTTGGCTAGACCAGGCCCTGCTTCGACGCCAGCACCGCCGCTTCCGCGCGGCTGCTGACGTTGAGCTTCTTGTAGATGCTCTTGATGTGGTCGTTGACGGTGAACCACTTGATGCCCATAAGGTTCGCGATCTCCTTGATCGTGAAACCCTTGCTCAGGTAGGTCAGCACTTCGCTCTCGCGCGGCGTCAGGCGCTCCCACTCGGGCGGCGGGTCCAGCGCGACGCTGCGGCTGTTGCTGAAGGGGGCGTGCGACGACGACAGCGAGCCGAAGCCCGAGTTCAGCGGCATGGTGCCGCTGTCGCTGGATGACGGCCGGAAGTGCGACAGCAGGCGGCGGGCAATGGCCGGCGACAGTGGCGGCTGGCCGCGCACGATGCGCTGCAGTTCTTCCACCAGCACCTCGAAGCGGTCTTCCTTCAGCAGATAGCCGTCCGCGCCGCATTGCAGGGCCGGGAACAAGTGGTCGTCGTCCGAATACAGCGTGGTGACGATCTTGATCGCCGTGGAGCCGGCCAGCTCGGTCAGGAACTCCATGCCGTTGCCGTCGGGCAGTTCCAGGTCCACGAGGATGAGCTTGAAGCCATTGTCGGCAGCGCCGCCCGGGAACTTGCTCACCTGCCGGCGCGCGTTCTCGAGATCGCCGACCTCGGTGATCTCCATCGCATCGCTGAAGCTCTCTCGCACCACGCGGCACAGGAAGCTGCGGGCGACGGGGTTGTCTTCGATGATCAGGACTTTGACGGTCATGGCGGCGGCTGTCGTTTCGACCGACGAATGTAGCGCACGGCCCTCTGGAAACCCCGCGAGATCGCGGGGGGCGACGCCCCCGTTTCAGGCTTCACGCGTTGGTGAGAACTACCTTGCCTATGACCTCCCGCGCCGCCATGCGCGCGAAGGCTGCCGGCAAGTGTTCCATGGGCAGCACGCGGTCGAGCACGGGCTTGATCCTGCCGCTGGCGTACCAGGCGGCCAGTTCGCCCAGCATCCTCGCGTTGCGGTCCGGCTCGCGCTTGGCGAACTCGCCCCAGAACACGCCCACGATGGACGCGCCCTTCAGCAGCGTCAGGTTCAGCGGCAGCGCCGGGATCTGGCCTCGGGCGAAACCGATGACCAAGTAGCGCCCGCGCCACGCGATGGAGCGAAAGGCGGCCTCGGCCAGGTCACCGCCGACCGGGTCGTAGATGACGTCGGGGCCCTTGCCCGCGGTCAGCGCCTTCAGCTCGTCGCGCAGGTTCTGTGTGGCGTAGTTGATCGTGGCGTCGGCGCCCAGCGCCTTGCAGGCGGCGCACTTGGCATCGCTGCCAGCGGCGGCGATGACGCGCGCGCCGGCAGCCTTGGCGATCTGGATGGCGGCCGTGCCGACACCACCGGCCGCCCCCAGGATGAGCACCGTCTCACCGGCCTGCAGGGCGCCTCGGTCCATCAGCGCGTGGTGGCTGGTGGCATAGGTGCAGATGAAGGCTGCGGCGTCCTCGAACGCGAATCCGTCGGGCAGCGGCATGGCCAGCAGGGCCGGGATGCACACCTCGGTCGCGAACCCGCCCAGGCCACCGAAGGCCGCGACGCGCTGGCCGACGGTGAAGCCCTTGACGCCTTCGCCCACCTCGGTGACAAAGCCCGAGAACTCCGTGCCTGGCACGAAGGGCAGCGGCGGCTTCATCTGGTACTTGTTCTGCACGATGAGCAGGTCGGGAAAGTTCAGGCTGGCTGCCTTGATCTGCACGCGAATCTGCCCGGCTGGCAGCGCCGGTGTCGGCAGGTCCAGCCATTGCAGAGCCTCGACGCCCACCGGGTTTTCGCAGAGCCAAGCCTTCATCGTCGTCTTCCGTTCTCAAGAACTGGGCATGATAGGAATCAGGGTGGTTACACGCGGTCTCGCAGGTGACGCCCTCCCTACAATTGGCAACCATGCGCATCCTGATTTCCAACGACGACGGCTACCTGGCCCCGGGCCTGGCGGCCCTCGTGAAGGCCTGCGAAGGCCTGGGCGAGATCGACGTCATCGCCCCCGAGCAGAACGCCAGCGGCACGTCCAACTCGCTGACGCTGAACCGCCCGCTGAACCTCTACCGTGCCGCCAACGGCTTTCGTTATGTCAGCGGCACGCCGTCGGATGGTGTGCACCTGGCGCTGACCGGCCTGCTGGGTTACCGGCCCGATCTGGTGCTCTCGGGCATCAACAACGGCGCCAACATGGGTGACGACACGCTGTACTCCGGCACCGTCGCCGCAGCGACCGAGGGCTACCTGTTCGGCATCCCGTCCATCGCGTTTTCCCAGGTCGAGAAGGGCTGGGTCGAGCTCGAGGCCGCGGCGCGCGCGGCGCGCAGCGTCGTCGAGCAGGTGATTGCGGGCGGTCTGGGGCAGGGCTTCCTGCTGAACGTCAACATTCCCAATCGCGCCGATGCCGATCAGTTGCCGCGCAAGATCACGCGGCTGGGCCGACGCCATGCCGCCGAAGGCATCGTCGAGCAGATCAATCCGCGCGGCGAGACCATCTACTGGATCGGTCCGGCGGGCGACGCCAAGGACGCCGGCGAGGGCACCGACTTCCATGCGACCGCCAACGGCCAGGTGTCGATCACGCCGCTGCAGGTGGACCTGACCGAGCATGCATCGCTCGGCGCCTGGGCGCAGCGCCTGGGTCTCTGAATGTCGACGCCGAAGCGATTCCCGGCCAGCCTGAAATCGGCTGCCGCGCCGCAGCGCGAGTTGCTGATGCCGCAGCGGCATTTGCGCCAGGCCACCGCCGATGCGGCGCGGCTGGCTCGGCCCAGTGGTGCCGGCCTGGACAGTGGCGCTGTGCGTGAGCGCATGGTCAACCGGCTGCGGGCCGAAGGCAAGTTCAACGAGCAGGTGCTGGCGGCGATGGCCGCCGTGCCGCGCCATGAGTTCGTCGACAGCGCACTGGCCGCGCAAGCCTATGAAGACACGGCCCTGCCCATCGGCCACGGTCAGACCATCTCCAAACCCTCGGTCGTGGCCCACATGCTGGGCCTGCTGATGGCTGGCAGCGGTGCGCGCCAGCGCGGGTCGCTGGGGCGCGTGCTGGAGATCGGCACCGGCTGTGGCTACCAGGCTGCCGTCATCGCGCTGCTGGCGCGTCAGGTGATCTCCATCGAACGGCTGCAAGGCCTGCACGACAAGGCCAAGGCCAACCTGCAGCGCGTCGTGCTGCCGCGCGCGCCGCGCCTCATCTGGGGCGATGGCCGCGTGGGCCACGCCGCCAGCGGGCCGTTCGACAGCCTCATCGCGGCAGCCGGCGGCGAGGACATTCCGCCAGCCTGGATGGAGCAATTGGCTCCCGGCGGGCGGCTGATCGCGCCGACGCATTCGGGCACGCGAGGCCAGGTGCTGGTCGTGCTGGACCATGTCGTCGAAGGGGGCGTCAGTCGCTGGGTTCGCAGCGAACACGAGGCAGTGCTTTTCGTCCCCCTAAAATCCGGCGTCGTCTGACGGGGCCGCTGGCGCACCGCGCCGCACAATCGGGTCGGCCCTCAACGTGCCACACACGATGCCCTCTAGCTTGCGCCTTTCTTTTGTCATCCTCACCTCCTCACTGCTGCTCAGCGCCTGCAGCAGCGTCTCGCTGAACCAGGCGCCCGTCGAGGATCGCAATCCCCAGCCGCCCAAGGCAGCGGCCGTGCCGCCCGCTCCGGCCGCTTCGGCCCCGGCTCCCGAGGTCAAGCCGCCACCGGGCGCCGAGAACGCAGGCAAGCCGGGCTACTACACCGTGAAGCCGGGCGACGCGCTGATCCGCATTGCGCTGGACAACGGCCAGAGCTGGCGCGATGTGGCCAGGTGGAACGGCCTGGAGAACCCGAACCGCATCGAGGTGGGGCAGGTGCTGCGCGTTGTGCCGCCGGGTGTGGAGCCGGGCACTGCGACGGCCCGGCCGATTGCGGGTGCGGCCAAGACCGAGACCCGTCCGCTGGACGCCAAGCCGCCGGTGGCATCGGCGAGTGCCGCCTCCGCAGCCGCCACGGCCGCGGCGCCCAAGGAGGCGGTCAAGGACGTGGCCAAGGACTCGGCCTCCGACGACGACAACCTGGCCTGGGCCTGGCCCGTCTCGCAGCCAGTCAGCGCCGGTTTTGACGAGCAGCGCAACAAGGGACTGGACTTCGCGGGCAAGCCGGGCGACCCGGTGCTGGCGGTCGCCGATGGTCGCGTCGTTTACGCAGGTTCGGGCTTGCGCGGCTACGGCAACTTGGTCATCATCAAGCACAACAACACCTACCTGACCGCATACGCCCACAACCGGGCCATGCTGGTCGAACAGGATCAGGTGGTTCGCAAGGGCCAGAGGATTGCCGAGATGGGTTCCACCGAAAGCGACACCGTCAAGCTGCACTTCGAAGTGCGCAAACTGGGCAAGCCCGTCGACCCGGCCAAGCTGCTGCCGCCGCGCTGAGAAGGCGCTCGGCACCCACAATCTCTAACGGGCCAGCCACACGCCATGAAACGCGCTGCGCCCAAGTCCAACGGCCATGACGGTTTCAGCCACGGGCCCGGTGTCATCTTGAGCATGAACGGCGGCACCGAGCCCGAGGCCGCTTCAGGGGCCGCAGAGGATGAGGGACAGGCTCTGCGAGCCACCGGCGACGATGTCGACGTGGGCAATGCGCTGCAGGCCTATCTGCGCGATATCCGGCGCACACCGCTGCTGACGCCGCAGCAGGAGTTCGACACGGCCCAGGCCGCGCGCGCCGGCGACTTCCAGGCCCGCCAGGCCATGATCGAGCACAACCTGCGCCTGGTCGTCAGCATCGCGAAGAACTACCTGGGGCGCGGCCTGCCGATGAGCGATCTCATCGAGGAAGGCAACCTCGGCCTGATGCACGCCATCAGCAAGTTCGAGCCGGAGCGAGGCTTTCGTTTCTCGACCTATTCCAGCTGGTGGATACGCCAGAGCATCGAACGCGCGCTGATGCATCAGGCCCGTCTGGTGCGGTTGCCCGTGCACATCGTGCGCGAGCTGAACCAGGTGCTGAAGGCGCGCCGCGCGCTGGAGGCCTTGCAGAGTGCGCAGGGTGCCGAGGGGCGCGTGCGTGCCGAGGACGTGGCGCAGGCGCTGGGCCGGCCGGTCGACGAAGTGGCCGAACTGCTGGCCTATGCCGAGCTGCCCAGTTCGCTGGACTCGCCGGTGGACCGCAATGGCGAAGGCGGTGAATCCATGCTGGACCTGGTGGCCGACGAGCAGGCCATCGACCCCATGGGCCTGCGCCTGTCGCACGAGGTCGAGCAGCTGTTGCAGCACGGCCTGGCCAGCCTCAATGATCGCGAGCGTGAGGTGCTGTCCGGGCGCTACGGGCTGTCCGACCGCGAACCGGAGACGCTGGATGTGCTGGCCATACGCCTGAAGCTGACGCGCGAGCGCATCCGCCAGATCCAGCTGGAGGCGCTGGCCAAGCTCAAGCGCAACATGATGCGGCACGGCGTGGACCGGGATTCGATCTTCTGAGTCCTTGCCGCCACCTCGGATAATCCGGGGATGAATCAGACGACAGATTGGCTCAAGGTCGAGAGCATCGAGCTTGAGGCGCAGGGCGTGGCGCACAACGCCGAGGGCAAGGTGGTGTTCATCGACGGTGCCCTGCCGGGCGAGATCGTGAAGGCGGCGATTGCGCGCCGCAAGAACAACTGGGAGCAGGGCCAGCTCACCGAAATCAAGAAGGAAAGCCCGCTGCGCGTGACGCCCGGCTGCCCGCATTTCGGCCTGCATGCCGGCGCCTGCGGGGGCTGCAAGATGCAGCATCTGCAAGCCGGTGCGCAGGTGGCGGTCAAGCAGCGCGTCGTCGAGGACCAGCTCTGGCATCTCGGCAAGGTCAAGCCCGAGGTGCTGCTGCGGCCCATCGAGGGCCCGACCTGGGGCTATCGTTACCGCGCGCGCTTCTCGGTGCGCTATGTGCAGAAGAAGGGCGTCGTGCTGATCGGCTTCCACGAGCGCAAGAGCCGCTACGTCGCCGACATGCAGGTCTGCAAGGTCGTGCCCCAGGTCGTCAGCGATCTGCTGATGCCGCTGCGCGAGCTGATCTCCGGCATGGCCGAGCGTGACCGCCTGCCGCAGATCGAGCTGGCCATGGGCGATGAGGTCATCGCGCTGGTGCTGCGCCACCTGAATCCGCTGCCGGACGGCGACGTCGCGATGCTGCGCGAGTTCGCAGCCAAGCACGGCGTGCAGTGGTGGCTCCAGCCCAAGGGGCCGGACACCGTGAAGCTGCTCGACGAGGGGGGCGCCGAGCTGGCCTACAGCCTGCCGGAGTTCGGCATCCGCATGCCGTTCAAGCCCACCGACTTCACGCAGGTCAACCCGCACATCAACGCGTCGCTCGTGGGCCGTGCGCTGCGTCTGCTGGCCGTGCAAGCGGACGAGCGCGTCATCGATTGGTTCTGCGGCCTGGGCAACTTCACGCTGCCATTGGCCACGCGGGCGCGCGAGGTGCTGGGCATCGAAGGCAGCGAGACGCTGGTGCAGCGCTCGTTCGAGAACGCGAAGGCCAACGGCCTGGCTCACAAGACGCGATTCGTGGCGCGCAATCTGTTCGAGATGACGCCGGAGATCCTGGCGGCGGATGGCTACGCGGACCGCTGGCTCATCGACCCGCCGCGCGAGGGCGCCTTCGCGCTGGCCAAGGCGGTGGCCGACATCGCGCAGGACCCGTCGCTGGCGCCGGGCTGGGTGCCGCCCAAGCGCATCGTCTATGTGTCGTGCAACCCGGCGACGCTGGCGCGCGACGCCGGCCTGCTGGTCAACGTGGCGGGCTACCGCTGTACGGCGGCCAGCGCGGTGAACATGTTCCCGCACACGGCGCACGTCGAAAGCATTGCGGTCTTTGAGCGCAATGCTTCGGAGCAGGCGCATATCGCGTCAGTGATGTGATGCCGTAACTGGAGCATCGCGGTGTTCGAGCGCTGATGCGACCTGCCTTCTTCGCGTAACTCCGGAGCCGCAGCGGCGGCCGGCTGGACAAAATAAACATAAACAATGTTGTTTAGTTGTTTGTCCAACCCTTCACCCGGAGACAAGAAGGCCATGTTCAACCGATTCAAGTTCGCACGCCTGCTGGCGCTCGCGTCGCTCGCGCTGGGCGTCGCCACGGCGTCGCAGGCGCAGGCTGACAACGCTGCCGCGTCGCCCGCGCTGAAGCGCGGCGTCAACATCGTGGGCTACGACCCGCTGTGGACCGAGCCCGCCAAGGCGCGCTTCCAGCCGCGCCACATGCAGGCGATACGCGATGGCGGCTTCGACCATGTGCGTCTGAACCTGCACGCGTTCGCGCACATGGACGCGCAGGGGCAGCTGTCGGCACCGTGGCTGCAGACGCTGGACGAGCTGGTCGACGCCGGCCTGGAGGCGGGGCTGCAGGTCATCCTGGACCAGCACAACTTCATGGACTGCGCGAAGGAGGTCGATACCTGCCGCACGCGGCTGAAAGCCTTCTGGAGCCAGCTCGCAGCGCGCTACCAGGGCAAGCCGGACGGCGTCATCTTCGAGATCCTGAACGAGCCCAACGGCGCGGCCGATGCGGTCTGGAACGACATGTTGGCCGAGAACCTGGCCATCATCCGCGCGACCAACCCGACGCGGCGTGTCATCGTGGGCCCGAAGTTCTGGAATTCGCTGGACCACCTGGACAGCCTGCGGCTGCCGGAGACCGACCGCCGCCTCATCGTGACCTTCCACTACTACACGCCCATGGAGTTCACGCACCAGGGCGCGAGCTGGACGCCGCAGTTCCAGAAGCTCTCGGGCATCACCTGGGGTCTGCCTGCCGAGCTGGACAAGCTGAAGGCCGACATGGACAAGGTCAAGGCCTGGGCCGACAAGACGCAGCGTCCCATACTGATGGGAGAGTTCGGCGCGCTGGAGACGGCCGGCATGTCGCAGCGCGTGGCCTGGACGGCCGCCGTGGCGCGTGCCGCCGAGGCGCGCGGTTTCGGCTGGTCGTACTGGCAGTTCGATTCCGACTTCATCCTGTGGGACATGAAGGCGGATGGCTGGGTCAAGCCCATCCACGGCGCCCTCGTGCCCGAGAAGGCGGACAGGGCGCAGGCGCCACCGGCACGCGATCCCGCGTTGGACCATCTGATCAACACGCCGCGCGTGACGACCTGGAATGTCTATGGTGGCGATGGTCTCGTGACCCAGCAGCTGCCTTGCGCCGCTTACGGCAAGACCTGCTTGCGTGTGCCTTTGCAGGCGGCCAAGTCCAACGCCTGGGACATCGGCGCCGTTGCGCCCGTGCAGGGGGCGATCGCCAAGGGTGATCAGATCCAGTTGGTGATGTGGGCGCGCCTGGACACCGATGACGCGCGTGCGAAAGAGACGGTCCCGGTGCTGCTGCAGCTGAATGCGGCGCCGTACACGGCCGTCATTTCGGGTACTGCCACGTTGACCAGCCGACTGGAGCCCGTGGCCATCGGTGGCGTGGCCGCCGCTGCCTTCGAAGCGGGCAAGGTGAACGTGGCCTTGCAGGTAGGGCAACTGGGCCGTCCCATCGTGCTCAGCGCGCCGCTGGTGCTGAAGAACTACAAGCCAGCCAAGTAGAGGCGGGGCGGCGGCCTTGCATGAAAAAAGGGAGCCCTGACAGTCCGTGTCAAAACGGCTGGAACGAGCGCCAAGAGCAAACCGCCTCGAGTTTCTCGGGGCGGTTTTGTTTGGGTGCATTCAAGCACCCAGTCGAACGTATTTTCCAATGAGGGGATGCGGGGCTGATGCCTCGCATGCAAGACAGGCAAGACCTCTTCTGCAGCCTCAGACGGTCAGCTTG
>DASWWC010000065.1:0-9447 GCA_036401055.1 Roseateles sp.
TCCGACCGGCACCGCCCAAGCCTTCGTGCAGCTTGAGATCAGCACCAACAACGCCGCACCCATCGCCAACCGCGAGGACTACGTGAAGGGCACGTTCAAGCTGTCCGGCGCGGGCGTCGCGGCGGCGGAGGGCGGGCTGGAGATCCGCGGTCGCGGCAATTCGACCTGGGACTGGCCCAAGAAGCCCTACCGCATCAAGCTGACCAACGCGACCGCACTCGCCGGCATGCCGGCCAGCCGGCACTGGGTGCTGCTGGCCAACTACGCCGACAAGACGCTGCTGCGCAACGACATGGCCTTCACGCTGAGCCGGCAGATGGGCATGGCCTACACGGTGCGCGACCAGATCGTGGAGCTGACGCTGAACGGCCAGTACCAGGGCCTGTACCAGCTGGCCGAGCACATCCGCGTCGCCAAGGACCGCGTGGACATCCCCGAGCTGAAGGCCACCGACACCGGCAGCGACAAGATCAGCGGCGGCTACCTCATCGAGGTGGACTTCCGCATGCACCGCGACTATTGCAAGGACCCGCTGACGGCGTCGTTCTCGTCCTTCTGCGTGAACGGCGTCAACACGCAGCGCGACACGCAGTACTGCGTGGACTCCGCGCACAGCTCGCCCTTCTGCGTGAAGGAGCCCGAGGACCTGTTCAAGCCCGAGTGGGCCGCGCACCGGGCCTACCTGGAGACCTTCTTCGCCGACGCCGAGGCCGCGCTGTTCGGCCCCGGCTTCAAGGACCCGGCCACGGGCTATGCCAAGTACATCGATGTCGACTCCGTCATCGACTACTGGCTGATCAACGAATTCTCGAAGAACGTGGACGGCGCCGTGGCCAGCTTCTTCATGACCAAGAAGCGCGACGGCAAGCTGCACTTCGGCCCCATCTGGGACATGGACCTGGCCTTCGGCAACGCCGGCTACAACGACGCGGACAAGACGGCGGGCTGGCACCTGCGCCGCTTCCCGTGGTTTGCGCGCCTGTTCGAGGATCCGGCCTTCGCCCAGCGCGCCAAGGCCCGCTACGCGGCGCTGAAGGCCGAGGGCAAGTTCGAGCTGCTGCTGCAGTACGCCCAGGCCCGCGCCACCTGGATGACGCTGGGCCAGCAGCGCAACTTCGCGCTGTGGCCCATCTTTGACTGGGCCACCTGGTACACCCGCGTGCTGACGCCGGGCTACGACGCCGAGGTCAAGGAGATGCTGCGCTGGCAGCGCGAGCGCCTGGCCTGGATGGACGCCGAGCTGAGCCAGTGAGGCCGGCGCGCGGGCCGTTCCTCCAAACTGAGGATGTGGGGCCGGCGGCGGCCGGTTAGAACGGGCTCCCGCCATTGATGGGGAGCCTCTCATGCCTCAGTTCACGCTCGGTCCGGCCTCGCTCAAGGAACTCAAGGGCGTGCACGCCGACCTGGTGGCCGTCGTCAAGCGCGCCATCCAAATCACGGTCCAGGACTTCTCCGTGCACGACGGCATCCGCACGCTGGCGGAGCAGCAGAAGCTGGTTGCGGCCGGCGCCTCGCAGACCATGGACTCGCGCCACATCAGCGGCCATGCGGTGGACCTGGTGCCCTACGTCAACGGCAAGCTGCGCTGGGAGTGGGACCCGATCTACGTGATCGCCGACGCGGTGCGCATGGCGGCACGCGAGAAGGGCATCCCGCTGCGCTGGGGCGGCGCCTGGGATGTGGACTTCACCGACTCGACGGAGTCGCCCGAAGACATGGTGGCCGCCTATGTGGCGCGGCGCAAGAAGCAGGGTCTGCGCGCCTTCATCGACGGCCCGCACTACGAGCTGCCGAAGGCGATCTACCCGTAGGCCGCGTCAGGGTGCGGCGTAAGGCCCCGTGCGCAGCGCGTCGGCCAGGCCCTTGCGGTTCTGCTGCAGCGCCACCATCGAGAAGTGGATGTGGCCGCTGCCGGGTGACTGCTGGCGGATGATCTCGATCTGCGCCAGCACCTCGTCGGGCTGCCAGCTCTGCGGCGTGTCGTTGATGCGGCTGGTGAACAGGCCCGGGTGGATGGGCCGGCCCAGCGGGTTGTTGGCGCGCCAGGCCTGCAGCAGCGGCTCGAAGGCCTGGGCGGTCTGCGAGCGCGGCCAGTACAGCTGCGGCGCGAGGTAGTCCATCCAGCCCTCGCGCAGCCACAGCTCCACGTCGGCATACAGCTTGTCGTACTGGCTGAAGCCGCTGATGCCGGCCGGCCGCATGCCCGGCTTGGGAATGCCGAAGGGGCTGATGCCCACGCGGGTGCCGGGGCGCACCTCGTGGGCCATCGTGTACAGGCGCTGCACCAGCGTGTTGACGTTGTAGCGGCGCCAGTCGTGGCGGCCCAAGCTGCCGCCCTTGGCCACGTACTTCTGCCAGCTGGGCTCGTCGGGGAAGTCCACCTCCTGCTTGGTGGCGGGGTCGGTGACGGGATAGGGGTAGAAATAGTCGTCGATGTGCACGCCGTCCACGGCATAGCGCGTCAGCAGGTCGCGCACGACGGCCAGCGTGTGCTCGGCCGACGCCGGCTCGCCCGGGTCCATCCACAGCTGGTCGCCATAGCGGCGCACCCAGTCGGGGTTGGTGCGGCTGACATGGCTCTCGTGCACCGGCGACTTGGCCGAGCTGTGGCGCGAGCGGTAGGGGTTGAACCAGGCGTGCAGCTCCAGCCCGCGCGCCTTGGCCTCGCGCAGCCACACGGCCAGCGGGTCATAGCCGGGGTGCTGGCCCTGCGTGCCGGTCAGGTACTCGCTCCACGGCTCCAGCTTGGATTCGTACAGCGCATCGTTGGCGGTGCGCACCTGCAGGATCAGCGCGTTCAAGCCGATGCGCTTGGCCGTGTCGCACAGCGCCACGATCTCGGCCTGCTGCGCTTCAGCGCTCAGGCCCGGCTTGCTCGGCCAGTCGATGTTGGCGACGGTGGCGATCCACGCGGCGCGCCATTCGCGAGGCGGCGGCGGGCTCATCACGGCGGCGGGGCCGGCGGCGGGCGCGGACGTGGCATTCAGCGCGGCCTCGCCGGGTGACACGGGTGCGGGCGGCGTGGCGCAGGCGGTCAGCAGGGGAACGGAGGCGAGGCTCAGCAGTTCACGACGTTTCATGGCTTAGACCTTGATGAACCAGTTCTTGCGGTACATGAGCCACGCGATGGCGTACATCACCAGCACGAACGCGATGGCATGGAGGAGAGAGGCGTTGACTGGCGCGAGGCCCGAGTCGCGCAGCGGCGCGTACAGCGTGCGGCCCAGCGTCGTGCCGTCGGCGAACTTGATCGTGTAGAGCATCTTGGCGACGAAGCCCGACAGCACGAACAGGAACAGCGCGTTCATGCCGAACACGACCAGCGGGTGCAGCCACCGCGCCCAGCGCGCGCGCGCCAGCGGCTGCGGCATTGCGTCCAGCAGCCAGTGGAAGACGGCGAACACCACCAGCGCCCAGCCCGCCATTGTGAACACGAAGGACGGTGTCCACAGCGACTTGTTGATGGGCATCAGCCACGCGTCCAGCACCTGTCCCAGCCACAGCGAGGCCAGGCCCCACAGCATCCAGGTCATGGTCTTTTCGGCGGGTTGCCGGTTGGACGCGATCACGTAGCCCGCCAGCACACCCAGCAGCTGCGTGGACACGGCCGGCAGCGTGCTCAGCAGCCCTTCCGGGTCCCACGTTTTGGCCTGCCGCCACAGGTGGCCGTCCATCAGCTGGCGATCCAGCCAGGCGCCGGCGTCCTTGCCGGGCTCCAGCAGGCCCACATGGACCACGCCGTCGGCATCAGGCACCGGCAGGCACAGCTGCACCAGCGCATAGATCGCCATCAGCAGCACCGCCCACAGCGCCACGCCGCGTGCGTTGCACCACAGCACGATCGGCGCCGCCGCCAGCGTGCACAGGCCCAGACGCTGCAGCACGCCGGGGATGCGCACCGTGTCGAAGTTGAAGCTGGGGATGAGGTTCAGCAGCAGGCCGATGCCAATGATGACCAGCGCGCGGCGCGACGTGCTCAGCAGCAGCGCGGTCTTGTCGGCGCCGGCCTGCGCGCGGCGCGCGAGGCTGATCGTCATCGCCATGCCGCTGATGAAGACGAAGAACGGGAACACCCAGTCCGTGAACGTCCAGCCGTGCCACTTGGCATGCAGCAGCGGCGCGTAGACATGGCCCCAGTCTCCCGGGTTGTTGACCAGCAGCATGGCCGCGATCGCGAAGCCGCGGAAGGCGTCCAGGCTGAGCAGCCGACCGTTCACGCGTCGGCCTTCTTGCCGAAGCCCTCGGGCACCTTGATCAGCGCCGTCATGAGGAAGCTCGGGATGGTCGCCACCAGCACCCAGACGAAGAACGACACATAGCCGATCTGGTCCTGCAGCCAGCCGCTCCACATGCCCGGGATCATCATGCCCAGCGCCATGAAGCCGGTGCAGATGGCGTAGTGCGCCGTCTTCTGCGGGCCGTCGGCCACGTGGATCATGTACATCAGGTAGGCCGTGAAGCCCAGGCCGTAGCCGAACTGCTCGACAGCCAGCGCCGAGCTGATGACGGCCAGGCTGGTGGGGTGAGTCAGCGCCAGTGCGAGGAAGGCGACGTTGGGCACGTGCATGGCCAGCACCAGCGGCCACAGCGCCTTCTTCAACCCGACCCGTGAGATCACCCAGCCGCCCACCAGCCCGCCCAGCGTCAGCGCCGTCAGGCCCACCGTGCCGTAGGCGATGCCGACCTGTTTGGTGGACAGGCCCAGGCCGCCCTGGTCCACGGGGTCCAGCAGGAAGGGCGTGGCGAGCTTCAGCAGCTGTGCCTCGGGGAAGCGGTACAGCAGCAGGAAGGCCAGCACGACGAGGATGCCGGGCTTCCTGAAGTAGCTGGCGAACACGGCGAAGAACTCGGCCACCAGGCCGCGTGCGGCCGCGCCACCCACGCCGCGCACGTCCGCCGCCGGGCGCGGCAGCACCAGCGCATGCCAGGCCGCCAGCAGCACGAACAACCCGCCCAGCAGCCAGAACACCCAGCTCCAGGCCTGCACGGCGCTGCCGGTGCGTTCGGTCAGTTCACCGGCCAGGTAGACCAGCCCGCCCTGGCCGCCGATGTTGGCCAGGCGATAGAAGGTGGAACGCACGCCGACGAAGGCGGCTTGGCTGTGCTGCGGCAGCGCCAGCATGTAGTAGCCGTCGGCGGCGATGTCGTGCGACGCCGACGCGAACGCCATCAGCCAGAACACCGCCAGCGTCATCTGGAAGGCGCGCTCGCCGGGCAGTGTCAGCGCCACGCCGGCCAGCGCCGCGCCGATGAAGAACTGCAGCACCGTGACCCACAGCCGCTTGGTGCCGAACAGCTCGGCCAGCGGCGACCACAGCGGCTTGATGACCCAGGGCAGGTAGAGCCAGCTGGTGTAGAGCGCGATGTCGGTGTTGGAGAAGCCCAGGTTCTTGTACATGACGACCGACAAGGTCATCACGACGACATAAGGAATACCTTGGCCGAAGTAGAGCGTGGGGATCCACGCCCACGGAGAGCGACTCATGAAGACAAGGCCTTGCCCACGTTGCCGTCCGCCGCGTCCAGCAGCGCGCGCGCCTCGCCGGCGCTGACACCGCGCTTGAGCATGACCAGCGCCGTCTTCACGTGGTGGTCGCAGTCGGCCAGCGCGGCCTGTGCATCCGCTTCGCTGGCGCCCGAGGCGCGCACCGTCAGCGCCAGCGCCCGCTTCACGAGCTTGGCGTTGGTGGCCTTCAGGTCCACCATCAGATTGCCGTAGACCTTGTTCAGCCGCACCATCAGCGCCGACGAGAAGGTGTTCAGCGCGATCTTCTGCGAGGTGCCGGCCTTCAGCCGCGTGCTGCCGGAGATCACTTCCATGCCGGTGTCCAGCGTGATGCCGATATCAGCCTGCTTCGTCACGGGGGCATCAGGATTGTTGGCAAAGCCGATGGTCAGCGCGCCGGCCGCGCGGGCGGCTTCCATCGCACCCAGCACGTAGGGCGTGCCGCCCGAGGCCGCCAGCAGCAGCGCCACGTCGTTGGGGCCGGGCTTCAGCGCGGCGAGGTCGGCGCCGCCTTGCGCACGGTCGTCCTCGGCGCCCTCGACGGCGACGAACATCGCGCCCGCGCCGCCGGCCATCACCGCCACGGCGCGCTCGCGCGGCCACGAGAAGGTCGGGTACAGCTCCACGCTGTCCAGCACGCCCAGGCGCCCCGAGGTGCCGGCGCCGGCGTACAGCAGCCGGCCGCCGGCGCGGATGCGCGGCAGCGCGGCGTCCACCGCTGCGGCCAGTTGCGGCATCGCGGCCTTGACGGCGGCGACGGCGGCGTTCTGGTCGTCGATGAAGGCCTCCAGCAGCGCCGGCGTGGCGTAGGTGTCCAGGTCGGGGTGGCGGGTGCTCGGGGTCTCGGTGTTCAGCATGGGTGGCGGCAGCAAAGCTGCCGCACTCTAGCCCCTGGCATCGGGGCATGACGAATGCCACGCGGCATTGCGGCCATAACGGCAGGTAATCAGAATCTGCCGGCCGGCTGTAAGGACTCGCCAAGGCGCGCCGACGCAGGCTGGCAAGCTGGTTCAGCAAGGACCGGCCTGTGGTGACCCCGATCTCAACCACTCATCCTTTTGGAGACCTCCATGAACGCATCCCTGAAGAACGGCCTGGGCATCGCTGCCGCCGCTGCCGCGCTGTTTGCCACCGCCGTGCCCACCACCGCCGCGGCGGCCGACGGCATGGTCAAGTGCTCCGGCGTCAACAGCTGCAAGGGCAGCTCCGAGTGCAAGACCGCCAAGAGCGGCTGCAAGGGCCAGAACGGCTGCAAGGGCCAGGGCTGGGTCAGCAAGAAGACCGCCGAGGAGTGCACCAAGGCGGGCGGCAAGGTCGAGAAATAAACCCACCCCCGAGGCGCTTGACGCGCCTCCCCCTCAAGGGGGCGCAGCCAGTGGCCTGGCAAAGCCAGTTCCACGGCTGCTGCTGGATGAGGCGCGAGCACCTGCGGTGCCGCGCCGTGTCTTCTTCCGCTCATGACCCACATCCAAGGTTTCGGCCTGGGCCTGCGCACCGAGCATTACGCCGCCTTCGAGGCCGGCGTCGATGCCGCCGTGCGGCCCGAATGGCTGGAGATCATTTCCGAGAACTACCTGGTGCCGGGCGGCCCGCCGCTGGCGCACCTGGAGCGCATCCGCGCGGACTACCCGCTGGTCATGCACGGCGTCTCACTGTCCGTCGCCGGGCCCGAGCCGCTGGACCTGGTCTACCTGAGCGAGCTGAGAGCCCTCGCAGACCGGCTGCAGCCCGGCTGGGTGTCCGACCACCTGTGCTGGAGCGCCGACGCCCACAGCCAGCTGCACGACTTGCTGCCCGTGCCGCTGACCCGCGCCGCGCTGGACCACGTGGGTGGCCGCATCGCGCAAGCGCAAGACCTGCTCGGCCGGCCGCTGGTGCTGGAGAACGTGTCCAGCTACGTGCGATTCCAAGCCGACGAAATGTCCGAGTGGGACTTCGTCGTCCAGCTGCTGCAGGCCACCGGCGCGCGGCTGCTGCTGGACGTCAACAACGTCTACGTGTCCGGCCGCAACCACGGCTTCGACCCCGTCGCCTACCTGGACGCGATCCCGGTGGATCTCGTGCGCCAGATCCACCTCGCCGGCCACGAGGACCGTGGCGACATCGTCATCGACACGCACGACCACCCGGTGCGCGACGAGGTCTGGGCGCTGTACGCGCACGCGTTGAAGCGCTTTGGCCGCGTGCCCACCATGATCGAGCGCGACGACCACATCCCGCCGCTGCCCGAGCTGCTGGCCGAACTGGGGCGCGCGCGGGCGCTTGCCTCATGAACGTCGCCGCACAACAGCAGGGGCTCGCCGCCGCCATCCGCGACGGCGCCGATGCCACCGGTCTGCTGGCCGGCGACTTCGCCACCGGCCTGGCCGTCTACCGCCACGCCTACCGCGCGCGCCTGGCCGAGGCGCTGGCCGACAACTACACCGTGCTGGCCCGCGCGCTGGGCGACGAGGCCTTCGACGCGCTGGCCCAGGCCTACATCGCCGCCCACCCCAGCCGCCACCCATCCATCCGCTGGTTCGGCCACCAGCTGGCCGACTTCATGGCCGCGGCGGGCGACGACCTCGTGCCGCATGCCAGCCTCGTCGATTTCGCGCGCATGGACTGGGCGCTGCGCAGCGCCTTCGACGCCGACGACGCGCCGCTGCTGCAGCACGCCACGCTGGCCGCGCTGGTCCCGGACGACTGGACCGGCCTGCGGCTTCGCCTGCATCCCTGCGTGCAGCGCGTGGCGCTGGCCCATGCCATCGAGCCCGGCTGGCGCGCGCTGCGCGAGTGGGACCCTGAGTCCGGCGACGAGCCGCCCGAGCTGGACGCGCCGCCGCCGCACGCGCACACGCTGCTGGCCTGGCGCCAGCGCGGCGAGACGCGTTGGCGCTCGCTGGAGCCGCTGGAGGCCGTGCTGCTGCAGGCCGTGGCCGACGGTGAGCCGTTCGCCCTGCTGTGCGAGCGCGCCGCCACCGCGCCGGCCGTGGTCGCCGCGCTGCAGCAATGGCTGGCTGACGGCTTGTTGCGATCGACTTGACCGACCCGGCCGCCGGGTCATGCCGGCTTGGCTATCCTGCACCCCACCCGACCACCGAGGCCCTGCCATGTCCCGACTGCTGACTGCCCTGTTCACCGCGCTGCTCATTCCCACCGCCCAGGCGGCCCTGAGCGTGGGCGCGCCGGCGCCCGACTTCACCGCCGAAGCCGCCGTGGGCGGCCAGGCCTTCAAGTTCAGCCTCGCCGAGACGCTGAAGAAAGGCCCCGTGGTGCTCTACTTCTACCCCAAGGCCTTCACCAGCGGCTGCACGGTCGAGGCCCACCAGTTCGCCGAGGCCACCGACAAGTTCAAGGCCTTCAACACCACCGTCATCGGCATGTCCAACGACAATATCGACACGCTGAAGAAGTTCAGCGTGGAGGCCTGCCGCAACAAGTTCGCCGTTGCCGCCGACGCCAACGGCAAGACCATCAAGGACTACGACGTCAGCCTGAAGATGGTGCCCGGCACCATGGCCGACCGCGTGTCCTACCTGATCGGCACGGACGGCAAGATCGCTGCCGTGCACGCCAGCATGAACCCCGACGGCCACATCGCCGCGATGCTGCAGGCCGCCGAGAAGCTGAAGAAGTGATCACGGCCCTCGGCGCGACTGAGCTGCTGGCTGCCTACCGCAGCGGCGCGCTGTCGCCGGTGGACGTGATGCAGGCGGTGCTCGCGCAGGCCGCCGCGCGCGAAGGCGAGCTGCATGCGCTGTGCGCCGTCGAGGCCGATGCGGCGCTGGCTGCGGCCCGCGCCAGCGAAGCCCGCTGGCGCGCCGGCACACCGCTGCCGCTGGACGGCATTCCCGTCACGCTGAAGGAAAACATCGCCGTGCCCGGCGCAGCCTACCGGCTGGGCACGGCCGCGACGCCCGACGACGCGGTGGCCGGCTTCGAGGCCCCGCCCGCCGCGC
>DASWWC010000066.1:0-1553 GCA_036401055.1 Roseateles sp.
CGTCCGGCAAGCCGGGCGCGCCCACTGCGCCTGCCGCGATCGCCAGCACCGCCATGCCCACCCCGGCAGTGCCCACGGGTGCAGCGCCGGTCGCTGCATTGCCGGCTGCCGTGCAACTGCAGGTCGCCAGCTTCTCCAGCCGCGACAACGCCGACCGCGCGCTGGCGCGGCTGACCGCCGCCGGCATCGCCGATGCGCGGCTCAGCGATGTGCCCGGGGCGGACCGTCCGTTGTGGCGCCTGCGCGTGGGCGCGGCCGACGCCGCCGCGGCCGAGGCGCTGGCGGGCAGGATCGCGAGCCTGGGTTTCGGACGCCCGCAGATCGTCCGCGAATAAGGCCTGCCTCCGTCCGGGGCTTTTTTACGTCTTTCCAACCCACGTCGCGGCTGGTCTCCCTACAATATTCGCCTTGAATCGTCAGGCCCACGGCCTTGCCAGGAGTTTTCCGCCGATGAAGTTCCGTTTCGCCCTCGCCGCGCTCGCGACCACCGCCATGGGCCTGGCCATCGCCCAGACCCCCGCGCCGACCCCGGCACCCGCCGCTCCGGCTGCCGCCGCCGTGGAAATCCCGCCGCCGCCCAAGCCCGTGGGCACGGCTTGGGTGCTGGTCGACTACATCACCGGCCAGGTCCTGGCAGGCGAGAACTACAACGAGCGCGTCGAGCCGGCCAGCATCACCAAGGTCATGACCTCGTATGTGCTGGCGGCCGAACAGAAGAACGGCAAGATCAAGCCCGACGACCAGGTGATGATGAGCGAGCGCGCCTGGCGCGAGGGCGGCGCCGGCACCGATGGCAGCTACAGCGGCTTCGCCGTCAACAAGACCGCGCCGCTGCTGGACATGGAAAAGGGCATGGCCGTGCAGTCGGGCAACGACGCCGCCATCGCGCTGGCCGAGCACGCCGCCGGCAGCCAGGAAGCCTTCGCGTCGCTGATGAACAACTACGCCGCGCAGATCGGCATGAAGGGCTCGCACTTCGTCAACGCACACGGCCTGTCCGCGCCGGAGCACTACTCGACCGCCTACGACCTCGCGCTGCTGGGCCGCGCCTTCATCCGCGACTATCCCGAGCAATACGCCTTCAACAAGATCAAGGAATTCACGGTCGGCACGATTACCCAGCCGAACCGCAACCTGCTGCTGTGGCGCGATGCCAGCGTCGACGGCATCAAGACCGGCCACCATTCGGCCGCCGGCTACTGCCTGATGAGCTCGGCCAAGCGTGGCGACCAGCGCCTCGTCGCGGTCGTGATGGGTTCCACCTCCGAGAAGCAGCGCGCCGACGACAGCCTGGCGCTGCTCAACTGGGGCTTCCGCTTCTACGAGACGCACCGCCTGTACGAGCCCGGCAAGGTCATCGCCAGCCAGCGCGTGTGGAAGGGCCAGGCCAAGGAAGTGCAACTGGGCGTCGCCCAGCCGATGCTGGTGAGCGTGCCGCGCGGCCGCTACGGCGACCTGAAGCCGACGATGGACGTGCCCAAGACGCTGGTCGCGCCGATCACGCAGGGCCAGGCCATCGGCACGGTGAAGGTCACGCTGGACGGCAAGGTGGT
>DASWWC010000067.1:0-42453 GCA_036401055.1 Roseateles sp.
GGTGGCCGCCGCCAAGCGCGAGGCGACCGACGCGATGAAGGGCGGCGTGCGCCTGCTGGCCCAGGGCGACCTGCCCGGCGCGCTGGCCAGCCTGCGCGGCGCCAAGACCTCCATGCCGCGCAACGGCCGCGTGCTGCTGAACTTCGCCGCCGTGGCGCTGACCTGCATGGAGCGCCAGGGCCGCAGCGCCGAGCTGGAGGCCGAGGTGCGCGCCAGCATCGCCACCGCGCAACTGCTGCGGCCCGACGATGCACGCGCCGACGACCTGCTGAAGCAGCTGGCCAAGCTGACCGGCGGCGCCTGACGGCAGCAGTCCTTCGGGCATCATGGCCCGCCTATGAATGCTTCCGACCCCTGCCCTTGCGGCCACGCGAGGGCCTATGGCAGTTGCTGCGGCGCGCTGCACGCCGAGCACGCCGCCCACGCCCGGCTGACGGCCGCGACGCCCGAGGCGCTGATGCGCTCGCGCTATGCCGCCTTCGTGCTGGACCTGCGCCCCTACCTGCTGGCCAGTTGGCATGCCAGCACCCGCCCTGCTGACCTGGAGCCCCCCGAGCCGGGGCTGAAGTGGCTGGGGCTGGACGTCAAGCGCAGCGCGCTGCAGGACGCCGACCACGGCACCGTCGAGTTCGTCGCCCGCAGCAAGCTCGCGGGCCGCGCGCACCGGCTGCACGAGGTCAGCCGCTTCGTCCGCGAGCACGGCGAGTGGTTCTACGTGGACGGCGATCTCTCTTGAGGCTGCCCCTCCTGCACGCCGACGAGCACCTCGTCGCCATCGACAAACCACCGGGCCTGCTGGTGCACCGCACACAGCTCGCCGCCGGCGAGGACGAGGCCGCGCTGCAGCTGCTGCGCGACCAGCTCGACCGGCCCGTGTGGCCCGTGCACCGGCTGGACCGCGGCACCTCGGGCGTGCTGCTGTTCGCGCTGTCGGCCGAGGTGGCGTCGCTGCTGGGCGCGATGTTCGAGCAGGGTCGCATGGCCAAGCGCTACCTGGCGCTGGTGCGCGGCTGGCCTGCAGAAGACGCCGGCCTCATCGACCACCCGCTGGCGCGCGACCCCGAGCTGCCGTCGGCCGGCCAGCCCCTGCTGGACGCGCAGACGCGCTGGCGCGTGCTGCGGCGGCTGGAATGGCCCTTCGCGACGGACCCGCGCTTCGCGACCACGCGCGTGGCGCTGCTGGAGGCCGAGCCGCTGCAGGGCCGTCGCCACCAGATCCGTCGCCACCTGAAGCACATCGCCCACCCCATCCTGGGTGACGCCACGCACGGCAAGGGCCCGCTGAACCGCGCCGTGGCGGCCCACCTGGGCCGGCAGCGACTGTGGCTGCATGCGCTGGAGCTGGTGCTGGCCCATCCGGTCAGCGGCGCACCGCTACGGCTGCACGCGCCGCCGGGCGAGGGCTGGCCGTCAGCGTGAGCCCGCCGGCAGCCAGCGGGCGCGGATGCGCCGCAGCTCGCCCTGTGCCTCCAGCCGCAGGATGACCTCGTTGAAGCGCGCCACATCGGCCGCGTCGAAGCGCCGGCGGCTCAGCTTGTAGCCCACCACGTCGCGGCGCACCGGCAGCGCCAGCTCCCTGACGCCCAGCTGCGCACCGCGGGCGGCGAACAACACGGCCAGCCGGTCACCGATCAACACGTCGCCGCGGCCCAACGCAAGCAGCTGCAGGCCCTTGGCGTAGTCCTCGAACGCCGTGAGCCGGCTGACCGCCGCGAACTCGTCCACGATGGGCACGACGGCGGGGCCGCGGTGCGCCAGCAGCCGCAGGCCGGCGCCCAGCACCTCGCGCAGCGTCTGCAGCCCCGGCGCCAGCCCGGCGTCCGCGCGCGTGAAGGCGCCGAACTCCTCGTTGCGGTAGGGACGCGTGAACCAGATGGACTCGGGCGGGTTGGGGCTGTCGTAGGACGCCGCCACCAGCAGGTCCAGGTCGCCCGCCACCAGCATGGGCATGCGGCGGTTGCGCGGCACGTCCGGCAGGTATTCCACGCTGCAGCCCATCTCCTTGGCGATGGCGGCCAGCAGCTCGGTCTCCAGGCCGGTGTGGCGACCCTGGTCATCGATGAAGGCATAGGGCCGCCAGTCCTCGAAGGGCACGCGCCAGGGGCGCGCGCAGGCCGCCGCAGCCAGCAGCGGCAGCAAGAGCAACAGGGCGATGACGAGTCGGAACGGCATGCGGCGCGCGAGGATAGCGAGCGCCGCCCGGCCGGATGCCCCGGGTTTACCGGGCCGCGACCGCGCGCTCGTCTCGTGTGTGGAAAACGCTGACTTCGTCGGCCAGCCGCTGCGCCTGGTCGCGCAGACTCTCGGCGGCGGCGGCCGACTGCTCCACCAGCGCGGCGTTCTGCTGCGTGACCTGGTCCAGCTGTCCCACCGCCTGGTTGACCTTGACGATGCCCTCGCTCTGCTCGCCGGCCGAGCGCGCGATGCTGCCGATCAGCGCCGAGACCTGCTGCACGGCCGTCTCGATCTCGTGCATGGCCTGGCCGGCCGACGCGACAAAGCCGGAGCCGGCCGCCACCTGCTCGCTGGACTGCGCGATCAAGCCCTTGATGTCGCGTGCCGCCTCGGCGCTGCGCTGGGCCAGGCTGCGCACCTCGGACGCGACCACCGCGAAGCCCTTGCCTTGCTCGCCCGCGCGCGCCGCCTCCACCGCGGCGTTGAGCGCGAGGATGTTGGTCTGGAAGGCGATGGAGTCGATCAGGCCGGTGATGTCGGCGATGCGGCCGGCGCTGGCCTGGATGGCCTCCATGGTGGTGACCACCTGGCCCACCACGCCGGAGCCGCGCGAGGCCGCCTCGGCCGCACCGCCGGCCAGGCCGTGGGCCTGGCGCGCGGAGTCGGCCGTCTCACGCACGGCCACCGTCAGCGCGTCCATGGACGAGGCGGTGGACTGCAGGCTGGCCGCCATCTTCTCGGTGCGCACCGACAGGTCCTGGTTGCCGGCGGCGATCTCGGAGCTGGCGCCGTCGATGCTGCGCGCCGCCGTCTGCACCTGGCTGACGACGCCGTGGATGCGGTCCACCGCGCCCTGCAACAGCCCGGCCACGCCCTCGCTGCGGCCGGCGTGGCGGGTGTCGAGGTTGATGCGGCCCTGCGCGGTCAGGTGCTCCACGAGGCCGGTCAACGCGGTCTGCTCGACGGCGCGCTGGTGCATCTTGATGGCGATCAGCACCTCGAAGGCCGTCTGCACCACCACGTAGCCGGCATGCACCAGCACCCGCGGGAAGCCCGGCTCGGTCAGGCAGTACACGCCCACACCGGCGGCCTGCAGGCGGTCGAACAGCACATGGTGGACCGCGATGGCGGCCGCGCCCGTGACGATGGGCGCCCAGTGCCGGTAGGCGAGCAAGAAGGCCAGCGTGACGAACACGCCGAAGTGGAACTCCAGCATGCCGCGCGCGAGCTGGATGTGCAGCGCCACCATGGCCATGCTGGCCAGCGCCATGGTGTGGGCCGACAGCGCCGAGCCGCCCGCCGCGCGATGCACAGCCAACGCCAGCGCGATCACCACGCCGCCCACGCCGAACGCCAGGCCCAGCCCGCCGAAGTAGCTGCCCAGCGCCAGCGCGACGACCAGGTGCAGGCCCAGCGTGGCCAGCAGCAGCCGGTCGGCCTCGCGCCAGGCCGCCTCGCGGGCACTCGCACGTTGCGAGCCGGCCGTCAATGCCGCCGGGCCATAGGTCGAGTTCAGGGACATAGTCGTCTCCTCGTGGTCGTTTGGGCACCATGCTAGCCCCGCCCACGCGCGAGCGGCTTAACCGAACTTGACCGTGTAGATCGGCGGCAGGCGGGCCGGCAGGGCCTGCCAGCTGTCGCCGGCGTCACCGCTGGCCCACAGCCCGCCGGTCGTCGAACCCATCAGCAACTGCTCACCGCTGTCGTCCACGGCCAGGCCGTGGCGGTAGATCAGGTCGTAGCAGTGCTGCTGCGGCAGCCCGGTGCGCAGCACCTCGAAGCTCCGGCCGCCGTCGCGGGTGCGCGTCACGCACAGGGCCGCATCGACGGGAATGCGACGCTCGTCCTTGACGGCCGGCGCGAACCAGGCCGTGTCGCCGTCGCGCGGATGCACGGCGACGGCAAAGCCGAAGCTGGACGGCTGGGCCTGCACCTCGACCCAGCTGGCGCCGTTGTCGCTGCTGCGGAAGATGCCGCAGTGGTGCTGGCACCAGAGCACGTCGGGCTGGTCGCGGCAGCGGGCGATGAGGTGGGGGTCCTGCGAGTTCTCGTCGCCGGCCAGTTCGGGCGGCATGAAGTCGGCGCGCATGCCCTTGGCGCGCAGGTCCCAGGTCTTGCCGCCGTCGGTCGTGCGCCAGGCGCCGCCGCAGGAGACGCCGATCAGCAGCTCCTGCGGCTGCGCCGGGTGCGGGCAGATGGAATGCAAGGCCGGGTTGGGATTGCCGCCGCCCATCCACTGCTCGCGCCGCGGGTCGCGCCACAGCGTCTCGTCCAGCTGCCAGGATTCGCCCCGGTCGCGGCTGACGAACAGCCCGCCCGGCACGCTGCCGCACCAGATGGCGTCGCCCGCGCGCTCCAGCGCGAACACCTGTTCCAGCTTCCAGGCCGGCCCCTCGGCACCCTCGGGCTGCGGCGGGAAGCTGGGCGCCGCCACCTCGCGCCAGGTCTGGCCGGCATCGTCGCTGGCCTGCAGCTTGGCGCCGAAATGGCCCAGGTTGAGCCCGGCCAGCATGTGGCCCGACGCATCGGGCGGCAGCAGCATGGTGACCGGGTCGGCCACGAAGCTGAGGCGCTCGACCTGCCAGGCGCCGCCGCGGCGGCGCAGTTCGAACAGGCCCTTGCGGGTCGCGGCCCAGGCGCGATCAGTCGTCATCTCATCCTCCAGACAAGGCTTGAAACACATGGACCCGGCTGTCGGGCCCGAGCGGGTCGGTCAGGCCGCGCAGGTCGCGCGCGCGCCGGCCGTCGATGAAGACGACCACGTTGGGCCGCAGATGACCCTGGTCGTCGAGGATGTAGCCGCGCAGCCTCGGGTTGATCGCGAAGGCGACTTCCAGGCCCTGACCGAGCACGGTGGCCGGCGTGTCGATCACCGGTGTGTCGACGAAGCGGCGCAGCTGCGGGGTGAATTCGATGAGGGCCATGTCAGCACGACGAACGGGGCGGGCCCGATTCGACGGCCAGACCTGGGCGATTTCACCAGGGATAACCCGGGCGGGCACGCTGCCTCACCCGGCGCGGCGGTCCGGCACTTCCCAGTGCCTGCCGACCGCCTTGCTACGGGCCGTCAGCGACGGCGCCGCGTGCAGGCCAGCGCCAGCACTGCGGCGAGCACCAGCCCCGCGGGTTCGGGCAGGCGGCCCACCGGCGGGATCTCGACCACCCCGGCATTGGCGAAGGTCACGTGCTCCCATTGCCCGAAGCCGGAGCGCACATCGGTCAGGTCCAGGCCGAACTGCTCAACGGCCAGCGCCGAGCCGGTCCAGGTCATGCGGAACAGGCCCGAGCCGCCGCCCACCGGGAATTCCTGCGTCAACAGAATGTCGCCCTCCATGCCGGCGAACTGAGCGGCATCCGCCCCCAGCAACTGGCCGGTGCCGTAGTTGACGCCGAAGAAGTTGCCGCCGTCGATGAAGTCGATGTCCTCGATGGCCACGCCCAGCGAATGGGTGGTGTGGCTGTAGCCCCCCGACGCACTCGGACACCAGGCATGCATCAGGCCTTGGCCCTCGGCGCCCGCGATGATGCAGCCCGCGATGGCACCCCAGCGGCCCACGTCATTGGGCACGGTGGCCAGCCCCTCCAGGTGCACACCCACGTCGGCGATCATCGTGGCCGTACCGGCCGCGTTGACCCGCCAGACCTCACCGGCCGTGGTCGCCGCGATCAGGTCGCCACCGTAGACGCCCGTGCGATCCACATACAGCGAGCCGCGGAACACGCCGTGGCCGCCGCCCGGCAGCGTGACCCACGGATTGACGGTCGTGCCGCCACCCGGATCGACCTTGACGATCTGCCCGTCGGCGCCGTTGCCGGTAAAGGTGGTGCCGACCGCAAAACCGGTGGCATAGCCAGAGCGCACCGTCGCGATCTTCAGTTCGTCCGTCGCACCGGACAGCGACGAGTAGATCGAATGTGCGCCACTGGCCGACACCCTCTCCAGGTTGGACGGCAGGCCGCTCGGATAGTGAGACGACAGGATCAGTTCGTTGGTCGGCTCGTAGTAGTCGATGCCGACCGGGTTGGAGAAGGCGGTGCTGATGGTCTTGAGCTTGATGACCGGAGCCGCATGGCCCACCGCCACCAGACCGAACGAGGCAACCAGCGCGCTGGCGCACAGCAGAGAACGTTGGAGCGTTTTCATGTCGGAACCTCCTGCATGCTTGAACTTCAGGACAGGAAACCGTTGCCAACGTCATCAAGCAACAAACAAGCCAGATCAACACAAATTCACCATAAATACTTTCACATCAGTCATTTATGACAACTCTTGAAAAGACCATGGCGTTAGCTGCGCCCCGGCGCTGTCAAACCCATCGACAGCCTTGACCCCAGTCCTCGCAGGCCCGTCCGATGCCGGCGCCCGCCGGCGCTGACGGGCGGGGAACAATGGCGCGCCCGCCTCACCGAAAGCCGCGCTTGAATCCAGGCATCCTCTACGCCCTCGGCGCCTATCTGAGCTGGGGCCTGTTCCCGCTCTACTTCCGCCAGATCGCCGCCATCCCGTCGCTGCAGATCGTGGCCCACCGCACGCTGTGGTCGCTGGTGTTCGTGGCCGTCGTGCTGCTGGTGACCGGGCACCTGAAATGGCTGCGCGAGGTCAGCGCGGCCACGTGGCGGCGCTTCGGTCTGTCGGCCGCGCTGATCGCGGTGAACTGGCTGACCTATGTCTGGGCCGTGGGGAACGGCCATGTCATCGACGCCAGCCTGGGCTACTTCATCAACCCGCTGGTCAACGTGGCGCTGGGCTTTGCCGTGCTGCACGAGCGGCCGCGGCGGGTGCAGTGGGTCGCGGTCGGGCTGGCCGCGTTCGGCGTTGTCTGGCTGACCGTGGCGGGCGGCCGCCTGCCCTGGGTAGCGCTGGTGCTGGCGGTCAGCTTTGGCCTGTACGGCCTGATGCGCAAGACCGCGTCGCTGGGCGCCCTGGAGGGCCTGGCGCTGGAGACGCTGATCCTGGCGCCGCTGGCCCTGGCGGGCTTTGCGTACTGGGGCCTGGACGGGCAGCTGGCCGGCCAGACGGCCGTGGACTGGGCCTGGCTGATCGGCACCGGCCCGGTCACTGCCGGCGCGCTGCTGCTGTTCGCGGCCGGCGCGCGGCGCATCCCGCTGGCGACGCTGGGCATCGTGCAGTACGCGTCGCCATCGCTGCAGTTCCTGCTCGGCGTGTTCCTGTTCAGGGAGCCCATGGACGCGACCCGGCTGGTCGCGTTCGGGTTCATCTGGGCGGCGTTGGCGCTGTACTCGCTGGATGGCCTGCGGCTGGCGTGGCGGCGTCCTGGCGGAGATACCAGGCCCGCGTGACGGCGTTCAGGCGGCGGCGATCCAGTTGCCACAGGCCCAGCGGGCCGCGCACGATATCCAGCTCGTGGACGGACCCGGGCTCGAACTGGGCCCAGTACTCGCTCACGTCGCGCAGCCGGACGTCCGGCGGACCGGCCTGCACCGGCTGCAGCAGTGCGCCGGCGGCCAATCGATACGGCGTGGCAACCGCCGCGTCCGCCAGCCACTGGTCCAGGCGCAGCGCCGCGCGCGGCACGGCCACGGCCAGCAGCACGGTCAGCAGCGTGACCAGCGTCAACGCCTCGCGGCCGGGCACCTGGCGGCGCGACAGGTACAGGTAGATCAGCGGCCACAACGGCACCGCCAGCAGGCCCAGCAGCATGACGTGGTGGGCGTGCAGCGCCTGGTACTCGCTGAGGCCATGGTCGGCCAGCACCGCCAGCAGCAGCGCGATGAACACGACGACGACCAGGCGGGACGCCGCGTTCTTCTCCAGCGCGAAATCGCCGCGCGCCGAGGGCGCCAGCGGCTGGCGGGGCAGCAGCGCGCGCAGCAGGTCCGCCGTGGCCTCGCGCGAGGCCACGGCATTCAGGCCCGTGTCGGCGCTGACCATGACGGCCTGGTCTCCCACGCCCAGCGCCAGCCAATGCAGGTTGCCGGCGCGCAGGCCCACGTTGCCGTCCCAACGCACAGACTCGGGCGACTTGGGCAACAGCCATTCAACCCGGGCGCCGTCGCGCTGGACGGCCACCAGCCGCAGCTGCTCGCCCAGATCGATCAGCAGCCCCTTGGCCTCGAAGCTCAGCATGCGCAGCCGGCGGGCAAAGAACGGCTGGCGGGCGACGTTGACGCGGAACCAGCGCTGTTGGGGCGCCAGGCCCGGCAGCAGCTCATCCAGCAGCGCGTCCTGCTGCTGCTTCGTGCGGCGCTGGTGGTACAGCAGCCCACCCAGCAACAGCAGCACCGCGCACAACAGCACCCCTTGCACTCCCAGCAACGCCAGTTTCAAGACCGCCTCCTTTGACGCCGCTTGCCGGGCGCTGGGGAGGCAGTGTAGGAGGCTGCGGCGTTAGCTTTCGCTCAGCTGCGCATCAGGTGGTCGAAGGCTCCCAGCGCCGCCTTCGCGCCGTCGCCGGCGGCGATGATGATCTGCTTGAAGGGCACGGTGGTCACGTCGCCGGCCGCGAACACGCCGGGCACCGAGGTGGCGCCCTTGGCGTCCACGATGATCTCGCCGTGCTTGCTCAGCTCGACGGTGCCGCGCAGCCACTCGGTGTTGGGCACCAGGCCGATCTGCACGAAGCAGCCGTCGACTTCCACGCGCTTGGCTTCACCCGTGACGCGGTCGGTGTAGTTCAGGCCGTCGAGCTTGCCGTTCGTGCCGGTGAACTCGGTGGTCTGCGCATTCGTGATGATGGTGACGTTGGGCAGGCTGCGGGCCTTGTTGACCAGCACCGCGTCGGCGCGCAGCTGCTCGCCGAACTCGATCAGCGTCACGTGCTTGACGATGCCGGCCAGGTCGATGGCGGCCTCGACGCCCGAGTTGCCGCCGCCGATCACCGCGACCGGCTTGCCCTTGAACAGCGGGCCGTCACAGTGCGGGCAGTAGGCCACGCCCTTGTTCTTGTACTCGGCCTCGCCGGGCACGCCCACGTTGCGCCAGCGCGCGCCGGTGGACAGGATGACCGTCTTGCCCTTGAGCCGGGCGCCGTTGGCCAGTTCCACCTCGATGAGGCCGCCCGGCTGCGCGGCGGGGATGAGCTTCTCGGCGCGCTGCAGGTTGTGGATGTCGACCTGGTAGTCCTTGACGTGACCTTCCAGCGCGGCGGCGAACTTGGGGCCGTCGGTGACGGAGACGGAGATGTAGTTCTCGATGCCCAGCGTGTCGTTGACCTGGCCGCCGAAGCGCTCGGCCGCGACGCCGGTGCGGATGCCCTTGCGGGCTGCGTACACGGCCGCGGCCGCGCCGGCCGGACCGCCGCCGACGATGAGCATGTCGTAGGGAGCTTCGGCGTCCAGCTTCTTGGCGTCACGCGCGGCCGAGCCGGTGTCGAGCTTGGCAACGATCTCTTCGAGGCTGACGCGACCGGAGACGAAATGCTCGCCGTTCAGGTAGACGCTGGGCACGGCCATGATCTCGCGCGCCTCGACCTCGGCCTGGAACAGGCCGCCGTCGATGACGGTGGTGCGGATGCGCGGGTTGACGATGGACATCAGCGACAACGCCTGGACCACGTCCGGGCAGTTGTGGCAGGTCAGGCTCATGTAGATCTCGAAGTCGTACTCGCCGTCCAGTGCCTTCACGGCATCGATCTGCGCCTGCTCGACCTTGGGCGGATGGCCGCCGGTCCACAGCAGCGCCAGCACGAGGGACGTGAACTCGTGGCCCAGCGGGATGGCCGCAAAGCGCAGGCTCTGTTCGGTGCCGGTGCGGCGCAGCAGGAAGGACGGGGTGCGCGTGTCGACGCCGTCGGTACGCAGCGTGATCTTGTCGTTCATGCTGGCGATCTCGTCCAGCAGCTCGCGCATCTCATCGCTGGCGGCGGACTTGTCCAGCGAGGCGACGATCTCGAAGGGGAGCTTGACGTGGTCCAGGTAGCCCTGGAGCTGGGTCTTCAGTGCGGCGTCCAACATGGTGAGGTCCTTTCAGTGAGGCGTGGCGGGGCTGGCCACTGCTGAAAGGGTCCCCGAGGCGGAGGCCCTTTCAGCAGAACCGGTGAGGCTCTGCGGAAGGAAGGAGCCCTCCCGGGCTCCTTGTGAACAGCACGGCTGTTAGATCTTGCCGACCAGGTCCAGCGACGGGGCGATGGTCTTGGCACCTTCGTTCCACTTGGCCGGGCAGACCTGGCCGGGGTGGGCGGCGGTGTACTGGGCAGCCTTCAGCTTGCGCAGCGTTTCCTTGACGTCACGTGCGATCTCGTTGGAATGCACTTCGGCGGTCTTGATGACGCCGTCCGGGTTGATGACGAAGGTGCCGCGCAGCGCCAGGCCTTCTTCGGGGATGTGCACGCCGAAGGCGTTGGTCAGCGTGTGGGTCGGGTCGCCCACCAGCGGGAACTTGGCCTTGCCGACAGCCGGCGAGGTCTCGTGCCACACCTTGTGCGAGAAGTGCGTGTCGGTCGTGACGATGTAGACCTCGGTGTTCAGCTTCTGGAATTCGGCGTAGTTGTCGGCCGCGTCCTCGACTTCGGTCGGGCAGTTGAACGTGAAGGCGGCCGGCATGAAGATCAGCACGGACCACTTGCCCTTCAGCGTCTCGTCGCTGACGGTGACGAACTTGCCGTTGTGGAAGGCCTCGGTCTTGAAGGGCTGGACTTGGGTGTTGATCAGGGACATGGAACGCTCCGTGTGGGGTGGGTGGATGGGATAGGCAGAACTATATCGAAAACAAGTTTTCAGTTGAAAACTTTAATCAAATCGGTCCTATTGGCTTTGCCTATCGGGCGGCGACCTTTGCAGCTCGGGCGGAGCCGCCCAAAAGAGCCGCTCATCCGCCCGCCTGCCACCGCGAATCCCCCGGGGGGCGTGCGTTGCCTGGTGTCAGAGTTCCAGCGCCAGCAACTCCTCGACGGTCTGGCGGCGGCGGATCAGCCGGCTCGCATCGCCGTCCACCAGCACCTCGGCCGCCAGCGGCCGGCTGTTGTAGTTGCTGGACATGGACGCGCCATAGGCGCCGGCATCGTGAATGACCAGCAGGTCGCCGACCTTCGCGGCCGGCAGGTCGCGCGTGAGCACCTCGCCACCCGGGCCTTGCGTGAACACGTCGCCCGATTCGCACAGCGGGCCGGCCACCACCGTGGGTTGCCGCTCACCCGTGGCGCCGACCAGGCTCATGCCGTGGAAGGCGCCGTACATGGCGGGGCGCATCAGCTCGTTGAAGCCGGCGTCCACCAGCACGAAGCGGTTGGCGCCCGCGTTCTTCACCGCCCTCACCTCGGCCAGCAGCACGGCGCTCTCGGCAACCAGGTAGCGGCCGGGCTCCAGTTCCAGCGTCAGTGCGTGGCCCACCAGGCCCTCGGCCTCGCGGCGCGCGGCATCCCACAGGCCGAAGTAATGCTCCACGTCAATGCCGGCGTCGCCGTCGCGGTAGGGAATGGACAACCCGCCGCCGGCCGAGATCGCGTGCAGGTCGTGGCCGGCCGCGACGGTCTGGCGCACCAGGGCCACCATGGCCTGGCCCACTTGCGCCAGGTGCTCATAGTCCACGCCCGAGCCGATGTGCATGTGCAGGCCCACGAGCTTCAGGCCGTGCTGGCGGATGACGGCCAGCGCGGCAGGCAGGTCGGTGTGCCAGATGCCATGCTTGCTGTGCTCGCCGCCCGTGTTGGTCTTGTGGCTGTGGCCGTGGCCGAAGCCGGGGTTGATGCGCAGCCAGACGGCGTGGCCTGCCGACGCTTCACCCAGTTGGTGGAGCATGTCGATGGAACCGGCGTTGACGGGGATGCGGTGCTCCACGACGGTGGCCAGTGTCGCGTGGTCCAACAGGTCGGCGGTGAAGACGATTTCGTCGCCGCCCGCCTCATAGCCGGCCGCCAGCGCACGCAGCACCTCGCCGCGTGACACCGAGTCCACCTTGACGCCAGCCTCGCGCAGCAGCTTCAACACATGGATGTTGGAGCAGGCCTTCTGCGCGAAGCGCACGACGTCGAAGCGCTTCAGCGACGCGGCGCGGGCGCGGATGGTGGCGGCGTCATAGACCCACAGCGGCGTGCCGTGTTCGGCGGCCAGGGCTTGCAGGCGGGCGGGCGTGAAGGGGGTGGGCAGGGGCTTGGTCATGGTTGGCAGCATGCCCCTCGTCATCCATTCAATCAAATTGAAATTTGTCGAGAGACAATTCATCCCTGATATGGATATCCAGCACCGCCACATCGAGGTCTTCCGCGCCGTCATGACGGCCGGCAGCGTCACCGGCGCCGCCGCGCTGCTGCACACGTCGCAGCCGACGCTGAGCCGCGACCTGGCCCGGCTGGAGCAGTTGCTGGGCTACGCGCTGTTCGAGCGCGAGCGCGGCCGGCTGAAGGCCACCGCCCGGGCTCGCGCGCTGTTCGACGAGGTGGAGCGCAGCTTCCAGGGCTTGGCCCGCGTCATCGAGCGCGCGCAGGCGCTGGGACGGGACGAGGACGCGGAGCTGAGCGTGCTGAGCCTGCCCGCCCTGAGCCACGCGCTGCTGCCGGCGGCGTTGGCCACGCTGCTCGGCGAGCACCCGGGCGCGCGCATCGACATCACGCCGGCCGAGCCGCCACTGCTGGACGCATGGATGAGCGAGCAGCGCTTCGATCTGGGCCTGGCCGAGCAGGCCACGCCGCTGCCGGGCGTGCGCGTGGAGCCGGTGCTGGAGGCCGACGAGGTGGCCGTGTTGCCCGCGGGGCACGCGCTGACGGCGCATGCGCGGCTGGGGCTGGCTGACTTCAGCGGTCAGGACTTCATCAGCCTCGCCACGGACGACCCCTACCGGCGCGAGATCGACGCCCGTTTCGCGGCGGCGGGCGTGGCCCGCCGGCTGCGCGTGCAGACGCACAGCGCGGTGGCCGTCTGCGAGCTGGTACGCACCGGCCTCGGGCTGGCCATCGTCAATCCGCTGACGGCACACGCCTGCGCCAACGAGGGGCTGGTGGTGCGGCCGCTGGCCGTCTCCATCCCCTACCGCGTCAGTGCGTTGATCCCGCTGCACCGCCCGGCGCAGCCGCTGGTGGCGGCGCTGGTCAGCGCGCTGCGCTGTGCACGACCACCGGCTTGGCGCCAAAGCGCTTGACGATGCTGGCCTCGATGCCGGCGGCGTCCAGGCCGCACAGGCTCATCAGCTTGGCCGGGTCGCCGTGCTCGACGAACTCGTCCGGCAGGCCCAGCTGCAGCACGGGGATGCTGAGGCCGGCGGCGTTCAGCGCCTCGGTGACGGCACTGCCTGCACCGCCCATGATGCAGCCGTCCTCGACGGTGACCAGCGCGTCGTGCGTGCGTGCCAGCTCGGCCACCAGTTCAGCGTCCAGCGGCTTCACGAAACGCATGTTGGCGACCGTCGCATCCAGGCGTTCGGCGGCTTCCAACGCCGGATAGAGCAGCGTGCCGAAAGCAAGGATGGCCACGCGCTGGCCCTTGCGGCGCACCTCGCCCTTGCCCCAGGGCTGGGCCGTCATCTGCTTGACCGGCACCACGCCCGCACCGGCACCGCGCGGGTAGCGCACCGTCACCGGGCCGTCGTGCAGGAAGCCGGTGTACAGCGCCTGGCGGCATTCGTCCTCGTCGGCCGGCGTCAGCACGGCCATGTTCGGGATGCAGCGCGTGTAGGCGATGTCGTAGTTGCCGGCATGCGTGGCGCCGTCGGCGCCCACCAGGCCGGCGCGGTCCAGCGCGAACAGCACGGGCAGGTTCTGGATGGCCACGTCGTGGACCATCTGGTCGTAGGCGCGCTGCAGGAAGGTCGAGTAGATCGCGACGACCGGCTTGATGCCCTCGCAGGCCAGACCGGCGGCAAAGGTCACCGAGTGCTGCTCGGCGATGCCGACATCGTGATAGCGCTGCGGGAAGCGCTTGTGAAACTCCACCATGCCCGAGCCCTCGCGCATGGCCGGCGTGATGCCCACCAGCCGCGGGTCGGCCTCGGCCATGTCGCACAGCCAGTCGCCAAACACCTGCGTGAAGGTCGTCTTGGGTGGCGTGGCAGGCTTCACGAAGCCGACGGCCGGGTCGAACTTGCCGGAGGCGGCGTGGTACTTGACCGGGTCGGCCTCGGCCAGCTTGTAGCCGGCGCCCTTCTTCGTGACGATGTGCAGGAACTGCGGGCCCTTCTTGTCGCGCAGGTTCTCCAGCGTCGGCACGAGCGAGTCCAGGTCGTGGCCATCGATGGGGCCGACGTAGTTGAAGCCGAACTCCTCGAAGATCGTGCCCGGCACGACCATGCCCTTGGTGTGCTCCTCGAACTTGCGCGCGAACTCGTACAGCGGCGTGTTCTTCAGCACGCTCTTGGCACCCTCGCGCGCGGCCGTGTAGAAGCTGCCGCTCATCAGCCGCGCCAGGTACTTGTTCAGCGCGCCCACGGGCGGGCTGATGGACATGTCGTTGTCGTTCAGGATGACCAGCACGTCGCCCAGCAGGCCGCCATGGGCCACGCCGGCATTGTTCAGTGCCTCGAAGGCCATGCCGGCCGTCATCGAGCCGTCGCCGATGATGGCCACGGCCTTGCGGTTCTCGCCCTTGAGCTTGGCCGCCATGGCCATGCCGTGGGCGGCCGAGATCGAGGTCGACGAATGGCCGGTGCCGAAGGTGTCGTACTCGCTCTCGTCGCGGCGCGGGAAGCCGCTGATACCGCCGATCTGGCGCAGACCGGACATGCGGTCACGCCGGCCTGTCAGCACCTTGTGCGGGTAGGTCTGGTGGCCCACGTCCCACACCAGCCTGTCGTCCGGCGTGTTGAAGACGTAGTGCAGCGCCACGGTCAGCTCGACCGTGCCGAGGTTGGAACCCAGGTGGCCGCCGGTCTTGGAGACACTCTCCAGCACGTAGGCACGCAGCTCGTCGGCCACGGCCTGAAGCTCGGTGCGCGGCAGGCGGCGCAGGTCCGCGGGGCTGTTGATGCTCTTCAGCAGCGTGTAGTCCATGGCGGCCCCTTTTTAGTTGTCCCGCTCTACCACCGAATCGGCCAGCAGGCTCAGGTGGCTGACGTCGGCCAGCCCGCTGGCGGCCAGCGCCGCCTTGGCCTCGGCGCGCAGTTGTTGCGCCAGCGCCCGTGCGGCGTCCAGGCCCAGCACGCTGACGTAGGTGGGCTTGTTGGCGTCCTGGTCCTTGCCGGCGGTCTTGCCCAGCACGGTGGAGTCCTGGGTCACGTCCAGGATGTCGTCCACGACCTGGAAGGCCAGCCCCAGCGCCGCGCCGTAGTCGGACAGCGACTTCGTCGCCTGCGCCGACGCCGGGCCGCAGGCCGCGCCCATCATGACGCTGGCCTGCAGCAGCACGCCGGTCTTGCGGCGGTGCATGTCGCGCAGCGTCGCCTCGTCCAGCGGCTTGCCGATGCTGGCCAGGTCGATGGCCTGGCCGCCGGCCATGCCGTCGTAGCCCGACGAGCGCGCCAGCAGCGCGCACAGCCGCGCCTGCAGCGCGGGCGCGATGCCGTCGTCGGGCGTCAGCACGTCGAAGGCCAGTGCCTGCATCGCGTCGCCGGCCAGCATGGCCTGGGCTTCACCGAAGGCCACGTGCGTGGTCGGCTTGCCGCGGCGCAGCACGTCGTTGTCCATGCAGGGCATGTCGTCGTGCACCAGCGAGTAGGCGTGAATCAGCTCGACGGCGCAGGCCGCGCGCATTGCGGCGAAGGTGTCGCCGTTGACGGCCGCGCAGCTTGCCAGCACCAGCAGCGGGCGCAGCCGCTTGCCGCCGCCCAGCACCGCGTAGCGCATGGCCTCGCCCAGCCCGGCGGGCGCGCCGGCCGGCACCAGCCGGTCCAGCGCCGCCTCGACGCCAGCCAGGGAGGTATCCACCCAGTGGCCAAAGTCCTTTGCTTCCATGGTCTCAGGGGCCCTCCCAGGCCTTCAGCTCCACCCCATCCAGCAACTTCACCTGCTGCTCCACCGCCTGCAGGCGGCCGCGGCACAGGGCCAGCAGTTCGGCCCCGCGCTTGTAGCTTTGCAGGAGCTGATCCAGCGGCAGTTGCTGCCCCTCCATCGCCGCCACCAGGCGCTCCAGCTCATCGAGCGCCTGCTCGTAGCTGAGATCACTGCCGTCTGCCGCGGCGGCCTTGGTACGGGACGAGGTCTTGGCTGTCATTTCAAAACGCGAAACGGCAATTGTAGTCAGCGGGTTTTGACATTCCGGGGCCTGTGGCCCTGACGGATGTAAGGGCCTGAACACCCCGGGTAGAATCGCCATCCCCTTCTTCGGGCGCGCACGCGCGCGGCCCGCCCCCCAACACCTAGCAACCTGGCCGACTCGGCATGCCCGAGATGCGCCGGAGGGACGCAGCACCCCATTCCGCCTGAGAGCCCCCTGGATCATGTCCGACCTGAGCCTTCCCGGCTCGGCGCTGCAACGCAGCCAGACCCAGCTCCCGGTGAGCGCCTATTTCGATACCGATCTGTTCCAGCGCGAACAGGCCAGCATCTTCCAGCGAGGGCCCCGCTACGTCGGCCATGCACTGGCCGTCCCCGAAATCGGCGACCACTATGCGTTGCCGCAGGAGGGCGAAGGACGGGCGCTGGTGAGGTCGGCCCAGGGCATCGAGCTGATCTCCAATGTCTGCCGGCACCGCCAGGCGGTCATGCTGCGGGGGCGCGGCAACACCCAGGCCAACATCGTCTGCCCGCTGCACCGCTGGACCTATTCACATCAGGGCGAGCTGATCGGCGCCCCGCACTTCGACCACGACCCCTGCCTGAACCTGAACCGCTATCCGTTGCGCGAATGGAACGGTCTGCTGTTCGAGGACAACGGTCATGACGTCGCCACGGAACTCGCCAAGCTCGGACCCCGCGCGCAGCTGGACTTCTCCGGCTTCGTGCTCGACAAGGTGCAGGTCCACGAGTGCAACTACAACTGGAAGACCTTCATCGAGGTCTACCTGGAGGACTACCACGTCGGCCCCTTCCACCCCGGCCTGAGCGGTTTCGTCACCTGCGACGACCTGGCCTGGGAGTTCGGCAAGCATCACTCGGTGCAGACGGTGGGTGTGCACAACGACCTGGAACACCCCGGATCGCCGGTCTACCAGCGCTGGCACGACCAGCTGCTGAAGTTCCGCGAGGGCCGCCCGCCCGAAGCCGGCGCAATCTGGCTGACCTACTACCCGCACATCATGGTGGAGTGGTATCCGCACGTGCTGGTGGTGTCCACGCTGCACCCGGTGTCGCCGCAGAAGACCGTCAACCTCGTCGAGTTCTACTACCCCGAGGAGATCGCCGCCTTCGAGCGCGACTTCGTCGAGGCCCACCAGGCCGCCTACATGGAGACCTGTGTGGAGGACGACGAGATCGCCGAGCGCATGGACGCCGGCCGCAAGGCGCTGATGCTGCGTGGCGACAACGAGGTAGGCCCCTACCAGAGCCCCATGGAAGACGGCATGCAGCACTTCCATGAATGGTTCCGAGCCCAGATGGACATGACCGCCTGATGCCCGCACCGCTGCTCATGGTGCTGGCGACGCTGCTGTTCGCCACCATGGGCGTGTGCGTCAAGCTGGCCAGCGAGTTCTACGCGGCGAGCGAGATCGTCATGTACCGCGGCCTGGTCGGCATGACGGCCATGGCGCTGCTGTGCCGCCGCCAGGGCCTGACGCTGAAGACCCGCGTGCCCGGCATGCACCTGTGGCGCAGCATCTCCGGCGTCACCTCGCTGTGCCTGTGGTTCTACGCCATCGGCAAGCTGCCGCTGGCCACGGCGATGACGCTGAACTACATGTCCTCCGTCTGGATGGCGCTGTTCCTGCTGGGCGGCGCCGTGCTGATGGGCGCGCAGAAACTGGACTGGCGGCTGATGGCCTCGGTGCTGCTGGGCTTCGTGGGCGTCGCGCTGATCCTGCGGCCCACGCTGGACCAGCAGCAGCTGTGGCACGGCCTGGCCGGCCTGCTTTCCGGCATGCTGGCCGCCATGGCCTACCTGCAGGTGACGGCGCTGGGCCGCGCCGGCGAGCCCGATCTGCGCGTGGTGTTCTATTTCTCCCTGGGCGGCGCCATCGCGGGCGCCCTGGTCACCGCCGTGACCGAGGGCGGCCTGCAGACGCACACGCTGTGGGGCGCGGCCCTGCTGCTGGCCGTCGGGCTGCTGGCGACGGCCGCCCAGGTCTGCCTGACCCGCGCCTACGCCATCGGCCGGCCGCTGGTGAACGCCTGCCTGCAATACCTGGGCATCGTGTTCTCCTTCCTTTACGGCATGCTGCTGTTCAAGGACCCGCTGACCTGGCTGGCCAGCATCGGCATGCTGCTCATCATCAGCGCCGGCCTCGCCGCCACGATGCTGCGCGCCAAGGTGGCCCCGCCGCCCAAGGACAGTCAGTTCAACCCCAACGAGTCATGACCTACACGACGCTGATCTCCGCCGCCGACCTGCGCACGCTGGACAACCCGCTGGTGCTGGACTGCAGCTTCGACCTGGCCGACACCGAGGCCGGCCAGCGCGCCTACGCCGCCGGCCACATCCCGGGCGCCCACTACCTGCACCTGGACCGCGACTTGTCCGGCCCGAAAACCGGTTCAAACGGCCGCCATCCGCTGCCCGACCGCGAGACCTTCGCCGCGCTGATGCGCCGCCTGGGCCTGCGCGCTGGCCGGCAGGTCGTCTGCCACGACGCCCAGGGCGGCCCCTACGCGGCGCGCTGCTGGTGGATGCTGCGCTGGCTGGGCCACGCCGAGGTCGCGGTGCTGGACGGCGCCTGGGACGGCGAGCGCACGACCGCCATGCCCGCGACCACGCCCACCGACTGGCAGCCCGGCGCGCCGCTGGTGAGCCGCATCGACGCCACCGCGCTGCTGAAGCGGCTGGGCAACATCCGCCTCATCGACGCGCGGGCGCCCGAGCGCTTCCGCGGCGAGGTCGAGCCGCTGGACAAGCTGCCCGGCCACATCCCCGGCGCCAGCAACCGGCTGTTCAAGAACAACCTGGGCGCGGACGGCCGCTTCAAGCCCGCGGCCGAGCTGCGCGCCGAGTTCCAGGCCTTGCTCGCCCCGCATGGCGCGGACGCCGTCGTGCACCAGTGCGGCTCGGGCGTGACAGCCTGTCACAACCTGCTGGCGATGGCCCATGCGGGCCTGGGCGACGGGTTGCTCTACGTCGGCTCCTGGAGCGAATGGTCCGCCGACCCGGCGCGACCGATTGCAAAGGGTTGATCTCCGACAAGCGCTCGGGCCCGTGATGGGCCACACTGGGGTCTTCCGCAACGACGACTGGAGGACCGAATGTTCAAGCGCATCCTTGTCCCGACCGACGGCTCCGACATCACCGCCCACGCGGTGGACACCGCCATCCAGCTCGCCAAGGTGCACGGCGCCCAGCTGCTGACGCTGAGCGTCATGGAGCCCTTTCCCTACAGCGCCGTCTCCGAGATCCAGCCCGTACCGCCGCAGGAGTTCATCGACGCTCAACAGCGCGTCGCGACCCAGCGCGTGGAGGCCGTCAGCGCCACCGCAGCGGCCCAGGGCCTGTCTTGCCGGGCCCACACGGTCGAGGCCCTGCACGCCTGGGAGGCCATCGTGGACCACGCCAAGGCCGAGCAGGTCGACCTCATCGTGATGGCTTCGCACGGCCGCAAGGGCCTGGCCGCGCTGCTGCTGGGCAGCGAGGCCCAGAAGGTGCTGACCCACATCGACCTGCCGGTGCTCATCGTCAAGTGAGCCGGCGCCGCCTCGCGGCGGCGCTGTCAGTGGGCGTGATGCAGCATCTGTGACACGACGAAGGCCGCTCCCAGGCCCACGGCCAGCCAGGCCACCTGGGCGACGGTCTCCTTCCACGCCAGCCGCTGCTGCAGCTGCGGCAGCAGGTCGGCCACCGAGATGTAGATGAAGCTGCTGGCAGCCAGCACCAGCAGATAGGGCAGCGCCAGCTCGAACTGGCCGATCAGCAGGTAGCCCAGCACGCCGCCCAGCACCGACGCCATGCCCGAGATCGCGTTGAACAGCAGCGCCTTGGAGCGCGTGAAGCCGGCGTTCAGCAGCACGATGTAGTCGCCCACCTCCTGCGGAATCTCGTGCGCCACGATGGCCAGCGCCGTCGCCCAGCCAAGGTGGGTGTCGGCCAGGAAGGCCGCCGCGATGATGGCGCCGTCGCAGAAGTTGTGGATGCTGTCGCCCACCAGTACGCTGAGGCCGCCGCGGCCCGCCTGCTCGGCGTCGAAATGGTGGTGGTGGTGGTGGCCGTCGCCCTCGTGGTGGTGCACGTGGCGGTACAGCTCCACCTTCTCCAGCAGCCAGAAGAACAGCAAGCCCCCGAGCAGCACGGCGAACAGCGCCTGCGGCTCCACCGTGTGGCTCTCGAAGGCCTCGGGCAGCACGTTCAGCAGCGAGGTGCCCAGCAGGATGCCGGCCGAGAGGCTGACCAGGCTTTTGACGAGACGGGTCAGCACGCCCACGGTGAGGCTGGCGGCGACCAGCACCGACAGGAGCCCGCCCGCAAAGGTGGCCAGCACGATGTAGAGAAGAGTCATGGGAGCAGCAAACGGACCGGCAAAAGAACGGGGCCGTTGGTGTACGGCCCCGACTCCGTCAGCCTAGCAGAGCTGTCAAGCCTTCAGGCCACGCCGTTCTTTTTGAACCAGGCCAGGCACTTGGCCCAGCCGTCGTCGGCCGCCGCCTTGCGGTAGCTGGGTCGGTAGTCGGCATGGAAGGCGTGCGGCGTGTCGGGGTAGACGACCATCTCGCTGCGGGTGTTGCCCGCCGCCTTCAGCGCGTTCTCCAGCTGCGTCAGCGTCTCGACCGGGATGCCGCCGTCGGCCGCACCGTACAGCCCCAGCACGGGCGCCTTGATGGCGGCGGCCAGCTCGACGACGGTCTTGTCGCCCGGGTGGTAGCTGCGCGCCACCGGGCCGTACCAGGCCACGCCGGCCGCCACCTTCGGGTTGTGCGCCACATAGCGCCAGGTCGTGCGTCCGCCCCAGCAGAAACCGGTGATGCCCAGCCTGGCCACGTCGCCGCCATGGGCGGCGGCCCAAGCCACCGTCGCGTCCAGGTCGGCCATGACCTGCGCATCCGACGCCTTGCTGACGACCTCGGCGATGAGCTTGGCCGCCTCGGTGTACGCGCCGGCATTGCCCTGGCGCACGAACAGCTCCGGCGCAATCGCCAGATAACCCTGCTTGGCGAAGCGCCGGCACACGTCAGCGATGTGTTCGTGCACGCCGAAGATCTCGCTGGCCAGCAGGATGACCGGCAGGTTCTTCTTGCCCACGGGCTGGGCCCGGTAGGCCGGCAGCTTGAAATCGCCGACGGGGATGCTGACCGAGCCCGCCTCCAGGCCCGCCGTGTCGGTCGTGATGGTCTGCGCCGTCACCGGCAGCACGGCCGCCGCGAATCCGCTGCCCACCGTCGTCTGCACGAAGCTGCGGCGGCTGAAATCGCGCGAGTGCGCGAGGCTGGCTATCTCGTCTTTCAGCATGGAGGTTCCTGGGGCCTGGAGTTACGAAGGGGCGTCAAATTTTGCCCCGACAATCCGCGCCCATGACGACGCGCCCCGACCGCAGCGGCCAACCCTGGGCCTCCATCGACATCGGCTCCAACAGCTTTCGGCTGGAACTGGCCCGCCTCAGTGGCGAACGCTATCAGCGCCTCAGCTACATCAAGGAAAGCGTGCGCCTGGGTGCCGGCCTCGACGACGAGGGCATGCTGACCGAGGAAGCCATGCAGCGCGGCCTGAGCTGCCTGAAGGGCTTCGGCGAGCAGTTGGTGGGCATCGCGCCCCAGCGCATCCGCGCGGTGGCCACGCAGACGCTGCGCGAGGCGCGCAACCGCAACGCCTTCCTGGCCCGCGCACAGGCGGTGCTGGGCCATCCGGTGGAGGTCATCTCCGGCCGCGAGGAGGCCCGCCTCATCTACGCCGGCGTCGCGCGCCTGCAGCCCTCCGACAAGCCACGGCTGGTCATCGACATCGGCGGCCGCTCCACCGAGATGATCCTGGGCCGCGGCCGCAAGCCGGTGCTGGCCGAGTCCTTCGGCGTCGGCAGCGTGGGGCTGTCGCTGCGCTTCTTCGCCGACGGCCGCTACACCGAGGAAGCCTTCCGCGCCGCGCAGGTGGCCGCCGGTGCCGAGCTGGAAGAGGCGCTGACGCTGTTCCGGCCCGAGCTGTGGCAGGAGGCACTGGGCTCGTCCGGCACCGTGGGCGCGGTGTCGCAGATCCTGGCCGCCACGGGCCAGACCGACGGCCGCATCACGCCGGCGGCGCTGCGCTGGTGCATGGAGCAATGCCTGGCTGCGGGCTCGCAGGACAAGCTGCAGATCACCGGCCTGAAGGACGACCGCCGCCCTGTCGTGGCCGGCGGCCTGTGCATCCTGTACACGCTTCTAACGCAGTTCGGCATCGAGGAGCTGCTGCCCACCAAGGGCGCGCTGCGCCAGGGCGTCATCTTCGACCTGGCCGAGCGGCTGCAGCCCAGCGGCCCGCGCGACCCGCGGAGCGACTCGGTGGCCGAGCTGCAACGGCGCTTCGATGTGGACGTGGCCCAGGCCGATCGCGTCACGGCCCAGGCCGAGAAGCTGTACCGCCAGCTCGCACCCAAGCCCGTGCCCGAGCTGTTGCGCGAACTGCGCTGGGCCGCGGCGCTGCACGAGATCGGCATGTTCGTGTCGCACCACGACCACCACCGCCACAGCGCCTACATCGTCGGTCACGTCGATGCGCCGGGTTTCTCCACCAACCAGCTGCAGCGCCTGGGCGTGCTGGCGCTGGGCCAGCGCGGCGGGCTGCGCAAGCTGGAGGCCCAGATGGCCGACGCGACGCTGCCAGACCAGTTGCTCGCGCTGCGCCTGGCCGTCATCCTTTGCCACGCCCGCACGCCGGTGACGAGCACGACGCCCAGGCTGACACGCGAGGGCCGGCAGCTGACCCTGACCTGCCCCAAGAGCTGGTCCGGCGAGCAGGCGCGCACGCGCTACCTGCTGAAGGAAGAGGCCGAGGCCTGGGCCAAGACGGGCCAGCTGGCGCTGCAGATCAGCTGAGTCCTGCGCTCCTGCGGCCACGGCCGCATCAAGGACATGAGCGGGGGGTCAAAGGGAGTCCGGCCCCTGTACGGCGTGCAGCGTGACCTCCGGCTCGCCGTCGCGCTGGCGCCAGCGCAGCCACCAGACGGCACCCTTCTTCACGGCCCAGTCCTGCTCCACGCCGGCCAGCAGATGCGCCGCCAGCTGCCCCAGCGTGGGCTGGTGGCCGCAGATCAGCACGGGCTCGCTGGCCCTGGGCCAGCGGGCGGCCTCGATGAGATTGGCCAAGGGCACGTCGGGCGCGATGCCAGGCACCACGCGCGCCTCGCGGCCCAGCGCCTCCACGGTCTGGCGGCAGCGCAGTGCGGGGCTGGTCAGCACGCGCGTGGTGGCGGCAAGCCGCTGGTTGAGCCAGGCGGCCATGCGGCGCGCCTGGCGCTCGCCCTTGGTGGTCAGCGCACGCTGCAGGTCGTCCTGGCCGGACTGGATGATCTCGGCCTCGGCGTGGCGCCAAAGAATCAGGTCCATGGCCGGACTTTCATTCGGAGAAGCGCTTCATCAAGGCCTGCTGCGCGCTGATGCCGCTGTCGCTGACGCGCATGGAGCGGCCGTCCGGGCCCAGCTGCCAGGCGTCGAGTGAATCGTGCAGGTAGGGCTGCAGCGCCTCGTCGATGACGCGCTGGCGCAGCCTGGCGTCCAGCACCGGCCAGGCCACCTCGATGCGGCGGAACATGTTGCGGCTCATCCAGTCGGCGCTGGACAGGAACAGCGCCTCGCCGTCGTCCGCGTCGGCCCAGCGGAAGTAGCAGACCCGCGAGTGTTCAAGGAAACGGCCCACCACCGAGCGCACGATGATGTTCTCGCTGACGCCCGGCAGCCCCGGCGGCAGCATGCAGGCGCCACGCACGATGAGGTCCACCTTGGCGCCGGCGCGCGCCGTGCGCAGCAGCGCATGGATCAGATCCACGTCGGTCAGCGCATTGATCTTCACGACCACGCGCGCCGCCTTGTAGCCGTCGCGGGCCGCGGCCTCCACCTGGCCCAGCAGCGCCACCATGCGCTCGTGCATGTTGAACGGCGCCAGCAGCATGCGCCGCGGCGCCTTGAACTTGCCCAGCGCGGCGAGCTGGCGGAACACCGCATCGGCATCGGCCGTCAGGTCCGGGTCCGCCGTCAACTGGCCCAGGTCGGTGTACAGCCGCGCGGTCTTGGGGTTGTAGTTGCCGGTGGACAGGTGGCCGTAGCGGCGCAGCTTGCCGTTCTCGCGCCGCGTGATCAGCAGCAGCTTGGCATGCGTCTTGTAGCCCACGATGCCGTACACCACCTGCGCACCCACGGCCTCCAGTCGCTCGGCCCAGTTGATGTTGGCCTCCTCGTCGAAGCGCGCCTTCAGCTCGACAACCGCCATGACCTCCTTGCCGCGCCGCGCGCCCTCGATCAGCAGGTCCATCAGCTCGGACTTGGCGCCGGTGCGGTAGATGGTCTGCTTGATGGCCAGCACGTCGGGGTCATTGACCGCCTCGCGCAGCAGCTGCACGACCGGGTCGAAGCTCTCGAACGGGTGGTGCAGCAGCACGTCGCCCTTCTTCAGCCGCTCGAAAATGGACTTGTGGCGCGGCAGGCGGCCGGTCGGCCAGGTCGGCTCGAAGGGCGCGAAGCGCAGCGACGGCGCGTCGGTCTGGTCGATCAGCTCGTTCAGGCGCACCAGGTTGACCGGGCCGTTCACCCGGTACAGCGCCGCGCTGGGCAGGGCGAACTGCTCCAGCAGGAACTCCGACAGCTCGGCCGGGCAGGTGTTGACCACCTCCAGCCGCACCGCACGGCCGAAGTGGCGCGTCGTCAGGCCCGAGCGCAGTGCGTGGCGCAGGTTGGCGATCTCCTCCTCGTCCACCTCCAGGTCGGAGTCGCGCGTGACGCGGAACTGCGAGAACGCCTCCACCTTGCGGCCGGGAAACAGGTCTTCCAGATGCGCGCGGATGACGCTGGTCAGCAGCACGAAGGCCTGGCGGCCATCGCTGAGGTTGGCGGGCAGCTTGATGACGCGCGGCAGCACGCGCGGCACCTTGACGATGGCGATGCGGTTGTCGCGGCCAAACGCGTCCTTGCCCGACAGCCGCGCGATGAAGTGCAGCGACTTGTTGGCCACCTGCGGGAAGGGGTGGGCGGGGTCCAGCCCCACCGGCACCAGCAGCGGCTTGACCTCGCGCTCGAAGAACCTGGCCACCCAGGCACGCTGCGGCTCATCGCGGTCGGCGTGGTTCAGGATGACGATGCGCTCCTTCAGCAGCAGCGGCATCACCTGCTCGTTGAACACGTGGTACTGCTCGTCGATCAGCGTGTGCGCGGCGCGGCCCACGCGGTCCACGTCCTGGCCCGACACCGGGCTCAGCGGGTCGCGGGCCGCGTCCAGCATGTCGGCGAAGCGCACCTCGAAGAACTCGTCCAGGTTGCTGGACACGATGCAGATGTAGCGCAGCCGCTCCAGCAGCGGCACGTCCTCGCGGCGCGCCTGGGCCAGCACGCGGCGGTTGAATTCCAGGATGGCCTGTTCTCGGTTGAGCAGCTTCAGCGGGGCGACATCGGTCATGATGAAAAGTGTATGAACGCTTTATGACAGCCGTGTGAGCCCAGGGGGTCAGGCTTCGCCTTTGGATAATCCCGCCCCATGCATCTGATGATTCCCCATGCCAGCGCGCTGGACGAGGCCGCGCGGCATGCGTTCTCGGGCCTGGCCCTGCCCCACCTGAGCGCGCAGCTGGCGCGGCTCAGTCCTACCGAAACGTGGGGCAGCGACGAGTTCTCTCCACAGCCCCCCCACCATCTCGCGCTGGCCGCACTGCGCGGGCAGGATCGGCCCAGCAGCGCCGCCTGGGCGGTGGACGCCGGCCCCGATCTGGCCTGGGCGCTGATGACGCCGGTGCACCTGTCCGTGGGCAGCGACGGCGTGGACGTGCTGCCGCCCGCGGCGCTGGACCTGTCCGAGTCCGACGCCGCGCAGTTGGTCGCCACGCTGCGCGAGCTGTGGCCCGAGGCAGAAGGCTGGCACTGGCGGCTGCTGGATGCCACGCGCTGGGCCATCGGCCATGCCAGCGCCTTGGACGGCCTGGAGGCCGCCAGCATCGAGCGCGCCGCCGGCCGGCCCATCGAGCCCTGGCTGCCGCAGAGCCGGGTCTTGCGCCGCTGGCAGAACGAGGCGCAGATGCTGCTGCACGGCCATGCGCTGAATGAAGCACGCGAGGCGCGCGGCCAGCACGCCGTCAACTCGGTCTGGATCGGCGACATCGGCCGCAGCAACGGCGCGCCGGTCGACGTGAAGGTCGACGACCGCCTGGTCGCACCGCTGCTGGCCGGCGACCTGGCCGCCTGGGCCGAAGCCTGGCAGCGCCTGGACGCCGGCCCGCTGGCCCAGCCGCTGACCAGCCTGACGCTGTGTGGCGAGCGCTTCGCGCGCCGCTTCACGGCGCAGCCGCTGTCCTTCATGGACCGGCTGAAACGCCGCTTCCAGACGCCCGACGTGGCCGCCGTGATGGAGGCGCTGTGAAGCTCGTCGAACGTGAAGTGCCGCCCCGCACCGCCTGGGCGCTGGAGGAAGCCGGCGTCGCGCCGCTGCTGGCCCGGCTGCTGGCCGCACGCGGCGTGCGCGAGGCCGCCGAGCTGGACGAGAACCTCAGCCAGTTGCTGCCGCCCGCCGGCCTGAAGGGTCTCTCCGACGCCGCACGGCTGCTGGCCGACGCCATCCAGCACGGCGAGCGCCTGGTCATCGTGGCCGACTACGACTGCGACGGTGCCACCGCCTGCGCCGTGATGCTGCGCGGCCTGCGCCAACTGGGCGCCACGCCCGAGCAGCTGGGTTACGTCGTTCCCGACCGCGCCGTCCATGGCTACGGCCTGACGCCCACCATCGTGGACCTGGCCATGACGCAGCAACCCGGCCTACTGGTCACCGTGGACAACGGCATCGCCAGCCTGGCCGGCGTGGCCCACGCGCGCGCGCTGGGCCTCAAGGTGCTGGTGACCGACCACCACCTGCCCGCGCTGGTCGACGGCGCGATCGTCGTGCCCGAGGCCGACGCCATCGTGAACCCCAACCAGCCCGGCTGCACGTTCCCGAGCAAGTCACTGGCCGGCGTGGGCGTGGCCTTTTATGTGCTGCTGGGCCTGCGGGCCGAGCTGCGCGCCCGCAACGCCCTGCCCTCGCCCGAACCGCGGCTGGACGGCCTGCTGGACCTCGTGGCGCTGGGCACGGTGGCCGACGTCGTGAAGCTGGACGCCAACAACCGCCGCCTCGTCGCGCAAGGGCTCAAGCGCATGCGCGCCAGCCGCGCGCAGCCGGGCGTGATGGCCTTGTTCAGCGCGGCCAAGCGCGACGCATCCAAGGCTCAGGGCTTCGACCTAGGCTTCGCCCTGGGCCCGCGCATCAACGCGGCGGGGCGGCTCGCCGACATGACGCTGGGCATCGAGACCCTGACCACCGACGACCCCGAACGCGCGCTGCAGCTGGCCACGCAGCTGGACGCCATCAACCGCGAGCGCCGCGACATCGAGGCCGGCATGCGCGAGATGGCCGAGGCGCGACTGGACGCGCTGGTGCAGGCCCTGGAGGGCGAGCTGCCGCCGGCCGTCGCGCTGTTTGATGCCGACTTCCATGAAGGGGTGGTGGGCATCGTCGCGTCGCGCATCAAGGACCGCGTGCATCGCCCCACCTTCGTGTTCGCCCGCGGCGCTGACGGCAGCCTCAAGGGCTCGGGCCGCTCCATCCCGGGCTTCCACCTGCGCGACGCGCTGGACCTCGTCAGCAAGCGCGAGCCCGAGCTGCTCGCCAAGTTCGGCGGCCACGCGATGGCGGCCGGCGCGACGCTGGCGGTGGACGATGTGCAGCGCTTCGCGCTCGCCTTCGCGCGCGTCGCCGAGGAATGGCTGACCGAGCAGGACCTGACCCGCACGCTGCGCCACGACGGCGCGCTGCCCGCCGATGCCGCCACGCCCGAGACCGCGCGGCTGCTGGACGGCCAGGTCTGGGGCCAGGGTTTCGAGCCGCCGGTGTTCTGCGACCGCTTCGAGCTGATCTCGCAGCGGCTGGTGGGCGAGAAGCACCTGAAGCTGCGGCTCAGGCAGGGCAGCAGGCTCATCGATGGCATCTGGTTCAACCACGTGGACATGCTGCCCGAGCGCGTCACGCTGGCCTACCGGCTGAGCCTGGACGAATGGCAGGGCCAGCAGCGGGTCCAGTACGTGATCGAGGCCGCCCAGATGTGACGGAGTTGGCAGCCCGCTGACCAGGACACCCCCTAGTCACCTGACTGTCACGGGCGCTTTCAAGAATCCGGGTCGCAAGCGGTGCCGGCTGTCTCGGTGCCGCCCGCCGACCCGGAGCCCCCCATGCGCGACCACGCGCCCGATCCCCTCGCCGACGCGCTGCACCGCCTCATCGAGCAGCGCACGTTCGACATCCACTTCCAGCCGCTGGTCGCGATCGACCGCGCCGAGATCTACGGCTTCGAGGCGCTGACCCGCGCACCGGCCGACGGGCCACTGCATTCACCGCTGGTGCTGTTCGACACCGCCGCGCGGCTGGGCCGCCTGGTGGAGCTGGAGCACCTCATCGTGCAGCGCGCCCTGCAGCGCTTCAAGGCGCTGGGCCTGCCGGGCCAGTTGTTCCTCAACGTCACGGCCGACACGCTGCTGGGCGCGCGCGAGCACGCCGGCCTGCTGACGACCGAGCTGGCCGAGCTGGGCCTGCCGACCTCGCGCGTCGTCATCGAGCTGACCGAGACCCGCCCCATCGCCGACCTGGTGCAGCTGGACGACGCACTGCAGGCGCTGCGCGAGCGGGGCTTTCGCATCGCGCTGGACGACCTGGGCGAGGGCTTCGCCTCGCTGCGCCGCTGGATGGAGATGCGGCCCGACTTCGTCAAGATAGACCGCCACTTCATCGACGGCATCGCGCAGGAGCCGCTGAAGCAGCAGTTCGTGCGCTCCATCGTCGAGATGGCCGCCACCAGCGGCTGCGAGGTCGTCGCCGAAGGGCTTGAGCAGGAGCCCGACCTGGATGTGCTGCGCCGACTGGGGCTGACCATCTGCCAGGGCTATCTGTTCGCGCGCCCCAGCGCCACCCCGCGTGCGTCCCTCAGCGCGCAGTGGAGCGGGCGGCTGGCCGCCGACGCCCAGCCGCGCCTGCTGCAGAACGACCTCGCGCTGCCGCTGGCCCAGGGCGCCATCACCAGCGCCGCACAGCTGGCGCGCCGCGGCCTCACCGTCACGGCGGCGGCCAACTGCCGCAGCGTGGTGGACCTGTTCCACCAGGACGAGCAGCTGCTGGCCATCCCCGTGCTGGACGAGCAGCAGCGCCCCATCGGCGTGCTGCGCTCGCTGCACGTGCTCAAGCGTGGCACGGAGCGCTACTTCATGGACATCTTCGACAAGCGCAGCTGCGTGGAGCTCATGGACCCGCACCCGCTGGTATTCGACGTCGCCACGCCGCTGCGGGCGATGAGCGAGGCGCTGGCCAGCCTGGACGAACGGCTGCTGATCGACGGCTTCATCGTCACGCGCGACGGCAGCTATTTCGGCTCGGGCCGCAGCTCCGACCTGCTGAAGGCCGTGTCCGACCTGCAGGTGCACGCCGCGCGCTACGCCAACCCGCTGACCCTGCTGCCCGGCAACGTGCCCATCGACCACCACCTGGACCGCCTCATCGAAGCCGGCGAGACCTTCGCCGCGGTGGTCTGGGACATCGACCACTTCAAGCCCTTCAACGACGTCTACGGCTATCGCGTGGGCGACGACATCATCCGCCTCGCCGCGCGCGTGCTGACGCAGGCGGCCGACCCGCAGCTGGACTTCGTCGGCCACATCGGCGGCGACGACTTCGTCATGGTGCTGGGCAGCGCCGACTGGGAGGCGCGGCTGGCGCGCATCTGCACGGCCTTCGATGCCGGCGTGCGCAGCTTCTTCTCGGCCGAGCACCTCGCCGCCGGCGGCTACATCACGCTGAACCGCCAGAACCAGCCCAGCTTCCACCCGCTGCCCACCATCTCGGCCGGCGCCGTGCTGCACCTGCCGGGTCATTTCGACGGCGCGCGCGCACTCAGCGCCGCGCTGACCGAGCCCAAGCGCGTCGCCAAGGGCCGCGCCGGCGGTAGCCGCTTCTTCGTCGACCGTCGCCAGCCGTCCCAGCGCGCCCTGCTCGCCGCCGCCTGATCCGCGGGTCGCCGGCAGGGTCTCGGCCGCTTCCTACAATCGTGCGGTGAACCTCGATGCCACGCTCAACGCCGACCTGCACTGCCACTCCGTCGTCTCGGACGGCACGCTGACGCCCGAGGCGCTGGCCGAGCGCGCCGCGGAGCGCGGCGTGCAGCTGTGGTCGCTGACCGACCATGACGAGATCGCCGGCCAGGCGCGCGCCATCGCCGCGGCCCGCGCGGCCGGCATCGCCTACCTGACGGGCACCGAGATCTCGGTGACCTTTGCCGGCCGCGTCGTGCACATCGTGGGCCTGGGCTTCGACCACGAGTCCGCCGAGCTGGCCGAGGGCCTGCGCGCCACCCGTGGTGGCCGCGAGGCCCGTGCCCGCGAGATGGCGGCCAGCCTGCAGGCGCAGGCCGGCATCGCCGGTGCCTTCGAGGGCGCGCTGAAGTACGTCGGCAACCCCGACCTGATCTCGCGCACGCATTTCGCGCGCTTCCTCGTCGATGCGGGCCACTGCGCCGACATCCCCGAGGTGTTCCGCCGCTTCCTGACCGAAGGTAGGCCCGGCTTCGTGCCGCACAAATGGGCGGCGCTGAAGGACGCGGTGGGCTGGATCACGCGCGCCGGCGGCGTCGCCGTCATCGCCCACCCGGGCCGCTACGACTTCACGCCCACCGAGGAGTACGCGCTGATCACCGAGTTCATGGCCCATGGCGGCCGCGGCATCGAGGTGGTCACCGGCAGCCACACGCCGGCCGAGTTCCAGGAGTACGCGGACACGGCCGAGGAGTTCGGCCTGCTGGCCTCGCGCGGGTCCGACTTCCACAGCCCCGAGGAAAGCCGCGTGGACCTGGGCGCGCTGCCCTCCCTGGCGGCGAAGCTGACGCCCGTCTGGGCGGCGCTGGCCGACCGCATCCACGCCTGAACCCATGGCCCAGCTCTTCGAAGTCCACCCCGACAACCCGCAACCGCGCTTCCTGCGTCAGTGCGCGCAGATGCTGCAGGCGGGCGGCATCGGGGCCATCCCGACGGACTCCAGCTATGCCTTCGTCTGCCACCTGAACGACAAGGCCGCCGCCGAGGCGCTGCGCCGCGTGCGCGGCGTGGACGACAAGCACCACCTGACGCTGCTGTGCCGCGACCTGTCGGAGCTGGCCACCTACGCGATGGTGGACAACCGCCAGTACCGGCTACTGAAGCTGGCCACGCCCGGTGCCTACACCTTCATCCTGCCGGCCACCAAGGAGGTGCCGCGGCGGCTCTCCCACCCGAGCCGGCGCACCATCGGCCTGCGGGTGCCGGAGCACCGCGTCACGCAGGAACTGCTGGCGCTGTTCGGCGAGCCGCTGCTGTCCACCACGCTGATCCCGCCCGGCGAGAGCGAGGCGCTGAACGATGCGGGCGAGGTCAGCGAGCGCCTGGACCGCCAACTGCAATTCGTGCTGGACGCCGGCGCCTGCCCGGCCCAGCCCACCACGGTGCTGGACCTGAGCCAGGGCGACGAGCCCGTGCTGGTGCGCCAGGGGCGCGGCGAACTGGCGCGACTGGGCCTGCAGCTGGATTGACCCAAGCGAACGGCCTTCGGGCCGAGCGCCGGGCCGCCCCAAGCCGGCCCAACTGAGGCCGCCGGCGGCTCAATGCCGCATGCGACCTCCGTCCCCCGGGGGACCGACCAGGCTTGCGCGCGTCCAGCGGCGCAAGACTGGGCGAGGGGCATCACGCCTCCCGCAGCTCATCCGCCGCGCCTGCAGTTCATCCGGCGCGGCCCGCGATTGATCGCAGGCCCGTGGAAGCGCGGCGCTTGATTGCTGAAACTGACTCCATCGAACAAGCAATCACGCGGTTCGAAACCCACCGAACGGAGTCCATCATGAACCTGCAAGACACTCTCTTCACCGCCGTCATCGCCGCCGTTGCCGGCCTGACTTTCTCCGTCGCCGCACAGGCTGCACCCCAGGACGTCGTCAAGCTGGAACGCGTCGTCGTCACCGGCAAGGCCACCCGCGAAGTCGCCCAGCTGCCCCGCGTCGTCGTGACCGGCTATGCCCAGCGCGAAGTGGCTCAGCTGCCGCGCGTGACCGTGGTCGGCTACAGCGACGCCACGCTGCTGCGCCAGATGACGCTGGCCGCTGCCAAGACCACCACCCAGCGCGTCTGATCCCGGCGTCCGACGACATGCGAATGACGCCTTTTTCCACCACCGTCGAGCCGAACCGCCAGCGCTGCCGAGCCAGCGCTGCCGATTCGGCTCGACCTATTTGACGATGTCGATGATGCGTGACCGGTCGAAGCCAAGCACCGTCTGGCCGCGCACGATCAGCGTGGGCGTGCCCATGCCGCCGAGCGCTTCGTAGTCGGCGCGGCATTTCGCGTCGCGCTCGATGAAGCACTCGTCGAACGCGATGCCCTCGTCCTGCATCCAGCGCCGCGCCGCGGTGCACCAGCCACAGGTCTCGGACGAGATCATGCGGATGTCGCCCGGCTGCACGCGCTGCGCCAGCAGGTCGCCATCCTCAGACTTCACATGGCTGCGCCAGGCCCAGGAAGCGGCGGCGGCCACAGCGATGACGACGAGCAGGGAGCGTGGGGGCAGGTTCATGCCCCGAGCTTAAGCCCGCGCCTCAATAGACCTCGGGCACCATCAGGTCCTCGGGCACCGGATGGCGGATGTAGTCCTCGCGCCGCTCGCGGGCCGGCAGCTCGATGTCGGCATGCGGCACGTCCTGGTAGGGCATCTGGCTCAGCAGGTGGCTGATGCAGTTCAGCCGCGCGCGCTTCTTGTCGTCGGCACGCACGACCCACCATGGCGACTCGGGCGTGTGGGTGCGCTCCAGCATCACCTCCTTGGCCTTGGTGTATTCCTCCCAGCGGCGGCGCGATTCCAGGTCCATGGGGCTGAGCTTCCACTGCTTCAGCGGGTCGTGGATGCGGCCGAGGAAGCGGATGCGCTGCTCGTCGTCGCTGATGGAGAACCAGTACTTGATGAGCTGGATGCCCGAGCGCTGCAGCATGCGCTCGAACTCGGGCGCGGAGCGGAAGAACTCCTCGTACTGGTCGTCGGTGCAGAAGCCCATGACGCGCTCGACGCCGGCGCGGTTGTACCAGCTGCGGTCGAACAGCACGATCTCGCCCGCCGCCGGCAGGTGCGACACGTAGCGCTGGAAGTACCACTGCGTGCGCTCGCGGTCGTTCGGCGCCGGCAGCGCGGCCACGCGGCATACGCGCGGGTTCAGCCGCTGGGTGATGCGCTTGATGACGCCGCCCTTGCCCGCCGCATCGCGGCCCTCGAACAGGATGACCACCTTGTGGCCCGTGTGCTGCACCCAGTCCTGCAGCTTCACCAGCTCGCTCTGCAGCCGGAACAGCTCGCGGAAGTAGCGCTTGCGTTCGGCCGCAGCGTCGGCCGGCTCGTCGCTGGCCATGGCGCCGAAGTCACGGTCTTCCAGCTCCAGTTCCAGCTCCTCGTCGAAATCGTCCTGCAGGTCGCGGTGAATGCGCTTCACCAGCTCGTCTTCGATGTGGCCCACGGCGGCTCCCGGCTGAAAGCGTTGAAGCTAGCCGGCCGGCGTTTCGAGGTCGTGACAAAGCGCTTGACGGCATCGTTTACACGCGTAATCATTCGCCATCGTTTACACGCGTAATCATGAACGACACCCCACAGATCAGCGACGCCGAGAGCCAGGTCATGGCCTTGCTGTGGCAGCGCGCCCCGCAGACCGCCGAGGACCTGGCCGCCGAACTGGGCGCCGCCCAGGGCTGGCAGCCCAGCACCGTGAAGACGCTGCTGAACCGCCTGCTGAACAAGGGCGCCATCGCCGCCGACAAGGATGGCCGGCGCTTCCTGTACCGCCCGCTGCTGCCGCGCGAGGACTGGCTGGGCCAGCAAGCCGCCGGGCTGCTGGACCGCCTGTTCGGCGGCAGCCTGGCGCCGCTGGTGGCGCAGTTCAGCAGCCAGCGCCGCCTGAAGCCGGACGACGTGGCCGCGCTGAAGCAGCTGCTGCAGAACTACGAAGCCCCCAAGGCAGGCAAGAAGCCGTGATGCCCGACCTCGCCTCCTGGCTGGCCCTGCTGGGCCGCCAATCACTGGCGCTGAGCCTGGCCGTGGCGCTGCTGCTCCTGCTGCGCCGGCCGCTGCTGAAGCATTTCGGACCGGGGCTGCGCTACGCCGCCTGGGGCCTGGTGCCGCTGCTGATGCTGGCCTCAGCGCTGCCGGCCAGCGCGCCGGTGCTGGTGCTGAAGGCCGAGGTCGTCACACGCGTGCAGCCGCTGCTGGCCGCAGCGCCCAGTCTCACGCCCTCCGCGCCCGGCTGGCCGCCGCTGCTGGCGGCGCTGTGGGCCGCCGGTGCCGTGGCCATGCTGCTGCGGCTGGCGCAGTTGCAGCGCCGCTACCAGCGCGGCCTGGTCTTGCGCGACGGCCGCTGGCAGTCGCCAGCCGGCAGCGGCCCTGCCCTGGTGGGCCTGCTGCGGCCGCGCGTGGCCTTGCCGGCGGACTTCGAGCAGCGCTTCGATGCGCGCCAGCGCGAGCTGGTGCTGGCCCACGAGGACGTGCACCGCGCCCGCCGCGACAACCACTGGAATGCGCTGGGCGCGCTGATCTGCGTGCTGCACTGGTTCAACCCGCTGGCCTGGCTGGCGCTGCGCTGCATGCGGGCCGACCAGGAACTGGCCTGCGACGCCGCCGTCATGGCCCTCCACCCCGGTTCCGAAGCCGCCTACGGCCGCGCGCTGCTGCTGGCGCAGAGCCCCATGCCCGCCGGCCTGCCCTGGGCGGGCTGGCGGTCTCCCCACCCCCTCGTCGAAAGAATGCACATGTTGAAGCTCGCTCCCCTGAGTCCCACCCGGCGCGCGCTGGGCCTGGGCCTGCTCGCCGCCCTCACGCTGGCCGGCGCCGGTGCCGTGCAGGCCGTGGGCGCCGATGCCACCACCGCCGCCCCCGAAATCGAACTGAAGCTGGACCTCAGCTACCGGGCCGGCAACGAGACCTACCGCACCCAGCCGACGCTGCGCGTCGCCGCCGGCAAGCGCGCCACCGTGATGCTGAACGGCACGCCGGACCAGCCCACGCCCGGGCAGCTCGCCATCAACATCGAGGCGCGCGACCTCGGCGACGACAAGATCGAGGTGCGAACCGAGGTGAAGAAAGGCCTGCCGCTGGCGACCGTCTCCAAGCCGCGGCTGATCACGAAGAACGGCGTCAAGGCCCTCATCGAGCAGGGGCGCGACGACCCGAGCGGGTCCGAACACCTGTCGCTGGCGATCACGCCCACGCTGCTGGCCAAGTAGCCGCACCAGGAAGCCCCATGCACGCTGAATTTCTGTTCGACCACCTCGCACGGCAGACCCTGCTCTTCAGCGTCGGCGTCGTGCTGGTCGGGCTGCTGCGGCTGCCACTGCTGCGCAGCCTGGGCGCGCGAGCCACCTATCTCAGCTGGCTGATGGTGCCGCTGCTCATGCTCAGCCCTTGCTTGCCCCAGCCCCCGCTTGGCGACACGGTGCTGGCGGTGCCCGCATCGCTCGCTCTGCCCGCGGCCATGGGCCACACCCTGCCGGCCCTGCAATCGGCGGTGGCGCCGGCGCCCTCCGCCGCGGTCTACTGGCTGCTGGTCTGGGGGCTGGGGGGCGCGCTGCTGGCCACGGCACAGTGGGCACTGCAACGGCGCTACCTGGGCCGCCTGCAGCGCACGCCCCATGGCCGCTGGCTGGCGCCGGCCGGCGCCAGCCCGGCCGTCGTCGGCCTCTGGCCGCAGCGCCTGGTGCTGCCGCGCGACTTCAAGCAGCGTTTCGACGCTCGCGCCCGCCGCCTGGTGCTGGCCCACGAGGCCGTCCACGCCCGCCGGCACGACAACGCCTGGAACCTGCTCGGCGCCGCACTGCTGTGCCTGCAATGGTTCAACCCGCTGGCCTGGTGGGCCTGGCGGCGCATGCGCGATGACCAGGAGCTGGCCTGCGACGCTGCCGTGCTGAGCGCCGAAATGGCGCCTGCGCCAGTGGCCGCCTATGCCCAGGCGATGTTGTACGCCCACCCCGCGCATTGGCAACCGGCATTGACCAGCGGCTGGGCCAGCCGGCACCCGCTGGTGCAGCGCATGCGCCTGCTGATGGAACACGGCAGGATCTCCCGCCGGCGCCAACTGGCCGGCCTGACGCTGCTGGTGGGCCTGGGGGCCGGCACGGCGCTGGTGGCGCGTGCGGTCCAGACGCCCCCACCGCCGCAGAACGTGAACACATTGGCACTGCACGGCCTGTCCTTCGACCTGGCCTCGCAGCTGGGTGGGGAGTCCTGGACACATCGCCGGCTCCATCTACCCCCACTTCGGCGGCCGGCAGGAAGGCCGTGGCATGTGTACGTGAACCAGCCCCAGCCGGGCTGGTGCCTGGCGGTCCGACTGGACGGTTTCGAGGATGGCAGCATGCGCCCGACCGGCCAAGTGCTGGACGACACCTGTCAGCGCGCGCTGGGCGACTGGCAGGTGCTGAAGGTGAATGGCGGGCTGGTCCAGTTTGTCGCCGAGACGGCGCTGGGCCCGCTGCAGGCCCAGCTCTCGGCCCGCTGGGTCAGGCCGGATGATCCGGCCCTGGCAGCGCTGCGCAGGACCGAGCTCGAATCGGCGCCGAAGCTGTCACCCGCGCAGGTGCAACAGATGGCGCAACGGCGCGCTCACGCGGCGGAGATGACGCGCCAGCTGGAAGCCCAGGACCGCGCCTGGCGGGCGGCGCGCGAGCCGCAGTAAAGTCGCGCCCCCCGATATCCCCCCTCCCCTGCCATGAGCCTGGCCGACGTGCGCGCGGCGCTGGCGGCCGAGCTGTCGGCCACGCCCGAGTACTACGACTTCAAGGTGCTGAAGAGCGAGCGCGACGGCCCGCTGTGGCGCGTGACGCTGGAGCCGGGCTATGTGTTCGCCGAGGGTCAGCGCCCCGGTGCCGCGTCGGCGCAGGCGCTGCTGGACGACAGCCTGGACGGTGCCAGTGCCTGGTGGGGCTCGCCAGCGAAAGGCGGCGCCAGCGTGCTGGCCGTCGTGGCCGAGGACGACCAGTTGGTGCTGCAAAACGCCAGCAGCGCGCCGCCGCCGGCCGACCACCTGATCCGCCTGTACCCGACGCGCTTCCTGAACGCGGTGGCCGACGCCTGGTGGGACACGACCTGGGCTGAAGCCGCCCTGGCCTGCCTGCCGGACCTGTCCCGGCCGCACGCCGTCGGCACCGGGCCTGCGCTGACGGGTTCGCCCTTCCGCTGGCTGCGCGCAGCGCAGCGGCAGGCGCTGGGCCTCATCGGCCACAGCAGCGCCTTCCTGTGGGGCCCGCCCGGCACCGGCAAGACGACGACGCTGGGCGTGCTGCTGGCCGAGTACCTGGACACGCGGCCCGACGCGCGCGTGCTGCTGCTGTCCACCACCAACCACGCGGTGGACCTGGCGACGCTGGCCGTCGACAAGGCGCTGCAGAAGGGCCGGCGCGAGCACCTGCGGCCGCTGGTGCAGCGGCTGGGCACGCGCTTCGACGCGGCGGCCTACGAGGGCCGCGAGCATCTGATTCCGACCGAGGACGCCGACCTGATCGCCCGGCTGGCACGCGCCGAAGGACAGCGACCATCGGCGCGCGACGCGAGCGCGCTGAAGGCCTGGGCCGACCGCGTGGCCGCGCTGCGCGACGAGCTGCGGGCGTCATCACTGCGCGTGCTGCAGCGCTGCCGGCTGGCGGCGATGACCACCACGCGCGCCGCGTTCACGCTGAAGTCGCTGCGCGAACTGGCCACGGACGACGAGCCGCCCTTCGACCTCGTCGTGTTCGACGAGGCCAGCCAGGTCAGCCTCGCGCACACGCTGGCGCTGATGCCGCTGGGCCGTGCGCGGCTGTTCGCGGGCGACCCACAGCAGCTGTCGCCGGTGCTGCGCAGCGAGGACCGGCTGGCGCGCCGCTGGCTGGGCCGCTCGGCGTTCGCCGAGATGCCGCGCGCGGGCGCGTCGGTCGCGCTGCTGGACGAGCAGTCGCGCATGGCCGCGCCCATCGGCGATCTGGTCAGCCAGCTGTTCTACGACGGCGCGCTGCGCGTGGCGGCGGATGCGCAGGCGTCCAGCAGCTGGCAGGCCGCGCGCCAGCGCGCGCTGGGCGACATCGGCCCGGAAGTCCACATCCACCTGCACCGCGTGCAGCGCGACGGCGGCTGGTCGGCCCACGAGCGCGGGCCGGTGCGGCGCGAATCGGCCGAGGCCATCGCCGATCTGATCGCGCAAGCCCTGGCCAGCGGCGCCTGGCAGCCTGACGAGCTGATCGTGCTGACACCGTTCCGCGCGCAGCGGGCGCTGATCCGCCAAGCCTTGCGCGCGCGCGCCGTGCCGGAATCGCTGCGGGTCAGCACCGTGCACCGCGCCCAGGGCAGCGAGGCGCCGGTGGTGCTGTTCGACCCTGCCGACGGCGCCCAGCCCTTCCTGCACGGCGAGGACGCGCAGCGGCTGCTCAACGTCGCGCTGAGCCGGGCGCAGGCCAAGCTGGTGGTGTTCGTGTCACCCGCCGACGCCGCGGGCGCCTTCCTGGCGCCGCTGGTGCAGAAGCTGCGGCTGGCGAAGGACAAGCGCAACGCCCGGCCGCTGGAGGAGCTGGCGCGTCAGCCGGGCTTCCCGGCCTGCGCGGTCGGTCAGCGCGTCACGGCGGGCCGGCATGCCGGCGAGGTGGTGCGGGTCAGTACGGACGGCCGCGAGTTCTGGCTCGTCAATGAAAAAACCGGTGCCGAGCAGCGCTTCGACACCGGTTTCTGGCTTCAGCGAGCCGGGGTGGTCAGACTGCCGCCGTGACGACGATCTCGACCTTCCACTCCGGGCGGGCCAGGCCGGCGATGACGGTGGCGCGCGGCGGCGCGTGGCCTTCGGCGACCCAGGCGTCCCACGCGGCGTTCATGCCGGCGAAGTCAGCGCGGTCGGTCAGGAAGATCTGCGCGCGCAGGATGCGGGTCTTGTCGGTGCCGGCACGGGCCAGCAGCTTGTCGATGGCGGCCAGCACCTGGGCCGTCTGGCCGGTCACGTCGGCGGTGGCGTCTTCGGGCACCTGGCCGGCCAGGTAGGCGACGCCGTTGTAGACGGCCATCTCGGACAGGCGGGCGCCGATGTCGAAGCGTTCAACGGGGGCGGAATTGCTCATGATTTCTTTCGCGGCTTGGTGGAGGTTTTGACGGCGGGCTTGGCGGCACCGGCGGCCTTCTGGCCCAGCTTGCTCTCGGTGCCGGCCAGCAGTTTCTTGATGTTGGCCTGGTGGCGCCACACCAGCAGCAAGCCCATGATGATGAGGGCCAGCGCCGTGGGGCCGGCTTCCCAAATCAGCAACTGATACATCGGCGCGAACGCGGCCGACACGATGGCGGCGAGGGACGAGTAGCGGCTGAACCAGGCAATGATGGCCCAGGTCGCCAGCGTCGCCACCCCCAGGATGGGATTGAGCGCAAAGATGACGCCGGCCGCCGTGGCCACGCCCTTGCCACCCTTGAACTTGAAGAACACGGGCCACAGGTGACCGAGGAAGGCGCCCAGGCCCACCAGCGCGGCCGTGCCTTCACCCAGGCCCCAGCGCGGCCCCCAGATGGCCACCGCCAGCACGGGCAGGTAGCCCTTCAGCGCGTCGAACACCAACGTCAGGATGGCCGCGGCCTTGTTGCCCGAGCGCAGCACGTTGGTGGCGCCGGGGTTGCCCGAGCCGTAGGAACGCGGGTCCGACAGGCCCATCACGCGGCTGACGATGACGGCGAAGGACAGCGACCCGATCAGGTAGCCGGCCAGGGCGGCCAGCAGGGGAAGGATGTTTTGCATGGGGCTGCATTTTCATGCAGCCCGGCGAGGTTCAGTTCGCGCAGTTCACCGGCCGCGCGCCCAGCAGCTCGGTCAGCACCCGGGGCTCGATGCCCACCAGGTAGCCGCGCCGCCCGCCGTTGATGCAGATCTTCGGCAACGCCAGGATGCTGGCCTCGACGAACACGGGCATGGCCTTGCGCACGCCGAAGGGTGAGGTGCCGCCCACCTGGTAGCCGCTGTGGCGCTGCGCCACCTCGGGCTTGCAGGGCTCGACCTTCTTGCACGGGATCTGCCGCGCCAGCTCCTTCAGGCTGACCGTGCGGTCGCCGTGCATCAGCACGATCAGCGGCTGCTGGGCTTCGTCCTGCATGACCAGCGTCTTCACCACCGCATGCTCGTCCACGCCCAGCTGCTTGGACGACTCGGCCGTGCCGCCGTGCTCCACGTAGTCGTACAGATGCTCGGTGTAGCTCACGCCCGCGCGCTTCAGCGCCTGCGTGGCCGGGGTCTCGCTGACATGGCTGCTCTTCTTGCTCATCCCGCCATTCTCGGGGGCTGGTGAAAATTCCTTGATGCAGCAACTATTTATTGTTTTACAGTAAGTTTTTCTCGTTTTACGAAGGCCGCCATGCCCGACTCCTTCTCCACCGACGGTCTGCGACGCATACGCCGCCTGGCGTGGATCGTGCGGGTGCTGAGCCTGGTGGGTGCGCTGTTCCTGGGCACCGTGCCCTTCCTGTTCTGGGCCCAGCCCGACTGGGTGGCCGAGGTGATCACGCAGCAGTGGGGCATTCCCAAGATCCAGCTGGACATGGGCTCGCGCATCGGCGCGCTGCTGGCCACGCTGCTGCCGGCCGGCGTCAGCGTGTTCGCGCTGTCGCAGATGTGGGCGCTGTTCGGCTGCTTCGCGCGCGGCGAGCTGCTGGCGCGCCAGCCGGCCCGGCATCTGCGACGGCTGGGCCTGGCACTGTGCCTGCTGGCCGCCGCCCAGCCGCTGGGCCGCATGCTGGCCATCCTGGCGCTGACGCTGGGCAACCCGCAGGGCGAGCGCCAGCTGTGGTTCGGCCTGTCGTCGGACCACTACCTGGCGCTGCTGTTCGGCCTGCTGCTGCTGGCGCTGGCACAAGTGCTGCATGAAGCCGCCCGCGTGGCCGACGAGAACGCTGAGTTCGTATGAGCCCCTCGCCCGGTCGCGCCCCGCTGAACGCGGGCGAGCCCAGCCGGTCCCCCGAGGGGACGGCGATGCTTGCGGCATTGAGCCGCAAGCACATCGCCCAAGGCGGGCCGGCTTGGGAGCGGCCCGGCGCTCGGCCCGCAACACGAATCTCCTGCTAGGGAAGGCGCCGACATGCCCATCGTCGTCACCCTCGACGTCATGCTCGCGCGCCGCAAGATGCGGTCGCGTGAGCTGGCCGAGCGCGTGGGCATCACCGAGGCCAATCTGTCGCTGCTCAAGAGCGGCAAGGTGCGCGGCGTGCGCTTCGACACGCTGGCCCGCATCTGCGAAGTCCTGCAATGCCAGCCCGGCGACCTGCTGGCCTGGGAACCCGGCCCCGAGCCGCCCGACGATGACCACTGAGGATCCATGCTGCGCCCCCTGATCTGTTCACTGCTGCTGGCGGCCGGTGCCGCCCACGCCCAGACCCATGTGCTGCCCCCCGTGATGACCGAGCTGAAGCGCGACGGCAGTGCCATGCCCTACGCACAGATCAACACCGTGCTCAGCAAGATGCGCCAGTACGGCGAGGGTCTGTTCCGCATGGACTTCCAGGTCGACAGTGCGAAGAGCAAGAAGCCGCTGGCCGACATCCGGCTGGCCGTGCGCAGCGACGAGGCCGACCACCCGATCAAGCTCGATGCCGAAGGCCGCTTCGACCTGCCCATCCTGCCCGAGGCCGAGGCCAAGACCGCCGACCTGGCCACCAACGCGGCCAAGGGCCAGATGGCCGTGCGCGGCAGCATCGCGCTGACCACGCCGCCCGAGCAACTGGACCTGGCCAAGGTGCGCCAGATCCTGCGCGTGGGCCGCACACTGCGCGAGGAACTGCTGCCGTTCTATCTGCGCTGGCTGTTCCCGCGCGGCCAGGGCGTGCGCATCTGCAGCGACACGCCCACCTGGGAGCTGGAATGGCGCGATGCCGGCGGCCAGCTGCTGGGCCTGCCGCTGCCGCAGACGCCCAACGAGCGCGAGCCCGACACGAAGAAGGGCGAGAAAAGCCGCCCCTGCACCGTGCTGACCGGCCAGGAGAACTGGCCCGACGCGGCCCGGCTCGTGCCACCGCCCGGCAGCAAGCTGTCCCTGAAGCTCTGAGCGGTTGAGCGCAACCATGCACCACCGCTGGCCGGCGCGCCTGTTCGTCATCACCCTGCACGCCGGGCTGCTGGCGGCGCTGTGGCTGCACCGTGCGCCGCAGCCCGGGCACAGCGAGCGG
>DASWWC010000068.1:0-17567 GCA_036401055.1 Roseateles sp.
CAGCGCCTGCCGCTGGGCGAGCACGCCCACCAACTGCTCGCCGAGCTGGAGCCGCGCGGTGTGCTGACGGCCCTGTCCGGCCACTGGCAGGGTGCGCTGGACGCGCCGCGCAGCTACCGCGTCAAGGCCCAACTTGATGGCCTGGGGTTGTCAGCCAAGCCCGGCGAGCACGAGGGCCATCTCGGCCGACCGGGCCTGCGCGGCGCCAGCCTCGAGCTGGACGCCAGCGAGCGTGGCGGCTCGGCCCGGCTGACCATGCACGACGGCGAGGTTGAGCTGCCGGGGCTGTTCGAGGACCCGCGGCTGCCCATCACGCGGCTGTCCACCTACATGAGCTGGCAGCTGCCACCTCCCGGCACATCGGCCGGCGGCAAGGCGCCCGCCGATGTCGAGCTGAAGCTGCGCGACCTGCAGCTACAGACGCCCGACCTGAGCGGTGATTTCAATGTCGTCTGGCGGCGCCCGGCAGGCGCCAAGAGCGAGGCGTCGTCGCCAGGCTTCCTGGATCTGAGCGGCCGTGTGCAGCGCGTGGAAGCCACGCGGGTGGCTCGCTACATCCCGCAGAGCCTGCCGGCCACGCGCAGCTACGTCTCGCGAGCCATCCTCGGCGGCGAGGCGCGCAACGTCAGCGTGAGGCTCAAGGGCGAGCTGGCGGAGTTCCCTTTCGACGCCCCCAAGTCCAGCGGCGTCTTCCGTGTCGCCACCCAGGCCCAGGGTGTCACGCTGGCCTATGTGCCGCCCAGCGATGTCGGTACCAACTGGCCGGCCATGGAGGGAGTGGATGCCGAACTCGTCTTCGAACGCGCCGGCATGTTCATCAAGGACGGCCACGCCAAGGTGCTGGGCTACGAATTGAGCGGCGTCAACGGCGGCATCAAGGACCTGCATCACGGCCGTGTGTTGCAGCTGGACGGCACGGGAAAGGGGGCTGGCGCCGACCTGCTGCGCTTCGTGCGTGGCTCGCCGCTGGATGAATGGCTGGGTCATGCGCTGAGCACCACCTCGGCCCAGGGGCCGGTCGGCCTCAAGCTCGGCATCGCCATCCCGCTGGACGACACCAATCAGACGACGCTGAAGGGGCAGCTCCAGCTCGGTGGCGTCGACCTCAAGCTGCGCCCCGAACTGCCCGCGCTTGGCGGCGTGCGTGGCCGCATCGATTTCGACCGCAAGGGCCTGCAGCTGGCCGGCATGACCGCCCGCTTGCTGGGCGGCGATGCGGGCATCGAAGGCGGCACGCAGCGCGACGGCGGCCTGCGCTTTGCCGTGCAGGGCCAGGCCACGGCCGATGGCCTGCGCCATGCCACAGAGCTGGGTGCCGTCGCCCGCCTGGCCCAGGCGGCCAGTGGCCAGGCCGCCTACCGCTTCCAGCTTGCCATTCCTCAGAACGGGCAGAGCGAACTCAGCGTCAGCAGCAGCCTGCAGGGCCTGGCGCTGGACTTGCCGGCGCCAGCGCGCAAGGAAGCCGACGCCGCGCTGCCGCTGCGGTTGCTGATGACGCCCACGGCCGCGGCCCGTGACGAGATCCGGCTGGAAGTCGGTGCCGGCGCCGTGCCGCTGCTGCAAGCCCAGCTGCAGCGCGACGTGTCCGGCACCGGCTCGCAGGTGCTGCGCGGCGCCCTCGCCGTACAGGACAAGCTACCCGCGCTGCCGCCCAGTGGCGTGCTTTTGCAGGTCAATGTCGCGGCACTGGATCTGGATGCCTGGCAGCAGCGCCTCGGCGCGCTGGCCAGCGGTCACGGGAGCGGCGGCGGCGACGACGCCGGCCTGCTGCCCAGCCAGATCGCGCTGCGCAGTCAGGCGCTCAAGGTCGGAGGCCGCCAGCTCGGCCGCGTGGCCGCCATGGTGGCGCGCGACGGTGCCAACTGGCGCGTCAACGTTGATGCCGAGCAGATCTCCGGCCGCATCGACCTGAAGGGGGTGCGCGGCAGCCAGATCGATGCCGTTCAGGCGCGGCTGGCACGCCTGTCGTTGCCACGGCAGGAGGCCGACTCGGTCAGCGAGCTCATAGACCCAGGCAAAGCTGACGCCAGCAGCGGCCCGCTGCCGTCGCTGGACATCGAGGTCGACGATTTCGAGCTGCGTGGCAAGCGCATGGGCCGCCTCGAAGTGCTGGCCCAGGCGCCGGCCGCGGCGCGCGACTGGAAGCTGGAGAAGCTGCAGATCCAGTCGCCCGAGGCCACGCTGCACGCCAGCGGTCGCTGGGGCGGCGAGACCGTCGCCCGGCGCCGTACCCAGCTCGACTGGAAGCTCGACATCGCCGACGCTGGCAAGCTGCTGGAGCGCCTGGGCCAGGGGCAGGTGCTGCGCGGCGGCAAAGGCGTGCTGGCCGGTCAGGTTGGCTGGGACGGCTCGCCGTTGGCGCCGCATTACGCCAGCATGGCGGGGGCGCTCAACGTCCAGCTCGACACTGGCACCTTCCTGAAAGCCGAGCCCGGCGTCGGGCGGTTGCTGGGCGTGCTCAGCCTGCAGTCCCTGCCGCGCCGTCTGCTGCTGGACTTCCGCGACGTCTTCGCCGAGGGTTTCACCTTCGACGGCGTCACCGGCGACGTGCAGATCGCCGCCGGCGTGGCCCGCAGTGACAACATCCGCATCCGAGGTCTGCAGGCGGCCGTGCTGGTGGACGGCAGCACCGACTTGGCGGCCGAGACACAGAAGCTGCGCGTCGTCGTCGTGCCGGAGGTATCGGCCGGTGGCGCGTCGCTGGCCTATGCGGCCATCAACCCCGCCGTTGCGCTGGGTGCGTTCCTGGCGCAGCTCATCCTCAGTCGTCCGGTGGCTGCGGCCAACACGCGCGAGTTCCTCATCACCGGCACCTGGAACGATCCCAAGGTGGAGAAGGTCGAAGGCCCGGCGGCGAAGGCCGCCAGCGCACCGTGACCGCCAACTGCCGGAATTCTTGACACCTGGCGCTGCTTGCCGCTGTCGTTGATGGCAAGTCGTTGAATTTCAACGGAGTTTTGTTGGGGCTCGGAATTTGCTAACTGCCCGACATCTTCGTAGGGAGGTTCCAGATGCTGATTGCTCGTGCCATTGCCCTCGTCGCCTGCTTGGCAGCTTTGAACGGCCATGCAGCCGTGGTGCGCGGTGCCGTCACGGCCACCGGGCCGGCCAACTTCATCTCAAGCGCCGTCACTGGCAACCTCGCCAACCAGAGCGGCCTGTCGACGTCTTACACATCGGGCCTGACCGACTTCGACAGCTATGTCGCAGGCACCACACACAGCTCTCAGGAGTCCTGGCATTCCTGGGCCCAGGAGGGCGCGGGCGCGGTGGTCTTCGACCTGGGGGGCAGCTTCGACATCTCCGGGATGGCTCTGTGGAATCGCGGTTTTTCGGACCAGGGGCTGAAGGACTTTGCCCTGTACAGCTGCGCCGATGCGGCCTGCACGACCGAATCGCTGATCGGCAACTTTCTTGCGCTTACGGCACAAGGCACTGACATAGCCGTCGAGGCGCAGACCCTCTCGTTTGCCAGCGTCAACGTGGCGTTCCTGAAGCTGGAAATCCTGTCGACCTACAACGCCTCCAACGTCACGACGTTGGGCGAGGTCGTATTTCGGGAGGACGCTTCAAGCGTGCCCGAGCCGGCTTCGCTGATGCTGGCGATGCTCGCGCTGGGCGGCCTGGCCGTGGCGCGCCGGCGCACCTGAACACTTCAGCGCTCGAGGCCTTCCAGCGCACGCAACTGCAGCCGCAGGCCCGTGTAGCCACGCATGCGCGCCAGCGCGGCCTTCAGGCCGGGGTTGGCCATGAAGAGCGCATCGAAGCTGCCGTCGGCCGCCGCCAGCGCCAGGCCGCGCTGCAGCCGTTCGGCCACCTGCGGCTTGTCGGGCGACACGAAGTAGTACAGCGGCTGCCGGTATTGCAGTGCCAGCCCGGGTAGCTCTGCAAAGCCCTGACCGGCATGCAGAGCCAGCTCGGCATCGATCTCTTCGCGGGTGCGCGGGATGAAGTCGAAGCGGCCGGCCCTGAGCATGCGGAACAGCGACTCGAACTTGGTCGTCGTCTCGACCGCGAAACCGTTGGCCCGCAGGATCTGCGTGTCGCTCCAGAAGGTTCCGGCACCGGCGCGCAGCCGGCGCAGCGCGTCCAGCGTGCGCAGGTGGCGCAGTGCGGACAGGTCCTTGGCCCGCACGAGCAGGAAGCGCAGTTCGTTCATGCCCTTGAACAGGTTGAAGCGAACCGGTATCGCCCGGGCCTCGCGCTCGGGCGTCGTGGTGCTCCACAGCAGGTCCAGTTGGCCGTCCTGCAGCATCTGGCGCAGCCGCTCGCGCGGCAGGTCGGCGGCGGCGCGGACCAGCATGGGCGCAGGCTCGCCGTCGGCTGTCTTGGCCAGCGCCAGCTTCAGCACGCCGATGAAGAAGCTGCCATGGGTGCTGAAGGCCTCCGGATCGGGCAGGCGCAGCGTCGGCGGCAGATCGGCCGAGCGAGCCTGGGGCAGGAGGGCGGCCAGGGGCAGTCCCAGCAGATGGCGCCGCTGGCAGGAGGAGGTCGGCATGTCGGGTCGATTCTCTTCCGCCGCTGCGGCCGTCCGGGCCAGGCCGCCGTGACTTCTGCCGCAATGCATGCAGGCGCCAGCGCCGCGTCTGCAGATCGCCGCTGCGGCGCTAGCATCGGCGCATGAAGATTGCAGCTGTTCAGATGGTCTCCGGCCCCGACGTGGCCGCCAACCTTGCCGCCGCCCGTCGCCTGCTGGAGGACGCCGCCCGCCGCGGCGCCGAGCTGGCGGCCCTGCCCGAGTACTTCTGCCTGATGGGCATGCAGGACAGCGACAAGCTGACCCTGGCCGAGGCGGAGGGCAGCGGCCCCATCCAGGCCATGCTGGCCACGGCCGCGCGCGACCTGGGCCTGTGGATCATCGGCGGCACGCTGCCCATCAAGTCGACCAGCGCCGAGCGCGTGCGCAATTCGACGCTGGTGTTCTCGCCCGGCGGCGAGCGAGTCGCGCGTTACGACAAGATCCATCTGTTCGCCTTCGACAATGGCCGCGAGAACTATGACGAGGGCCGCGTGCTGGAGCCCGGCAACCATCCGACGCGCTTCGAGGCTGGCGGCATCCAGGTGGGCCTGTCGGTCTGTTATGACCTGCGCTTTCCCGAGCTGTACCGCACCTACGCCGGCAGTGACCTGCTGGCTGTGCCAGCCGCCTTCACCTACACCACAGGCCAGGCCCATTGGGAGCTGTTGCTGCGAGCGCGGGCGGTGGAGAACCAGTGCTATGTCGTCGCGCCTGCCCAGGGCGGCCAGCATGCCAATGGCCGCCGCACCTGGGGCCACAGCATGATCGTCGATCCGTGGGGCCAGGTGCTCAGCGTGCTGGCCGATGGCGAGGGCGTCGTCGTTGCCGACGTGGACCCGGCCCGGTTGACGCAGGTACGCCAGCAGTTGCCGGCCCTGGGCCACCGCAAGCTGTGAGCGCCGTGCAACCGCCGCGTACCACGGCCTGGATCGTGGGCGTGCTGGTGGCGATCTCGCTGTACGGCAACTTCTATGTCTACGACTCCATTGGCCCGGTGGCCGACCTGCTGCAGCAGCAGCGCGGCTTCTCGGACACGCAGGTGGGCCTGCTGAACGCCATCTACAGCCTGCCCAATGTCGTCCTTATCCTCGTCGGCGGCGTGCTGGTGGACCGCTTCGGCGCCGCGTGCATGACGCTGGTGACGGCCGGCATCTGCTTGGCCGGCGCGCTGCTGACGGCCTTCAGCTCCGACTTCACCGGCATGGCCGCGGGGCGGCTGCTTTACGGCATCGGCGCCGAGACCTTCAACATCGCGACGCTGGCCGCCGTGGCTGACTACTTCGGTGGCCGCAGCCTGGCGCTGGTCATGGGCCTGACGCTGGCCATCGGCCGCCTGGGTTCCTATGGTGCCGACATGTCGCCGACCTGGTTCGGCAGCGCCTACGCCTTGGGCTGGCAACCGCCTCTGCTCATCGCCGCGGCGATCGCGGCGACTTCCTTCGCCGCGGCCTTTGCCTACTGGTGGGTGGACCGTGGCCCGCGTCGCGCCGGCCTGCTGCCGGCGGGCCAGGCGGTGGCTGAGAAGTTCGCCTGGCGTGACCTGCTGCATTTCCGCAAGGCCTACTGGTATTTGCTGGCGCTGTGCGTGCTCTGGTACTCGGTCATCCTGGCCTTCCGCAGCACCTTCTCGATCAAGTACTTCCAACATGTGCACGGGCTGGACCTCGCCACGGCCGGCGAGATGAACAGCTACGTCTTCCTTGCTGCGGTGTTCGCGACGCCGGCCTTCGGATGGATGTGCGACCGCCTGCGCCGCTACGCCCCGTTCCTCGCCTTCGGCGCGCTGCTGCTGCCGATCGCGCTGGCCGTGCTGGCGCTGACGTCCTGGAGCCTGTGGGTGCCGACGGCGCTGATCGGTGTCAGCTACTCCCTCGTGCCCGCTGTCATGTGGCCGCTGACGAGCAAGCTCGTGGCGCCCAACCGCTTCGGCACCGCCATCGGTCTGATGTGGGTGGTGCAGAACGGCGGCATCTTCGGGGCCAATGTCGCGGCGGGCTGGCTCAACGACCGCGCGGGCGCGGGCGCCGCCAACCCGGCGGGCTACGACCCCATGATGTGGTTCTTCGGCCTGACCAGCGTGGCCGGCTTCGCCTTCGCGCTGCTGCTGTGGTGGGTGGCAGGGCGTCGCCAGCACGAGCAGCGCGCTTCTCCCGCGCCTACGGCCGCAGCGTGACCAGGTCTCGCAGCAGCAGTGCGATGTTGGCGCGCAGCGCGCGCTCGTTGGCGATGCGCAGCCGCTCGTTGGGTGACACGACGGCTTCGCTGAAGCGCGCCTCCTCGCTGCTGGCGATGCGGCGCTGGTAGACGATGTGGCCGCCGGTCTTGTCGACCAGCGTGTAGCGCACTGCCACGCCCACCGTCACGCCAAGTGCCGGCACCTGCGGCTGCTCCAGTTCCAGCAGCTCGGCCTGCAGTTCGAAGCGCGGCGACGGCTCGGGCAGCAGCGGGATCATGCCGACGGCGTGCAGGGAGTCGTCCAGCGCCAGTTTCAGCGCCTCGGCGCTGACCTTGGAGCCCCACCAGCGGCTGGTCTCCTGCCCCCCCGACACCGGGGCGACGCCCACCTGGAATTTCAGCGCGTCCGGCACCCAGCCGCGGATCTGCAGCGCGTCCGCGGCCGAGACGGCCATGGGCAACGGCTGGCTGGGCGTGCCGCAGCCGGCCAGCAGCGAGGCCAGCAGGGCGGCGGTGAAAAGGGTAAGGCGGGGCATGGGAGGACCCATGCTAGGCCCGCGGCGCGGCGGCGGTGGCTGCAAAAGCAGGGGCGGCCGGGGCTTATTCAGTGCTCAGGCGGCGGTGTGGGGGCGCCGAGTGCCGAAATGGCGTCCAGCATGCCGCGCACCTTGAAGGGTTTGAGCAGCAGTCGGCAGACGTCGAGCTGCTTCAGCCGCAGCGCCAGTTCGACGTTGCAACTCGCCGCCGTGGCGGCCACCGGGATGCCGGGTGTCTGGGCGGTGCTGCCGGCGCGCACCTGGCGCACCAGCTCCAGCGCGGCGCCGTCATCGTCGATGGCGACCAGCATGGCGTCGAAGCGGCGCTCCTGCAGCAGCCTTTCGGCGACGGCCGGGGTGGTCGCTTCCTGCACGTCGGCCAGGCCCATGTCGCGCGCCATCAGCGCCACGGTGCGCCGGAGCACGTACTGCGGTTCGAGCAGCAGCAGCCGGCCTCTGGGCGTGACGTGGTAGGTCACGGCGCGTCCGGTGCCGGGCCGACCAGCTCGGCGACGACCAGGTCGCGCAGCTTGCCGAGGATGTCGCGGTCCAGCGCATCCAGCTCGCGCGGGCGGGTGTCAATGAGGCAGAGCGTGCCGATCGTCGCGCCGTTCGGCAGGGTCAGCGGCGCACCGAGGTAGAAGCGGATGAAGGGCGCGCCGGTGACGAGGGGGTTGTCGGCAAATCGCTGGTCCTGTGCCGCGTCCAGCACCTCGAAGAGCGCGTGGCCCACGATGGCGTGGCCACAGAACGAGGTCTCGCGCGCGGTCTCGCAGGCATCCAGGCCGACGCGGGCTTTGAACCACTGGCGGTTGCGGTCCACGAGGCTGATCAGCGCGATGGGCATGTCGAACTCCGCGGCGGCGAACTCGACGATGCGGTCGAAGCGCTCCTCGGGCGGCGTGTCCAGGATCAACAGCTCGCGCAGCACGCGCAGCCGCTCGGCATCGTTGGCGGGGATTGGAGCGGGCGTCATGCGACAGCGAGTTTAGGCAGGGATTCGCGCTTGCAGCCGGCTCGGGAGCGGGCACGTCTGCCGGATGAAGGGCGTCGCCGGATCACCGCACGTCGAGGGTGTAGGTCACGGCCTGCGATAGACCGGGCAGGATGCCACCGAAGTTCAGCGTGTAGCGGCCGCGCTTGAGTGGCCCCAGCGCCACGTAGTAGCCGTTGCTGGCAGCGGGCGCGTCATCGTCCGGCGCGACGAGGAAACAGCCGCGGGTCGCCTGTCGGTGGGCCTCCAGGCCGTCGAAGCGGCGGCCGTTGAGCTCCAGCACCAGGCCTGCGGGGGCCTCCGTCATCGACTCGGCGCGCAGCATCAGCGATGCACAGGCCTCGCGCTCGTCGTCCGGCGGAAAGGCGAGGCTGTTGACCAGCGGGAAGAACAGTGTCTTGCCGGACGGGATGCGGCAGCTGCGCACCGTGCGTCGTGTGTCGTAGCTGCCGGCCAGGAACCAGACGGGCCCCGACTGGCCGCTGGCGCACAAGCGGCCGTCCGTGTCCGCGACGGGGCTGTCCTCGTCCTCGAACGACAGTGCCCAGCGCCACCAGCGCTTGGACCATTCCTCCTGCGTCGCCCCGGCGATGGCCTTTGCCGGCGGGACCAGCTGGGCCATGGCTGGCGGGGCGGCGGCCAGCAGCAGCATGGCCGCAAAGGTGAGGGTGGGGTGCAAGCGGCTCTCCAGGTCAACGGCGCTGGCCGGGGCGCTCCATCGCGACCTCGGACCGGCGGAACCCCAGTGTCTCGTAGAAGGCCGACACGCCATCGCGCCCGGCGCGCAGCACCCAGGTTATGCGCTCGTCGCTGCCCATCGCGGCCTGCACCAGCTGCGTGCCGACGCCGCGGCCGCGGTGAGAGGCCGCGACGACGACCATGGAGATGTAGCCGTTGAAGAGGCCGTCGCTGATGGCGCGCAGGAAGCCGACGACCCGGCCGTCCTCCACGGCCACCAGCGCCACCTGGGAGCGGTCCAGCAGCTGGCGGAAGACGGCGGGGTCCTGCACGCGCGGTCCCCAGTCGTTGTCGGCCAGCAACTGGCGCGCCGCCTCGATTTCGCCGGGCTTGATGGTTCTGACCTCCATTCAGCCTCCGAACATCATGCGTCGTGCGAGCGCCGTCTTCAGCGGGGTCGCCAACTGCAGCCCGGCCAGCGCCAGGCCGCGCAGCGCCGGCAGCCCCGGCAGGCGCCAGGCGAAGCTGCGGGCGAGGAAGTCGGTCGCGGCGATCATGGGCCAGCGGTCGGGCGCGCGCTGCCACTCGACGCGGGTCAGCGCGGCGTCCAGGTCCACGCCGGTCTCGGCCGCGGCGCGCAACGCGTCGACCAGGGCCTGGGCATCACGCAGGCCGAGGTTGAGCCCCTGGCCGGCCACCGGGTGCAGGGTCTGTGCCGCGTTGCCGATGCGAAGCGCCCGGCCCTGCAGCAGCCGCGTCTCGGCATTCAGGCCGAGCGGGAAGCATTTCAGCGCCGAAATGCCCGTCAACTGGCCGGCCACCGCGGGCAGCTGCTGCTGGATGACGGTCAGGCGCTGGGCGTCGTTCAGCGAGGCGATGTCGTCCTCGGCCTGCGGCAGGCACCAGACCAGCGCCGCGCGCGGTCCCTGCGCGTCGTCGGGCAGCGGCAGCAGGGCCAGCGGACCGTTGCGCGTGAAGCGCTCGATGGCCAGGCCCTGCAGGCCCGGCGCAGCCAGCCGCACGCTGCCGACCCAGGCGTTCTGGTGGTAGTCACTCTGGATGGACTTGCGGTGCTGCTCCGCGAATACGCCGCCCTCGGCGACGACCGCGAGGTCGAAGTGGTCCACCAGCGGGCCCTCACCGCAATCCAGCTCCACGCCGCCGGGCTGCGAGCGGATGGCATGCACCGGCGTCGCGAAGCGCGTGAACAGGCGCGCGGGCTGCTCAGCGGCCAGCGCCAGCCAGCGCTGCTGCAGCGGCGCGACAAGGGCGCCGTAGGGCAGCACTGCGCCGAGCTGGGGCAGGCCTTGCTCGGCGGCGCTGATGTGCACCTCCCCGGCGACTGGCGCAGGCGGTGCCTGGCTGACATGCACGGCGCGTATCGCCTGGGCGCTTTCGGGCACCCAGGCCGACAGCCGCTGCAACAGCCGGATGCTGCCCAGGTTGAGGGCCAGGGTGCGCGCGTCGCCACTGATGTCTCGGTCCAGTGGGCGGGTGTCGAAGAGGTGGATTTCGGCGCCCTCGAGGCGCTGGACGGCCAGCAGGGCGAGGGCCAGGCCCGCGGGGCCGGCGCCGATGACAGCAAGCTTCATGGCCGCAACGATACCCGTGCCGGCCGCCGCCGCTGAAGTCGCGTGCCAGCAAGGCCGCGGCGGCGCGCTTAAGCTGTGGTCTTTGCGCTTCTCCGCCACAGACAGGACTCCCATGCAATACCGCCGCCTCGGCCGCGCCGGCCTCCAGGTCTCCGAACTCTCCCTCGGCTCCTGGGTTACGTACCACAACCAGGTCGACACGAAGTCCGCCACCGAGATGCTGGCCGCGGCCTTCGACTCCGGCGTCAACTTCTTCGACAACGCCGAGGTCTACGCTCAGGGCGAGAGCGAGGTCGTCATGGGGCAGGCCTTCAAGGCGTTGGGCTGGAACCGGTTGGACTACATCGTCTCGAGCAAGTTCTTCTGGGGCCTGCAGCGCGACGGCGTGACGACGACCAACCGTAAGGACACGCTGAACCGCAAGTACCTGATGCAGGCCGTGGATGGCTCGTTGAAGCGCCTGCAGCTGGAACATCTGGACCTGATCTACTGCCACCGCCCCGACCCCCACACGCCCATCGAGGAGACCGTCTGGGCGATGAGTGACATCATCCGCCAGGGCAAGGCGCTGTACTGGGGCACCAGCGAGTGGAGCGCCGGCGATATCCGTGCCGCCTGGGAGATCGCCGAACGCCACCATCTGCACAAGCCGGTAGTCGAGCAGCCGCAGTACCACCTGTTCCACCGCCGCCGCGTCGAGCAGGACTACGCCCGGCTCTACGAGGACGTCGGCCTGGGCCTGACCACCTGGAGCCCGTTGGCCTCGGGCCTGCTGACCGGCAAGTACCGTGGCGGCATTCCCGCCGGCAGTCGCGGGGCCCTGGACAGCATGGCCTGGATGCGCGAACAACTGCAGGACAAGGCCAAGAACGACGCGGTTGGCAAGTTGGCCGACATCGCCGCCGAGCTGGACTGCAACACGGCCCAGCTGGCCATCGCCTGGATCAACCGCAACCCGCGGGTGTCCACGGTCATCCTGGGCGCCAGCCGCATCGAGCAGCTTCGCGACAACCTCGGCGCACTTGCCGTGACGCCCAAGCTCACGTCAGACGTGGTCGAACGCATTGACGCTATCACACGCCCGCTGGCCCAGTAGATCGGGGAAACGTGCCGATTGCCGCTGCGACGCGACCCTAGGTGTCGCTGAGAATGCGGTTATGAGGGTCTTGATGAGGAAGGGGTGTGCCGCCCTGTTGATCGCCGCTGGCCTGGTCGGCTCGGCGTTGGGCGTGACGCCGCGCTTCGAGCCGGTAGGCGAGACCGATTCACTGCGCGACCGCGCCGTTTCGGCACTCGCGATGGACACGAACGGCTTCCTGTGGGTGGGCATGCCCGACGGGCTACAGCGCTTCGATGGCTACCGCTTCCGCCGCCACCCGCTGCGTGACCCGGCCGATGGCGCTGCGATCGACCAGTTCGTTCGCAGCCTGCTGGCCGACCCGCGGGGCGGGCTTTGGGTGGCCGCCGGAAACAGCGGCCTGGCCTGGCTGGATACCACCTCCGGCCAGTGGAAGCGCTGGGCCCGAGCCGAGGGCAGCCCGGTCGACGCGCAGGCGCCAGCCTCCAACGCCGTACGTGCGCTGGCGCTGGAGCCCGACGGCAGCCTGTGGGTGGGCACCCAGGGTGGCCTATCGCGCCTGGACCCTCGGCGCCAGGGTTTCACGCATTGGCGCGGTAGCAACGCGGGCCTGCCCGACGACCGCATCGCTGCTTTGTTGCGTGATCGTCGCGGCACGCTGTGGATAGGCAGCTGGCAAGGCCTGGCACGCAAGCGTGCCGGCAGCGATCGAATCGAGCCCGTCGAGCTGGGCCTCGCCAGGCCGCAGATCACGCTGCTGGCCGAGACGCGCGACGGGCGCGTGCTCGTCGGCACAGGCGTGGGCGACCTGCGCATGCTGTCCGAGGACGGCCGCTTGCTGCCCTTCGCCGAGCGCATCGGCGCCAGCGACGGCGCCTGGCCGGTGCTGACCATGACGCAGGCTGGCGACGACGAACTCTGGCTGGGCGGTCGCAACGGCATCGAACGCCGCCGCGCCAGCGACGGCGCGCTGATCGAGCGCCTGCCGCCCGAGGGCAGCAGCCCGGCGCCCGTGCCGCGCAGCGAGGTGAGGGCGCTGCTGCGCGACCCCTCGGGCACCATCTGGGCCGGCAGCTACCGCTCGGGCCTGATGCGCCACGTGCCGCCCTTGCCGGGCCTGGCCCTGGTCCAGAACGAGGGCGAACGCTGGCGGCGCTTCGGTGACCTGGACGTTCGCAGCGTGCTGCAGCTCGACAGCGGCCGTGTCTGGCTCGGCACCCAGGCCGCCGGCGTGGTCGTGCTGGACACGGCGCTGCAGCCTGTCGGCGAGATCGTCACGGCGGCCGGCCGCAGCGCATTGCTGGGCCGCATCGGGGCGATGGCGCAGACGCCGGACGGCGTCTGGGTGGCCGCCGAGTCCGAGCTGATGCGCTTTGACACGCAGGGACGCTGGCGTCAGACGCTCGCCACCGGCCGCGTGACCGCGCGCCGCATGTACACCGCGCGCGACGGCCAGCTCTGGCTCGGCACGACCGATGGCCTTTGGCGGCTGCCGCCCGGCGGCACGGAGCTGCTGCCGGTTCTGCTGGCCAGCGGCAAGCGCAGCGGCGGCGAGGTCAACGCTATGCAGGAAATGCCCGACGGCAGCCTGTGGGTGGGCGGCGCGACGGGCCTGCTGCGCGTGGCTCAGCCGGTCGCGGTGCAGCCCGTGGCCGAGGCGCCGGCCACGCGCGGCCTCGTGGGCCGCACTGTCGTCGGCATGGCCGTGGACGCCCAGGGCAACCTGTGGGTGGACACCAGCGCCGGCCTGCATCGCAGCGCCGGCGAGGACGCTCAGGGCATGCGATTCGAGCATTTCCCGGCCGCGTCGGGCCAGGACGTCATCGGCGCCTTCGGCGCCAACTTGCTGGCCGACGCGCAGGGGCGCATCTGGACCCACCGCGGCTACTTCGACCCGCGCAGCGGCCAGCGCCTGGAGCTGGGTGCCGTCGACGGCGCCGATATCGGCACGGCCTGGTTTCGCGCCTACACGCGGCTGGCCGACGGGCGCTTCCTGTTCGGTGGCGCACGTGGCGTGCTGGTGGTGCAGCCCGACCGCTTCACACCCTGGACCTACCAGCCGCCGGTCGTCGCGACCGAGCTGCGACTGGGCGCAGCGACCCACGCCGTGCCCACTGCCGGCCAGCCGCTGGTGCTGGCGCCGGGTGAGCGCAGTTTCAGCCTCGGCTTCGCCGCGCTGGATTTCAGCCGACCCGCCAGCATCCACTATCGTTACCGTCTCGAGGGCATGGACCCCGAATGGCTGGACGCCGTCGCCACGGCGCGCCGCGCGTCCTACACCAACCTCGAGCCCGGCCGTTATGTGATGCGCGTGCAGGGCAGCAACCGCCAGGGTGACTGGAGCCCGCACGAGCTGCGCCTGGAGGTGCAGGTTCAGGCGGCCTGGTGGCAAGCGCGCTGGCTGCAGGCGCTCGCCGGCCTGGCTTTGCTGGGCCTGCTGCTGGCGGCGTTCCGGCTGCGCACGCGCCTGCTGGTGCAGCGCCAGCGCGATCTGGAGGCGCGCGTGGCCGAGGCCACTGCGGCGCTGAACGCCAAGTCGGCCGAACTGGAGGAGGCCAGCCTCACCGATCCGCTGACCGGCCTGCGCAACCGCCGCTTTCTCGAACAGCAGCTGCCCGGCGACGTCGCACTGGCCGTGCGCCGCCATGAAAGCAGCGAGCTTTACGGCCATTCGCCGCTCACGGCGCCGGTGGAACGCAGCCGCGAGATGCTGTTCTTCCTCATCGACGTGGACCACTTCAAGCGGATCAACGACGAGCACGGCCACATGGCCGGAGACGCCGTGCTGATGCAGATGCGCGGTCGCCTGGGCCAGGTGTTCCGCGCGTCCGACTACTTGGTGCGTTGGGGGGGCGAGGAGTTCCTGGTTGTCGCTCGCGAAACGCCGCGCACCCGCGCCGCGGAGCTGGCCGAACGCGCCCGCCAGTGCATCGCCGGCCAACCCTTCGACCTGGGCGGCGGCGTGCAGCTGTCGCTGACCTGCTCGGTTGGTTTCACCGCCTTCCCGCTGTGCGCGGACCTCCCGCGCGCGCTGGACTGGCGTGCCGCCGTCGACCTCGCCGATACGGCCCTCTACCAGGCCAAGAAGGACGGCCGTGACGCCTGGGTCGGCCTGCTCGGCGCCAGTGCTGCCAGCGAAGCCGAGCTGCGCCGGGACGCCCGGCAGCCGTTGGTCGACTGGGCCGCCAGCGGAAGGCTGCAACTGCTTCATTCCGGCTGACGTGCAGAATCGCCCCATGAAATCCGTGAAGAGGTGGGGGGCGGCTCTGCTGACTGCCGCGGGGATCTGCACGGCCGCGATGGCCGTGGTGCCGCGCTTTGAGCCCATCGGCGATCCCGGCGCGGTGCGGGACAACGTCGTGTCGGCGCTGGCACTGGACGCCCGCGGCCTGCTGTGGGCTGGCTCGCCTGAAGGGCTGCTGCGCTTCGACGGCTACGCCTTTCGCCGCTACCCGCTCGCTGGCCCCGACGGCCACTTGCTGCCCGAGCAGTTCGTGCGCGCCATGCTGCCCGACCCGCGCGGCTGGATGTGGGTGGCCGCCGGCAACAGTGGCCTGGTGCGCATGGACATGGCTACAGGCCGCTGGGACCGTTGGGCTCGTGACGGTAGGTCGGCCGACGAGACGGCCCCCGCCGCCAACACAGTACGCACCCTCGCGCTGGAGCAGGATGGCACGCTGTGGATAGGCGGCAGCGGCGGCCTCGACCGCTTCGACGTCAAGACCCAACGCTTCACCCACCACCGCGGCCGGGACGACGGCCTGCCCGACCCGCGTGTACAGACTCTCCTCGTAGATCGCCAGGGCACGCTGTGGATCGGCACCTGGCGCGGCCTTGCGCGCAAGGCGCCGGACGGCCCGATCGAGGCGCTGGATGTCGACGTCGGCGACCAGCTCGTCACGCTGATCAGCGAGACGCTGGACGGTCGCATCATCATCGGCACCGCCCAGGGGCGGCTGCGCGCGCTGTCGCCGCAGGGCCAGCCGCTGCCCTTCAGCCCCGGCGCCCAGCCGGGCGCCACGTCGGGCGCCTGGCCCGTCATGGCCATGGCCCAGCCCGATGCCGACGAGTTGTGGTTCGGTGACGCCTCGGGCCTGTCGCGGCGGCGCGCGACCGACGGCGCATTGATTGAGCGCCTGCCCGCCACTGGCGCCGGCAGCGCACCGCGCAGCGACGTGCGCGCGCTCATGCGCGACCCCGCCGGCACTGTCTGGGCTGGCAGCTATGGCGGCGGGCTGATGCGCCACGTGCCGTCGCTGCCTGGCCTGTCCATGGTGCGCGAGGGCATCGGCGCCGTCTCCGGTGCGCTGGATGTGCGCAGCATCCTGCAGTTGGACAACGGCGAGATCTGGCTGGGCACGCTGGCCGGTGGCATCGAGCGGCGAGACCGCCAGTTGCAGCCTCTGGGCCTGGTCGCCCAGGGCAGCGGCGGCCTGCCGCAGGGCCGGGTCAATGCATTGGGGCAGACGCGGGACGGCTCCGTCTGGGTCGCGGTGGATACCCAGTTGCTGCGCTTCGACACGCAAGGCCGCTGGAAAGAGACGCTGCGCAGCGGCAACGCCGTGCCGCGGCGCTTCCATGCCACCGACGATGGCGCACTTTGGATCGCGACGCTGGACGGCGTCATGCGCTGGACGCCCTCCAAACCCGTCATGCGCGCCATTCCGACGGCCGGCCTGGTGGGTGGGACCGGCGAAGTCAATGCCTTCGCCGCCCTGCCCGACGGCAGCTTGTGGGCCGGCGGCGCAGCGGGCCTGTTCCGAGTCGCCAAGCCTGGCGCGGACGAGCCGGTGGCGGAGTGGGTGGAGCCCACGGGGCTGACCGGTCAGACCGTGCTGGGCATGGCGGTCGACCTGGCTGGCCGCCTCTGGGTGGACACCGGTACCGGCCTGCATCGCCTCGTCGAGAGCAACGGCCGGCATGCGCGCTTCGAGGTCATCGGTGCCTCCGACATTGGCGGAGCCTTCGGTGCCAACCTGCTGTTCGACAAGCAGGGCCGCGTCTGGTCGCAGCGCAACATGTATGACCCGCGCAGCGGCGAGCGCCGCGAACTCGGCGCGGCCGACGGCGCCGACCTTGGGACCGGCTGGTTCCGCGCCTATGCCCAACTGGATGACGGTCGCATGCTGTTCGGCGGCGCGCGCGGCTTGTTGGTCATTGACCCGGAACGCTTTGCGCCCTGGACCTACAAGCCGCCGCTGGTCGTGTCCGAGCTGCGCGTGGACGGAGAGGAGCGCGCACTGCCGGAAGGCGGTGCCGTCGTCCTGGCGCCCGGCGAGCGCGGCTTCAGCGTGGCCTTCGCGTCGCTGGACTACAGCCAGCCCGGCCGCAACCGCTACCGCTACAGCCTCGAAGGACTGGACAGCGGCTGGATCGCCGCAGGTGCGCAAGGCCGTTCGGCGGCGTACACGAACCTGGCGCCTGGCCGCTATGTGCTGCGCGTCCAGGGCAGCAATCGGGACGGTGCCTGGAGCCCCAGCGAACTCCGCATTCCCGTCGACGTCCACGCGGCCTGGTGGCAGACGCGCTGGGCGCAAGCCCTGGCCCTCGCCGCGGCCGTGCTGTTGGTGGCCGGTATCGTCAACATGCGCACGCGCCTGCTGCTGCGCCATCGCCGCGTGCTGGAGGCCCGCGTGCAGGAACGCACCGAGGCGCTGGAGGCTGCCACGGCCGCGTTGACGGCCAAGTCCGTCGAGCTCGAGGAGGCCAGCCTCACCGACCCGTTGACCGGCCTGCGCAACCGCCGCTTCCTGGACCGTCAGATGCCCGCCGACGTGGCGCTGGCCGTGCGCCACTACGAGCCGCCTGCGGCCGCCGGCGAAGACTGCGAGCAGGATCTGCTCTTCTTCCTCATCGACATCGACCATTTCAAGCGCATCAACGATGCCCATGGCCACATGGCTGGCGATGCGGTGCTGATGCAGATGCGCGGCCGGCTGGAGCAGGTCTTCCGCGCCACCGACTACCTGGTGCGCTGGGGCGGTGAGGAGTTCCT
>DASWWC010000069.1:0-5806 GCA_036401055.1 Roseateles sp.
GGCGCGGCGCTGTCGAACAACATGGCGTCGCCCGGCCCCAGCAGCGCCAGGCGCAACCCCGTGCGTGGCAGGTCGGCCGGCGGCCATTGCGGCCCGCCGGGGCGGAACAGCGCCTCGCGGAAGGCCGGCACCGGCAGGCGGATGGAGAGAGTGGTGCGGCGCGTGCAGGGCTCGCCGGCGTTCAGGCAGGGCCCCTCGCGCCACACCCAGCCGCGGAAGTCGCGTTGCGGGCGGGCACGGCGCGGCAGCGTGGCGCCATCGCCCGTGTCGACGGCAAAGCCCGCCAGCTGGCCGTGCTGCGCATCGAGCGCCTCGAAAGGTGCCAGCCAGTTCTGCACCTCGCCGCCCCGCTGCAGGCTGACGCGCACGCGGTGCACGCCGGCCAGGTCCAGCGCGCCGCGTTCGCGGGCCAACAGCGGCGGCGCGTCCACGCTGGCCACCAAGTAGACAAAGCCGCCCGCGTAGGCATTGCTGCCCACCGCCGCGCACAGGCTGGCCCCGCCGGGGTACTGCCGCGCGCAGCCGGCCATCTCGACGGCGCGCTGGGCCTTGGTGGCATCGTCGAAGTCGATGGCGCCGAAGGGCAGAACCAGCGGCGCCACCCAGCCGGGCTCGACCTGCGGCGCTTCAGGGTTCAGCAGCGCCAACTGGCCGGACGGGTGGCGCAGCTGGGCGACGACCTCGGCCAGCGACTTCGCGAAGGTCTGCTGGTAGCGCTGGGCGTTGCGCTGGCGTTCCTCGTTCAGCAGCGCCAGCGCGAGGGCCAATGTGGCCAATGCCAGCGCCACGAAGACGAGGTGGAAGACGATGCGGTTGCGGAAGGCCGCGACGCCCAGGCGCGGCATGTCGGGCAGCGGGATGTCGACTCGGCCGAGCTTCATCCGTCGCGCGGTCAGGCCCCGGTCCAGCGGAAGCCGCGCATCGGGATGTTCTCGATGCCGTCGAAGGCCGGGTCCACGTCGCGGAAGGCGTCGCGGATGGTCGCCACATGCTTGCGCACGTTGTCGCGGTTGCGGCCGCTCTTGACGACGTCGAACAGCTCCTCGTAGCTGACGACCTCGCCGGCGCGCGCATGCAGCGTCGCGAGGATGCGCTGTGCCGTCAGCGGCAGGTTGATGCGCTGTTGCCGCCACATCGGCGTGCGCTGCTTCAGCGGGTCCAGTTGCAGGCTGTCGTCGGTCTTGAGAGCCGGTTTCGCGGCCGCTTCCTTGAGCCGTGCCGTGCGCAGGATGTCCAGGAAGGTCTCGACGAACTCGGCCTCGTCGAAGGTGGTCTTTTGCAGGTAGTCCCAGGCGTCCAGCGCCTTCATGATGCTGCGGTAGATGGCCGCCGGCATGGCCGACACGACCAGCACCGGCGTGCCCAGGCCCTGCTTGTTGATCTCGTTGATCAGCGCCACGCCGGCATTGCGCTCGCGGCCCAGCTCGATGTCGAGCACGACGAGGTCGTAGCGCTCGCGTTGCAGCGCAGCCTCGGCGGCGTCGCGGTCGAAGTGCTGGTCAACGGTCAGCTCCGGGCGGGCGGCGCGTATCCAGCCGGCGAGCTGTTCGCTGGTGGTGGGGTCGTCCTCGATGACGGCGATGCGGGGCATGGCCGGCATTCTGGCGACAAAGCCGCCTTCGCCGGGCCGGCCGGAAGAAAGCTTCCGGTCGTCAGCGGTCTTTTTCACCTGGGTCCGGCAGGCGGGCTGGACGCGCGCGCCGGGCATAGTGCGCAGCGCACTTCAAGGAGAGCCGCATGCCGCAACACGATGACCGCCCGCTGCCTGATGCCGCCAGGGCCTGCCCGAAGTGCGGGTCCCACGCCAAGCAGCTGGGCGAGTTCCGCGCCGCGGGTGGCTTCCTGTCCTCGTTCTTCGACTACAGCAACCGCCGGTTCAAGTCCGTGTCCTGCCGCCAGTGCGGCTACACGGAGTTCTACAACGCCTCCATCTCCGGCACGGCAAAGTTCCTGGACTTCCTGGCGGGGAACTGAGCATGCGCAAGCTGCTCGCCGGCCTGCCGGCCTGGGCTCGCCGAAGCGAAGGCGCGTGAAGTGCTGTTCAATCGCTGATCGCCGAGCGAATCACCACACCATGTCCCACCGCCTCGCCTCCTGCAGCTGCGGCCAGCTCACCGCGCAGGTGATCGGCGAGCCCGTGCGAATCTCCATCTGCCACTGCCTGGCCTGCCAGCGCCGCACGGGCAGCGTGTTCGGGCAGCAGGCGCGGTTTCGGCGCGAGGACGTGAAAGTCGCCGGCACATCCACCGTCTTCGCGCGGGCCGGTGACGAGGGGCCGGGAGCGAGGTTCCATTTCTGCCCGAGGTGCGGCGCGACGGTCTGGTACGAGCTGTTGGGCCTGGAGGATTTCCTGGCCATCCCCGTCGGCGCCTTCGCCGACCCCAGCTTCCCACCGCCCACCGTGTCGGTCTACGAGGAGCGCATGCACGGCTGGGTGGTGCCGCCGGCGGATGCGGAACACCACGCCTGACAGAACAGGCGCCATCACCCAGTTCGGCGCTTCGCTGCGGGTGCTGCTGCCGGGGGCCAAGGCGTCCATCCGCCATAGGCACGAGCATGTCGACAAGTTCCTGTTCGTCGTCAGCGGCGTCGTGCCATGGTTCAATGATTCCAGCTGCCAGGAACAGGGAGGACCGTCATGAAGAGCGTCTGGGTGGCCGCGTTGGCCTTGCTTTCGGCCTCTGTCGCGACAGCCAAGGAGTCCGTGGAGGGCATGGCGATCCACAGCCCCAAGGATGCCTTGATGCTGGTGTCCACGGACAGCTTCGGATCGATATCGCTGGATGCGCTGGCCAAGGACATCAAGGGCGACGTCGTCTACGGCGGGCGGGCGAAGTACTCGACCGGTGTGGTGACGATCCGGTCCCAGAACGACATTGGCCATTACGGCGAGGTGATGTTCGATTTCAAGCCGCCGCACAACTTCACGAAGGAAGACGTGGTCGCCCAGGGCCGCAAGATCAAGGATGCCAAGCTCTCCGAGCGTGACTCCCTGGTCCGCGTGAGCTGGCAGTCCGGCATCTTCAGGTGCTGGCTGGATTTCGATTCAGACCCGAAGTACCCGCTGTTCACCTACCTCTGCCATTACGCGGAAAAAGCTGCGGAGAAATAGGCGGACTGCCCGGGGGCCACTGTTCATCGGCTGAACGGCCCCGGAAGATTCCTTCCACGCCGCCGGAAGAGCTTCACCCCGCGCCGCACTCGTCCCTTCCCGCGTGACCGGGAACCATGGCCGTCATGCATCGAGCCGATGCAGGACCACCGGCCCAGGAGCCCGTCACCATGCTGCACCGCCTCAAGTCCCTCGCCGCCTCGCTGCGCAATGCCTTCGGCCGCGGGGCCGGGCGCAGCCTTGATGCCCTTCCCGCTGCCACGCGTTCGCTGCGCCGCGCGCTGCTGCCGCTGCTGTTCGTCACGGCCGTGACCGCGGCGGGCTATGCCGTCGTCACCCACCCGCCGCTCCAGCCCGTGCCGGCCGGCCAGGCGGCGCTGCGCACCAACCAGTTCAGCGGCGGCACGACCGAGTTCCGCAGCGGCAGCTTTCTGCGCATCCCCGGCCTGCACGAGGTGCGCCTGTTCCCGCTGCGCGACCGGAGCTACCGCCCCGCGGCCATCGCCCGTGCCGACGGCCCGGCGCCGCTGCAGTCGGTGGAGGGCCTGTCGCTGGGTCTGGACATGAACCTGCGCTGGACCGTGGACGCCACCCGGCTCGCCGAGCTGTCACGCAGGCTGCCCGATGACATCGAGGCCGACGTCATCGCGCCGGCCGTGCAGGCCGTGGTCTACAAGCAGACCGCCCGCCACACGGTGCGCGAGATCTTCTCCAGCCAGCGCGCCGAGATCGCCGCGGCGCTGGAGGCCGAGCTGCGCGCGAAGCTGGCCGCCGACGGCATCGTGCTGCGCGGCGTGCAGATCGGCTCCGTGGATCTGCCGGCCGACTACCGCAAGGGCATGGACCGCCTGCTGGCCGACAGCCTGGCCAGCGAGCGCATGCGCTACACGCTGGAGATCAGCGAGAAGCAGGTCAAGCAGACCGAGCTGCAGGCCACGGCCGACAAGCTGCGCCGCGAAACCGCCGCCGAGGCGGCGGGTCGCGAGCAGGTCATTGCCGCCAAGGCGCAGGAGGAGGCCATGCGCCACGTGCTGCCGTTCAAGCAGAAGCAGATCGAGCAGCGCGCGCTGGAAGCCCAGGCCGACAGCGCCGCGCGCATCAAGCATGCCGAGGGGCAGGCCCAGGCGCGCCGCATCGAGATCGACGCCGAGGCGGCCGCCCGCCAGAAGCTGGCTGATGCCGAGGCCTACCGCATCGCGCAGACCGGCAAGGCCAGCGCCGGCCAGATGGCCGCCGAGGGCGCGCTGCTGACCCGGCACCCGCTGCTGGTGCAGAAGGCGATGGTCGACAAGCTCTCCGACAAGGTGCAGGTCATCATCGCGCCGCCGGGGTCGGGGGGCTTCATCGGCAACGCGTTGCTGGGCGGCACCACGCCGCCGGCCCAGGCTGCCGAAGGCGGCCACACGGAGCAGGAGTAAGCCACTATGCGCCGTTTTGTCCTGATCGTCGTCGCCGCTGCGACCGCGGCCGTCGTCATCACGCAGGCGGAGGCCGCCGAGCTGCCCGCCTTCCCGCGCGCCGGCCTGGTGGTGCAGGACGCGCCGCTGCGCGGTGCACCGCGCGACACCGCGTCGCTGCAGGCCCAGATGGGCCGCGGCGAGGCGCTGGAAATCCGCGGCGAGCGCGGTGACCACTGGCAGGTGTGGGACTACCGCCGCGAGCGCGGTGGCTGGCTGCGCAAGGGCCAGGTCTTGCTGGTGCCGCGCGGTGAGGGCGCGAGCGCGGAGCTGCTCGCCCAGCTGCGCCTGGCGCGCCAGCAATGGGGCACCGAAGGCCTGGGGCTGGGCCTGGCCGCGGCCTATGTGCAGGCGGCCACGCCGACCGAGATGGCCGGCCCCGGCGGCGCCGAGGCGCTGGACGCGATGGGCATGTTCGCCGAGCGCATGGCCGATCGCGCCTCGCTGCGCGACGCCCGGCCCACCGAGGGCCAGCTCGCCGCGCAGCTGGACGTGGCCGCGCGCTACGGCCTGAAGTTCGAGCAGTTCGACGTGGAGGACGGCCGTGTGCAGGTCTGCTACGACGGCGAGGTGTTCCGCCGCCTGCTGGCCACGGCCGCCGCGCCGGAGCAGCGCGTGCGCGCGGCGCTGGCGCTGACGCGCCCCGACTGCCTGAACCCGCGCGCCACCGTGCGCGAGGCCGAGGCGCGCGACCAGTGGCGCCAGCAGGTGCTGGCCCAGGTGGACGGTGCGGCGCTGCCGGTGCACTGGAAGAACCGGCTGCTGATGCGCCGCGCATCGGTCAGCGCCAGCCTGGCGTTTGCGCAGGCCCGCCGCGGTGCGGGCGGCGAGGCCGCAGCGGCGCTGGTCGAGTTCGCCGGCATCGTGCCTGCCGAGCTGACCGAGGACGACCAGCCCGTCTACAACGATGCCGCCATGCGCGTGAACGCGGCGCGCTGGTTGGGCACGGCGTCCACGGCGCGCGATTTCGGCGCCGTGCAGCTGGCGCTGCAGCCCGGCGCCGACGGCGAGCGCTGCGTGGTGCTGAGCGAGGCCGGCAGGCCGCTAGCGCGCCGCTGCAGCTTCGGCCAGGTGGCGCTGGCTTCGGCGTCGCTGAACCGCGAGGGCCGAGCGCTCGCGCTGGCGGTGCAGCCGCTGGATGGCTGGCGCGAGCTGTGGCTGTTCATCAGGGAGCCGGGCAGGGCGGGCGGCTGGCGCGTGGAGGTCATGCCGCCGGCGCCGGCTCAGCCGGGCCTGG
>DASWWC010000070.1:0-87338 GCA_036401055.1 Roseateles sp.
CGACTTGAGCGAGGCGATCTCGCCGGGGTCCATGCGGCTCAGGCCGCTTCGGTTTCCTGGTACTCGCCCACGGGCACGCAGCTGCAGAACAGGTTGCGGTCGCCGTAGACGTTGTCCACGCGGCCCACGGGCGACCAGTACTTCTGGCGGCGCAGCGACGGCAGCGGGAAGGCGGCAACCTCACGGCTGTAGCCGTGCGTCCATTCGGTCGCGCTGACGACCATGCTGGTGTGCGGCGCATTGACCAGCGGGTTGTCTTCACGGCTGAGCTTGCCGGACTCAACGTCGGCTATTTCTCTGCGGATCTGGATCATCGCGTCGATGAAGCGGTCCAGCTCGGCGCGCGATTCGCTCTCGGTCGGCTCAACCATCAGCGTGCCGGCGACCGGGAAGCTCAACGTCGGCGCGTGGAAACCGTAGTCGATGAGGCGTTTGGCGACGTCTTCGGCGCTGACGCCGGAGCTGTCCTTCAGCGGGCGCAGGTCCAGAATGCACTCGTGGGCCACGCCACCGCCCTTGACGCCGGCGATGCCGCCGCTGAAGTGGATGTCGTAGTGATCCGACAGGCGCGCGGCGACGTAGTTGGCCGACAGGATGGCGACCTCGGTGGCCTTTTTCAGGCCCTCGGCACCCATCATGCGGATGTACATCCACGAGATCGGCAGCACGGCCGCGTTGCCCAGCGGCGCGGCGGACACGGCGCCGATGTTGGTGTCCTTGCCGAGACCCGCGGTGCGGTGCGCCGGCAGGAAGGGAACGAGGTCGTCGACCACGCAGACCGGGCCGACGCCCGGGCCGCCGCCGCCGTGCGGGATGCAGAAGGTCTTGTGCAGGTTCAGGTGGCTCACGTCGCCGCCGAACTCGCCCGGTGCTGCCACGCCGACCAGCGCATTCATGTTGGCGCCGTCCACGTAGACACGGCCGCCGTGGCTCTTCACCATCGAGCAGATCTCCTTCACGTGCGTGTCGAACACGCCATACGTGGAGGGGTAGGTGATCATGATGGCGGCGAGCTTGTCGGCGTGCTGTTCGCACTTGGCCTTCAGGTCGGCGAGGTCGATGTTGCCTTCCTTGTCGCACTTGGTGACGACCACCGACATGCCGCACATCTGCGCGGACGCGGGGTTGGTGCCGTGGGCCGACTCGGGAATCAGGCAGACCGTGCGCTGGTGGTCGCCGCGCGACTCATGCCAGGCCTTGATGGCCAGCAGGCCGGCGTACTCGCCCTGCGAGCCGGCGTTGGGCTGCAGGCTGATGCCGGCGTAGCCGGTGCACTCGGTCAGCCAGTTCTGCAGCAGTTGGTCCAGTTCGGTGTAGCCGGCCAGCTGGTCCTGCGGGGCGAACGGGTGCAGGTTGGCGAACTCGGGCCAGGTGATCGGGATCATCTCGGCCGTGGCGTTCAGCTTCATCGTGCAGGAGCCCAGCGGGATCATGCTGCGGTCCAGCGCCAGGTCCTTGTCGGACAGGCTGCGGATGTAGCGCAGCATCTCGGTTTCGCTGTGGTGCGTGTTGAAGACCGGGTGCGTCAGGAAGGCGCTGGTGCGGCGCAGCTGAGCCGGGATCAGGCTCTCGACGCCGGCAGCGAACTCGGCCACCGTGGGGACGGTGGCGCCGGCGGGTGCGAACCAGCTCCAGATCGCTTCGATGTCGGCGCGCGACGTGGTCTCGTCCAGCGCGACGCCGACATGCGTGTCGCTCAGCTTGCGCAGGTTGGCCTGCGCGGCCACGGCCTTGGCCATGACGACGGCGGCATCGCACTCCACCAGCAGCGTGTCGAACACGTGCGGCGTGACGACCTTGAGCCCCAAGCGCGTCAGGCCTGCGTGCAGGATGGCCGTGTAGCTGGCCACGCGCTCGGCGATGCGCTTCAGGCCTTGCGGGCCGTGATAGACGGCGTACATGCTGGCCACGACGGCCGGCAGCACCTGGGCCGTGCAGATGTTGGACGTGGCCTTCTCGCGGCGGATGTGCTGCTCGCGGGTCTGCAGCGCCAGGCGCATGGCGGGGTGGCCTTGCGCGTCCTTGGACACGCCGACCAGGCGGCCGGGCATCGAGCGCTTGAACTCGTCCTTGCAGGCCATGAAGGCGGCGTGCGGGCCGCCGGCGCCCATGGGCATGCCGAAGCGCTGGCTGTTGCCGACGACGATGTCGGCGCCGAACTCGCCGGGCGAGACCAGCAGCGTCAGCGCGAGCAGGTCGGTGCAGACGATGAACGCAGCGCTCTTGGCGTGGGCCTGGTCGGCAAAGGTCTTCAGGTCGTGGATGAGGCCGGTGGTGCTGGGGTACTGGCAGACGACGGCGAAATAGTCGTTCTCGGCCATCAGCGTGGGCGCCATGCCGACCTTGACGTCGATGCCCAGCGGCTTGCAGCGCGTCTGGATGACCTCGATGGTCTGTGGGTGCACGTCGCCGGCGACGATCAGCGTGTTGCTCTTGCTCCTCACGCCGCGCTTGGCCAGCGTGACGGCCTCGGCGGCCGAGGTGGCCTCGTCCAGCATGGAGCCGTTGGCGATGTCCATGCCGGTGAGGTCGGTTACCAGGGTCTGGAAGTTCAGGATGGCTTCCATGCGGCCCTGCGAGATTTCCGCTTGATAAGGCGTGTAGGCCGTGTACCAGGCGGGGTTCTCGAGGATGTTGCGCAGGATGACGCCCGGCGTGTGCACGCCGTAGTAGCCCTGGCCGATGAAGCTCTTGTAGACCTTGTTCTTGCCGGCGATCTGCTTCAACTCGGCCAGCGCGCCGGCCTCGGTGATGGGCGCGGGCAGCTTCATGCCTTGCGAACGGCGGATGGACGCGGGCACGACCGCGTCGATCAACGCGGTGCGGCTGGCCACGCCGACGGCGGCGCACATCAGGGATTCATCGACGGCATCCGGCCCGATGTGGCGGGCGTGGAATTCGGAGGCGTCTTCGAGTTGGGAGAGCGGCGTCGGCATGGCAGGGCTACTTCGAGAAATTACAGAGTCTTCAGCAGGGCGTCGTAGGCGGTGGCGTCCATCAGCGCGTCGAGCTGGGCGGGGTTGCTCAGCTTCACCTTGAAGAACCAGCCGGCCTTCAGCGGGTCGGAGTTGGCCAGCGCCGGGTCGTCGCGCAGGGCTTCGTTGACCTCGGTGATCTCGCCGTCGACGGGCATGTAGACATCGGCCGCGGCCTTGACGGATTCGACGACACCGGCGACTTCCTTCTCGGCGTAGGTCTTGCCCACTTCGGGCAGATCCACGAAGACCACATCGCCCAGCGCGTCCTGTGCGTGGACGGTGATGCCGACGGTGGCCGTGCCGTCGCCGTGGACTTCAAGCCATTCGTGGTCGGGGGTGTACTTGATGCTCATCGTTCAGCCTCGGTAGTAGCGGTTGGGAGTGAAAGGGGTGGAGGAGACCACCATCGGCGTGCGCTTGTCGCGCACGACGGCGAAGACTTCGGTGCCGACGGCTGCGTGCTCCTTCGCCAGGTAGGCGAGGGCGACGGGCTGGTTCACGGTCGGGCCGAGCGTGCCGCTGGTGACGACGCCGATCTCGGTGCCGTCGGCGGTGACGATCCTGGCGCCTTCACGCACGGGCATGCGCTCCTTGCCGACCAGGCCGACGCGCTTGCGTGCGGCACCGTTGGCGAGCTGTTCGTCGATGACGGCAGCACCCGGATAGCCACCGGCACGGGCGCCACCGGCACGGCGCACCTTCTGGATGGCCCAGGTGATGGACGCTTCCACCGGCGTCGTGGTCTCGTTGATGTCATGACCGTACAGGCACAGGCCGGCTTCCAGGCGCAGCGAGTCGCGAGCGCCCAGGCCGATGGGCTTGACCTCGGCATGGGCCAGCAGCTTGCGGGCGAGCGCCACGGCGTCGTCCTCGTGGACGGAAATCTCGTAGCCGTCTTCGCCGGTGTAGCCCGAGCGGGTCAGGAAGGTGTCGATGCCGTCGAGCTGGAAGAAGCCGCCGGTCATGAAGGTCAGCTTGGCGACTTCGGGGTTCAGGCGGCTCAGCACCGTCACGGCCTCGGGGCCTTGCAGCGCCAGCAGCGCGCGCTCGGGCACGGGAATGACTTCGCAGCGCGAGCCGATGTGCTTTTGCATGTGAGCAATGTCCTGCTCCTTGCAACCGGCGTTCACGACGACGAACAGGTCGTCGGGGCGTCGGCACACCATCAGGTCGTCCAGCAGGCCGCCCTGGTCGTTCGTGAAGAGGGCGTAGCGCTGCTTGAACACGCCGAGGTCGACGATGTCGACCGGCACCAGCGTTTCCAGCGCGGCGGCGGCATCGGCGCCCACCAGGCGCACCTGGCCCATGTGCGACACGTCGAACAGGCCCGCAGCGGCGCGCGTGTGCTTGTGCTCGGCCATCACGCCGGTGGGGTATTGCACCGGCATGTCGTAGCCGGCGAAGGGCACCATCTTGGCGCCGAGTTCGACGTGGAGGGCGTGAAGAGGCGTTTGCAGCAGGGAGGACATCAGAAGCTCCGACGGATTTCGGGTTTGGATGTCCTCGCTGTCCCTGGTACTTGAGAGATTGACCCCCGGCGAATCGCCTCGGGCTTGCCCCTTCAGTGGGCCGGTTCAGGGACCGGCCTCTCTCCAGTGAGGAACGCGCCGAGTGTCTGTCACCCGTCGCGTCTTGTCAGTCCTTCTGCCTGAGCGTTGTTGCGCCTTCGGCGGCCCCCAAACTGCACCGGGGCGCTCTCCTGACGGGCGGCATTCTAGCCCTCAGTCGCCATGGTCATGGCCATGTCCCGTTTCCAGCGCGTGGCTGTCCACCGGCATGGTCTTGCCGTCGGCACCGTCGAAGAACAAGGGCTTGCGCGCCTTGGGCGTCGGGGCGATCTGGTTCAACGTGGCGGCGTCGTACAGGCGGCCGTTCTGCATGACTTGCGCGATGCGGTCGCTCTGGCGGATGTCGGCCAGCGGGTTGCCGTCAATGATGACCAAGTCGGCCAGCTTGCCGGCTTCGATGGAGCCCAGGTCCCTGTCGAAACCGAAGTTGCGCGCCGGGTTGATGGTCGCGGCGCGCAGTGCATCGTGCGGGCTCATGCCGCCCAGCGCCAGCATCCACATCTCCCAGTGCGCGCCCAGGCCTTCGCGCTGGCCATGCGCGCCGATCATCACGTTGACGCCGGCCTCGGCCAGCTCGTTGGTCGTGCGGGCGACCTTCAGGATGTTGAAGTCCTCCTCGGGCGCGGTTTCCCGGCGGATGGCGCGGGGCTCCAGCACGGCGCGCGGCACATAGCGGGTCAGCAGCGGGTGCTTCCAGACCTCCGTGCGGGCGTACCAGTAGTGCTCGCCGTCCAGGCCGCCGTAGCCGACGTTCAGCGTCGGGTTGTAGCCCACGGCGTTCTGGCGCCACAGCTGCTTCACGTCGTCCCACACATCGGCCAGTGGCAGCGAATGCTCCACGGTGGTGTGGCCGTCGATGACCATGCTCATGTTCATCTGGAACAGCGAGCCGCCTTCGGGCACCACCATGACGCCGGTCTGGCGGCCGGCTTCCAGCACCTGCTGGCGCTGGTCGCGGCGCGGCTGCTGGTAGCTCTTCACGCTGATCGCGCCTTCGGCCTTCTGGCGGTTCAGGTGCGTCAGCGCATCGTCCAGGCCGTTGACGACGGCCGTGATGGGCGTGCGGGCGCCGTAGAGGATGCTGCCGGTCGAGTAGATGCGCGGGCCCAGCACCACGCCGGCACGCTGCATTTCGGCCTGCGTGAACACGGCGGCGTTCAGGTTGCTGGGGTCGTGCAGCGTCGTCACGCCGAAGGCCAGCGACGCGAGGTTGACCCAGCTCTGCTGCGGGATCAGCCCACCGTCGTTCATGGAGCCGTGCCAGTGGCCGTCGATGAAGCCCGGCACGATGGTCTTGCCGCTGGCATCGATGCGCTTCGCGTCGGCGGGGATGGCGACGTCCTTGCCGACCGCGATGATGCGGTTGCCGTCGACGACGACCGTGCCGCCCTCGATGACCTCGTCGCCCTTCATCGTCACGAGGCGCGCGCCGGTCAACGCGATCTTGCCCGCAGGCTTGTCGCTGGCCTGCTGGAAGCCGATCTTCTGCGCGCTGGCCTTGTCCTTGCCGGTGGCGCTGGCCGTGAACAGCTCATCACCCAGCGTGAAGTGCAGGCGCTGGGCATCACCGCTCCAGTGCAGCGAGTGGCCGGCGTTGACGTCCAACTGGCGCACGGGCAGCGCGTCCATCTTGGCGCCTACCGTCAGCACCTTGCCGGCCTGGCCCTGCACGCCGGGCAGCGGCGTCACATAGGCATGGAAGCGCTCGACGAAGCCCAGCCACTGGCCGTCCGGCGACACGCTGTACTCGCTGGCGAAATCGCTGCGCGCGATCTCGGTCTCGCTGCGGTCGTGCAGGCTCAGGCGCATCAGCGAGAAGCGCTGGTCCACCTCGCTGGGGCTGCTGACCCGGGTGAAGAACAGCTCGTCGTTCTTCGCGCCGAAATGCGCGCCCTGGCCGTCCTTGGCGATGCGCTCCGTCTTGCCGGAACCGTCCGCCGCGGCGACATACAGGCCGGTGTCCAGGCTGTGCCAGGGGCTGGTCAGGCCGCCGCCCTTGATCTTGCGGTACACGACCTGTCGGCTGTCCGGCGACAGCCGCGGCTCCAGGTACTTGCCCGGCTCCTTGACAAGCACCGTCCCCTTGCCTGTGGCGATGTCGAGGCGGCGAATGCTCCCCTGCGTGTCGTCGCGCCAGGTCGCGTAGACGAGGCTCCGGCCGTCGCGCGCCCAGTGCGGTGCCAGCTCGAAGGCATCGGTCTGCTGGGTCAGGCGACGGGGCGCGCCGTCGGGCAGGTCCTTCATCCACAGCGACCCCAGCGCCGCATAGACGACCCGCTTGCCGTCCGGCGACACCTGGGCGCCCCGCAGCTGGCGCACCGCGAACTGCTCAGGCGCGACCTCCTGCGGGAAGCGCATCGGCTCGCGCATCTCACGCGTGTCCTTCACATGGAAGGGGATCTCGGCGGCCGAGCCCTTGAACGGGTCCACGCGCCAGATGCGGCCTTCGGCCCAGACGACGATCTCCTTGGACCCGGGCATCCACGCGAAGCTGGGGTAGACGCCCCACATCGCCCAGATCTCCTGCAGGTCGCGCGACAGGCCGCTCCAGGCCGGGCGCTCGGCGCCGGTGGCCAGGTCCTTCAGGAACAGCGTGCTCTGGTTGCGCACACGGCGCACGAAGGCCAGGTAGTTGCCGTCGGGCGAGGGCGTGGGGCGCACCGCTCCGCCGGGGCCCTGCACGAAGGGCTCCACGGAGCCGTCCGACAAGTCCTGCCGGAAGATCTTGTAGATCTCACCGTTGCTGTCCTTGTTGTATTCGAAGACGCGGCCGGCCGTCGAGTCCTGCGAGTAGTACAGGTACTTGCCATCCGGCGACATGGCCGGCTCGCCCAGGTCTTTCTGCCAGTTGGGCTTCTCGTTGAGCTGCACCCCCTTGTTCTTGGCGGCGTCGCCGTCGACGTGGAACAGCCAGATCTCGCCCGAGCCGGCGCTGCGCGTGCCGGTGTAGTGCTTGCGGGCCAGCAGGTATTTGCCGCTGGGGTGCCAGACCGGGTTGTTCAGCAGCCGGAAGTCTTCCTTCGTGACCGCGCGCGCGCCGCTGCCGTCCACGTTCATGACCCAGACGTTGTCGCCGCCGCTGGCGTCGCTGAGGAAGGCGATCTGCTTGCCGTCCGGCGAGAAGCGAGCCTGCTGCTCCCAGGCGATGGAATGCGTCAGCGCCTTGGCCTCGCCGCCGGTGATGGGCAGCGTGTAGAGATCGCCCAGCAGGTCGAACAGAACCGTCTTGCCATCGGGGCTGACGTCCACGCTCATCCACGTGCCGGTCTTCACGTCGATGGTTGCCGTCCTGGGCGTGCCCGGCGGCGCGTTGACGTTCCAGGGCGCAGGCTTGGGAGCTTCCTGGGCGTGGGCGGCCAGGGCTGCGGCCAGCAGCAGGGCAGGGGCAGCGGTCAGACGACGGGACATGGAGAAGGTGTTGGGGTGACCAAAACCTTCGATGCTAACGAAGGAAGGCTTGCCTTCCGGTCGTCACGTCTGCGTCAGGGCCAGAGCCACCAGACGATCAGCCCGCCGAAGACGATCCACTGGATCGCGTAGTAGGCAAAGCGGCTCTTCGCCTTGATGCGTTTGCCGAACAGCCGCACCTGTTGCACGTAGGCGAACAGCCGGTTAATGCCGCCGGTGCGGTCGGTGTCCGAATTGGGTGCCGACGCGGCACGGATCAGCGTGTTGCTGATGAAGTGGTTGAACCAGCGGGCCACCGGGTTGTTCAGCGGCCGCTCGACGTCGCAGAACAGGATGATGCGCATCGTGTCCGACTGGTTCTCGGCGTAGTGCAGGTAGGTCTCGTCGAAGATGACGCCCTCGCCGTCGCGCCAGCTGTAGCGCTCGCCGTCCACGGAGATGTAGCAGTTGTCCGTGTTGGGCGTGACCAGCCCCAGGTGGTAGCGCACCGAGCCGGCGAAGGGGTCGCGGTGCGTGACCAGCCGGCCGCCGGGCGGCAGCGCGGCGAACATCGCGGCCTTCACGGTCGGGATGCGCTGCAGCAGCCCGGTCGTCACGGGGCACAGCTCCTTGGCGGAGGCATGCGCGTCGTCGTACCACTTCAGGTGGAAGCGCGTCCAGCCGGTCTTGAAGAAGCTGTTGAAGCCTGCGTCGTTGTACTTGTCGCTCTTCTTGATCTCGCCGGCGTCGGCCAGCTTGAAGGCCTCGGCGCGGATGTCCTGCCAGTGGTCCTGCAGCAGTTTCAGCTCCGGGAAGCCCGACACCGGCAGGTAGGGCTTGGCCGGCAGCCTGCTGAACAGGTACATCAGGCAGTTGATCGGCGCCATGAAGGTGGAGTGGTCCGTCAGCTGGCGGAAGAAGCGCAGCCGCACCTTGCCGCGGAAGTGAACGTAGACGGTGCTGGCGATGAAGATCGCGACGATGGCGATCTTGAAGTAGGGGATGTCAGTCATTTGGCATAGAAGTCGGCCTCGCCGGGCGGGCGCGACTTGAAGCGCTTGTGGAGCCAGAAGTACTGGTGCAATTGTCGACGGGCCTGGGCTTCGATGACCGCATTCATGCGCGTCGCGTCGGCAACGATGTCGTCGGACGGGAAGTCGGCCAGCGCTGGCTCGATGACGAGCGTGTAGCCGTCGGCCTCGCGGCGCGGGTAGCAGGGCAGCACGGCCGCCTTCGTCACCGCGGCCATGCGCGACAGGCCGCCGATGGTGGCGGCCGGCACGCCGAAGAAGGGCACGAAGACGGAATCGCGGGCGCCGAAGTCCTGGTCGGGCAGGTAGTACAGGCGGTAGCCGTCCTTCAGCGCCCTCAGCGTGGGCCGGGTGCCCTGCTGGCGCGCGAAGATGATGCCGGTGCCGAAGCGCAGCCGCTTGGCGCGGAAAAAGGCGTCCAGCCACGGGTCTTTCTGCACCGAGTAGATGCTGACCACCGGCGTCTCCAGCGAGATGCGCAGGCCCGCCAGGTCCAGTCCGGTGAAGTGCGGCATCATCAGGATGACGTTGCGGCCGTCCAGCGCGCGCAGATGCTCCAGGCCTTCGATGCGCATCAGCCGCTTGAGCCGCTCGGGCGACGCGAACCAGCAGTAGCCGTACTCCAGCAGCATCTGCACCATGGCCACGAAGTGCTGGCGCAGCAGCGCGCGGCGCGCGGCGGGAGTCCAGTCCGGCAGCACCAGCCTCAGGTTCACCTCACCGATGTGCCGGCGCGACGACGGCACGGCCGCAATCAAGTTGCCGATCAGCCAGCCCAGCGCCGTGATGGCGCGAAAAGGCAGCCAGCTCAACAGCCAGACCAGACCCACGAGCAGCTTCACGCCCACGCGTCACCTACGGCAGTTCCCATCCACGACATCGTTCGTAACCCTTTGTTCTGGGCCGGCATCGTAGTGGCTGCCCGGGCTGCGTGCTCGACCAGCGCCAGCGAGCGGGCCGGCAGCCGGGTTGGGTGACAAGGTGTCTGTTTCGCCGCAGGCGCTGAAAACCAGGGTTCACCCCAGTCTGATGATGGTCACTGATACCGCTACCATTGATTTGGTAGAACTATCAGTCATTTGGAGACACCGTGAACATGAAGTCCTGGAGTGGCGCCGCCCTGGTGCTGTCCCTTCTCGTTGCTGCCGGGAGCGCCTGCGCGCAAGCCGCGCCGGCGCCCGGCATGCCGGCCAGCTTCGACAACCCCGTCGTAAGCGGCTTCGCCTCCGACCCCAGCGTGTGCCGTTCCGGCGAGGACTACTACCTGGTCACCAGCACCTTCGAGTACCTGCCGGGGCTGCCGGTCTACCACAGCAAGGACTTGGTGCACTGGCGCCTGATCGGCAACGCGCTGTCGCGGCCCGGCCAGCTGAACTTTGCCGGCCGCAAGAGCTCGCAGTCCATCTTCGCGCCCACCATCCGCTGCGAGCCGGGGCGTTTCTACATCGTGACCACCGACGTGGGCGGCATCGGCAACTTCTACCTGACCGCGACCGACCCGGCCGGCGAGTGGTCCGACCCGGTGCGGCTGCCCGAGTCGGAGTTCGGCATGGACCCGTCGTTCTTCTTCGACGACGACGGCACCGTCTACTACACGCGCCATGGAGGTGGCCGCAACGGCGGCGTCTATCAGGCGCGGGTGGACCTCAAGGCCGGCAAGCTGTTGGAGAAGCCGCGGCTGATCTGGAGCGGCATGGGCGGCATCTGGCCCGAAGGCCCGCACCTGTACAAGCGCAACGGCTGGTACTACGTGATGATTGCCGAGGGCGGCACGTCCTATGACCACCGCATCACCATGGCCCGCTCCCGCTCGCCCTGGGGGCCGTTCGAGCCGCATCCGAACAACCCGGTGCTGACCCACCGCAACCTGCCCGACAGCCCCTTCCAGGCGCTGGGCCATGCGGATCTGGTCATGACGCCCAAAGGCGACTGGTGGGCGACGTTGCTGGCCATCCGCCCGCAGCAGGCCGCCGGCGGCCGCCACCACCACATCGGCCGCGAGACGCTGCTGGCGCCGGTGCGCTGGCGCGACGACGACTGGCCCGATTTCGGCCAGAACGGCGCCCTCGTGCAGCCGCAGCCCACCACCGGCCTGCCGGCCTGGGCACCCTGGCCCGCAGCGCCGGTGCGGGAGACCTTTGCCGCGGACAAGCGGCTGCCGTTGCATTGGACCTTCCTGCGCACCTATGCCGAGGGGCAGTGGTCGCTGAGCGCGCGTCCGGGCCAGTTGCGGCTGACCGGCTCCCGCACGGGGCTGGACGAGATCGGCACGCCGACCTTCATCAGCCGGCGCCAGGAGCGGCTGAACCAGCGCATCGCGACGCAGCTGGACTTCAAGCCCGCTGCCAGCGGCGATGCGGCCGGACTGGCCCTGCGCATGAACGAGTCGCACCATGCGCTGCTGCGGGTCACCGGGGGCGACGAGCGCCGCGTGGAGTGCCTGCAGCAACTGGGCGGCAAGGCCCGCGTGCTGGCTTCGGCGCCCGTGCCGGCCGCGGCCCTGCAGCTGCAGGTGCTGGCCGATCCTCGCCGCTACGCGCTGGCCTGGCGCGCCGCCGACAAGGGCGGGGAGTGGCAGGTCTTGTGCAGCATCCCCACGCATGAGCTGTCCACAGAGACGTCCACGGGCTTCACCGGCGTGTATATGGGCATGTACGCGCATAGCACGTCGGACCGGGCGGCGACGGCGGACTTTGGCTGGGTGGAGTTCGAGGCACTGGGCCCCTGAGCAGTCGCGGCGGGCTTGGTGCCCGCGCAACACTCGATCCCGAATCGGGAAAACGATAGGTCAGTGATAGCGGTAGCAGACTAGACTGAAATGATTGCGTTACCAATCATTTGGTTAACCTACCAGTAGAAATCGGCAACCGCACTTGCGGTTCGCCATCAGCACCAGGCCCGCACGGGGCCAATAACAGGAGACGAGATTGAACGCTTATTCAAAGGGCGCAGGGCAGCGCCGCATGGCCGTGGCACGTGATGTGTTCGCAACCACGATGCTGGCCAGCATGATCGCCGGCGCCTACGCGCAGGGCGCGACGCCTCCCGCGAGCGCCGCCTCGGCCGCCGCCGCCAAGGGCAACACGCTGGACACGGTGACCGTGACCGGCTACCGCAGTTCGCTGGCGAACGCTGCCCGTGAAAAGCGCGACGACATCGGCCTCAGCGAGACCGTGTTCGCCGAGGACATCGGCAAGTTCCCCGACTCCAGCATCGCCGACTCGCTGTCGCGCGTGCCCGGCGTTCGCGTCAACCGCGCCACCATCGACGGCGAAGGCCTGAACATCTCCATCCGCGGCATGGGCGCCAACTTCACGCGCGTGCTGCTGAACGGCGCCCCGATCGCCTCGGCCTCGGCCGGCCACTGGGGCGGCACGATCAGCGCGAACCGCGAAGTCGACATGGACTTCCTGCCGTCCGAGCTGTTCCGCAGCGCCACCGTCTACAAGAGCCAGCGCGCCAGCGTGCTGGAGGGCGGCATCGCCGGCACCGTCGACATGCGCAGCGTGCGCCCGTTCGACAAGCAAGGCTTCCGCTCGGCGTTCACGCTCAGCGGCAACTACCGCGATCAGGTCGGCAAGTGGAGCGATACCGGCTCGGCGCTGGTCAGCAACACCTGGCGCAACAACACGCTGGGCGACTTCGGCGTGCTGGTCGGTGCGGCCTGGGGCAACACCAACTACAAGACCACCGGCTTCCAGACGGTGGACATGCGCAACTTCCAGCTGAAGTCCTTCCAGGCGCTGGCCAGCGACAGCCCCAACAACACCGGTGGCGGCTCGCAATCCACGCCGGATACGGTGCCGTCCGGCCTGGCGCTGGACGCGCTGCCGGCCTACGCCCGCACCATCCTCGGCACGCCCGGCGCGCAGATCAACCGCGACATGCTGCTGGCGCTGAACCCGGGCGCCAACATCAAGCAGATCGACAACGCGCTGATGGGCCGACTGGGCCGTCACCTGAGCTACGAAGGCGAGCGCGAGCGCGCCAGCGGCATCGTCAGCCTGCAGTGGCGCCCCAACGAGAAGTGGGACATCTACCTGGACATGATCGGCGCCGAGAAGTCCAACAAGATGGTCTACAACGCCATGAACGCCGGTACGCGTGCCAACACGCCCATCCCCATCGGCATGGAGTTCGACCGCAGCGACTGCACCAACGGCTGCGTGCTGAACAAGGCCACTTTCGCCAACACCTTCTGGTCGCTGGAGTTCCGGCCCATGGAGGAGAAGACCAAGTTCTGGAGCTTCAACCCCGGGTTCGAGCTGCGCCCCAACGATGACTGGACCATCGACGCGCACTTCAACATGACCTACAGCGACTTCTACCGTGACATGCCCACGGTGCTGCTGGCCACGCAGTCGCCCAACTCCGTCATCACCTACGACAACTCGCGTCCGGGCGAACTGCCGCGCTACTCCAGCAACCTGGACATCAACAACCCGGCCAACTTCGGTTGGTATCAGGCCGGTCAGGGCCTGTCGGGCCTGCGCATGGACCTGTACGACCGTCGCAACACCACCAACGGCTTCCGCGCCAACGTCAAGTGGGGTGACGAGACGTTCAACATCAAGGCCGGCGTGGCCTACGACGACATCGAGCGCCGCTACCGCAGCTTCTCGGTGGCCGACGCGTGGATGAACGTGACCTGCGGCGGCAACATGAACTACCGCTTCTTCCAGCCCAACACCCAGCTGCAGTCGCCCGGCTGCGATGGCCGCACGACCACGGGCGCATTGCCGGCCACCGCCTACCCGGGCTTCGGCCAGGGTGTGTCGGCGGGCGTCACGACACCGCTGGCCTACCTGGGCTCGGTCATCCCGAACTCGCGCGTGCCCGAGTACGCGATGGCGTCCAGCCAGGGCTTCATCACGGTCAACTGGGACAAGTTCGCCAAGGACACCGACTACCAGTACTTCCGCGACAACATCTACCGCGGCTTCGGCAACGGCAGCGGTGGCTACATCCGCGAAGAGGTCTACGGTGGCTATGCCGAGGTCACCGGCATCCTGAAGCCGTTTGGCCGCACGCTGCGCTACAACGCCGGCCTGCGCTTCGCGGAAACGCAGCAGACCATCGGTGAAGTCATCACCCAGGCCGACCCGCGCAACGCCGCCCTCGGCAACCTCAACGGTGCCCGCTACGACGATCTGTCGCTCTGGAACTACGAGTCCACGACCTACACCAACCTGATGCCGTCGGCCTCGCTGGCCTACAACCTGATGCCCAACCTGATCGCGCGGGCTTCGTTCTCGAAGTCGATGACGCGCGCCAACCCGGCCGACCTGCGCCAGACGCGCCTGACCATCGGCGACCAGGGCGCTCGCCAGGGCAATGTGACCAACCCGAACCTGTCGCCGTTCAAGTCCAACAACTTTGACCTGGCGCTGGAGTACTACATGAGCCGCGAGGCCTATGTGGCGCTCAGCGCGTTCGGCAAGGACCTGATCGGCCGCCCGGGCAACCGCATCGTCGGCTACACGCTGGCCCAGCTGGATGCGCTGTACGGCACCATCGGTTTGACCGACGCGCAGCTGCAGTCCGTCGCGGCCAGCGGCGGTCGCGATCAGCACCGGGTGGAGATCACCGAGCCCTACAACATCAGCACCAAGCTGAAGGTGCGCGGTGCCGAGTTCACCTGGCAGCAGCCGCTGGACTTCCTGCCGATCAAGGGGTTCGGCCTCACCGCCAACTACACCTACACCAAGCAGACCGACGAGCTGCCCAATGCGCTGCCGGTGGCCGGCGTGCCGCCGCGCACCAACAACCTGACGCTGTACTACGAGCGCAACGGCTACAGCTTCCGCGTGTCGCGTCAGCATCAGTCGGAGCACATCGTGAACGCCAGCGTGGGCCTGTCCACGCCCGGCGCCTACATGTGGACGACGGCGCGCACGCAGTACGACGCCTCGGCCGGCATCAACTTCAAGCACGCCTTCGGCTTCAAGTACGACACCAGCCTGAACCTCAGCGTCTGGAACGCGACCGACGCCATCAGCCGCACCTTCGTGCAGTTCCCCGGCGCCGTGTTCGACGAGTACAAGCCGGGCCCGAGCTACAACGTGTCGCTGCGCGCCGCGTTTTGATGACCTGCTCGAGGCTGCCCCAGGCGGCAGCCTCCCCAAAAGAAACGCCCCGGCATGCCGGGGCGTTTTTCATGGCGGGTTCCCGCGCGATCAGCGCCGGTCGCTGAAGCGGAACCAGTCCACGTCCATCTGCCCGCCAGCGGCGCCGGGGTTGAAGCAGAACAGCGCGTACTGCGGCCCCTGGAAGGTGCCGGTTCGCCAGTCGTAGATCAGCGCAAACTCGTCGCCCAGCGCCTGCCAGCGGCCGTCCACCGACCAGGACAGCCGGCCGCGCTCGCGCGTGAAGTCCAGCTCCGTGCGCAGCAGCACGCGCGGGCCGGGCAGGGCGGCGCGGGCCGTGGGCAGCTCGGTCTGCGGCTGGCCATCGCCCTGGTCGACCTGGCCGCCCATCTCCAGCTGCAGGCTGCCGTCGTCCAGCCGCGTTGCGGCGATGTGCGCGTTGACCTTGCCGATGACGCCGAAGCCGCAGCGGTCGCCGCGCGCCAGGCCTTGCAGGTCCAGCGCCACGTCGGCCCGGCTGTAGGGCCCCTGGCCCTTCTGCGTCAGCGTGTTGCGCGCACTCCAGAACGTGGCGGCGCGCGTGGCCTGCAGGCGCAGGAAGCCGGGGCGCTGCTGCAGCGACCAGCGTGCGTCGTCGGGGTTGTGGTTCCATGCCCATTGCAGGCCCAGTCGCGACGCGTCGAACTCGTCGGACGTGGCCGGCTGCTGAGGCGCCTGGCCCTGCACCGGTTTGCGCGCGACGGCCGGCACACGGCCGGGCGCTTCGGGCGTGCCCCAGACGGGCCAGTCGTCCTTCCAGAAGATGGGGCTGAAGTTGGTGATGCGGCCGATGGCCGGCTTGTCCTGCATGACGAAGCCCCACCAGCGGCCGTCGGCCAGGTCCACGATGGCACCCTGGTGGCCGCCGGTACTGGCGCTGTCGATGGAGTTGATGGTTTCCCACGGCCCGGTCAGCGCGCGAGCGCGCGAGATCGTCATCGCGAGCCGGCGCGGCACGGCGTTGAACAGGTAGTACCAGTCGCCACGCCGGATCAGCTTGGAGCCTTCCGCGCCGGGGATGTAGTGGATCTTGCGCGCCTGCGTCACCGTCGTGAGGTCCGGGCTCAGCGAGAGCAGCGTCACCGTGCCGTCGCTGCCGATGGCGGTCGCGATGTAGGCGCTGCCGTCGGCGTCGAAGAACAGGCCGGGGTCGAAGGCTGCGCGGTCCAGCGAGTGGCAGCGCCACGGGCCGGCCACGTCGGCGGCGCGGCAGATGCGCGTGTTCTGGCCCACCATCGTGAAGGCGATGAGGAACTCGCCGTTGTGGAAGCGCAGGCTGGGCGCGAACACGCCGCGCCGGTAGACGCTGCCGCCGTTCAGTTCGAAGGCCGGCCCGCCCTCCAGGCGCGGCAGCACGTGGCCGGCGATGCGCCAGTTGACCAGGTCGCGCGAATGCAGGATGCGCAGGCCCGGCGAGTTGGCAAAGGTGGTGGTGGCGAAGTAGAAGTCCTCGCCGACGCGGATGACGTCGGGGTCGGGGTAGTCGGCGTTCAGCGGCGGGTTGGTGTAGCTGCCGTCGCCGTTGTCGGCCTGCCAGGCGAGGGCGGGCAGCGCGGTGACGGCGAGGCCGGCCGCGCACAGGGCGGTGGCCAGTCGGGTCGCCAGGGGCATGTTCATGGGAGGTTGTCCTTCAGGTAGATCTCGATGCGGATGGGCTCGACCTCGGCCAGCTCACGCTGCCGGGTCAGCCTCGCCAGTGCCAGCCGGCAGGCGACGCGCGCTTCCTGCATGGCGGACTGACCGATCACCGCGCTGGCACTGCCGTCCAGCAGCGCGGCGCGGGTGTGCGGAGTCAGTTCGTGGCAGATCCAGGCCAGGCGGCCCGCGGCACCGCTGGCCTGCAGCGCCCGATGGATGCCGTCGTTGCCGGCCCCAATGCTGTAGAGCCCGACCAACTCGGGCCGCTCGGCCAGCAATGCCGCCACCAGCGGCTGGGCCGCCTCGGGCCGGTCCCGGCATTCCAGCGGCGGCAGCAGCTGCAGTTGCGGATGGTTGGCCGACAGCGCCTGCTGGAATCCTCGCAGGCGCTGCGCATGGTCCTGCAATGACTGCGAGCCCATGACGATGCCTACCGGTCCGCGGCGGGCGCCGACGAAGCGGCCCAGCAGCGTCCCGGCCGTGCGGCCAGCGGCCTGGTTGTCTATGCCGACGAAGTGGTGGCGGCCGCGCGCGGCGATGTCGGACACCAGCGTGATGACGCCGGTGCCGTCGAAGGCCATGCGCTGCACGGCATCGCGCACCAGCGGGTGGTCCTGCAGCATCAGCACCACCGCGTCGTACTGGCCTCGCAGCCGCCGGACCGCGGCGGAAGCCGCCGCCGGCGAGAAGGCGTCGGTCGTGCGCACGTCGACGCGCGCGCGCTGCTCGGCGAGCCAGGGGGTCAGCGCATGCAGCGCCTCGCGCAGCTGTTCGACAAAACAGTTCTGGCCGGCCGGCAGCAGGAAGCACAGCAGCCATCCGCCGCCGCGTGGCTGCGGTGCCATCTGCTCGTCCAGGCGTTGCGTCAGCCGCGCCACGGCCTCCTGCACGCGCTGCAGCGTCCGAGGGCTGACACCGGGCCGGCTATTCAGCGCGCGGTCAACCGTCGCCAGGCTCACGCCGGCTTCACGCGCCACGTCGTGCAAGCGTGCCCGGATGTCGGGAAGGAGGGCAGGGAAGGACATCGATGCCGCGGCGCTGGCCGAGAAGTCGCCGGCTTCCCGGGTCGCCGCCCCGCTCACCGGGTGGCACGCCGCGAGTCGCCAAGCTCATGAGCGCTCTTGTCTCTTTGTTGTTGGTATCGCTATCATAGGTATCAACCAGGTCGCTTCCCCTGGCGTTTCCACCTAGGCTGTCGTGCTTCGCAGCGATGGCTGAGAACGTTACCAACCACAACGGAGACTGAGGATGCATGGCTTCCCCTGGCGGCGCGCGGCGGCCGGCCTGGTTTTGTGTCTGGCCACGCTGCCGGCCATGGCGCGCGAGCGCATTGACCTGGCCGCGGGCTGGCGTTTCCACCGCGGCGACCCCGCCGGCGCAACGGCACGGCTGATGTACGACGTGCGCCCCGAAGTGCAGGCCTCGGCGGACGGCAAGGTAGCCGATGCTCGCCCCGATGAGGCCGTGCTGGCCCGGGCCGGCGCCCAGGATCGCGTGCTCAAGCCCTGGGTGCTGCCCAGCGCCAACCCCTTCATCAAGGATCCCGCCAAGCGTCATCGTCGCCCCGAGGGCCATCCCGGCAGTGAGGTGGACTTTGTGCGCCCGGGCTTCGACGACAGCGGCTGGCAGGCGGTCACGCTGCCGCACGACTGGGCCGTGGCCGGCCCCTTCCTGGAGACCGGCCCGTATGGCGGCATGGGACGGCTGCAGACCTGGGGGCCGGTCTGGTATCGGCGCACACTGGAAATACCCGCGACCGACAAGGGCCGCTCGCTGTTCCTGGATGTGGACGGTGCGATGTCTTACGCAACGGTCTGGCTCAATGGCAAGCTGGTCGGGGGCTGGCCCTATGGCTACAACTCCTTCCGGCTGGACCTGACGCCCTGGGCCCGGCCCGGCGGTGCCAACCAGTTGGTCATCCGGCTGGACAACCCACCGGAGTCCGCGCGCTGGTATCCCGGTGCCGGCCTGTACCGCAAGGTCTGGCTGACCAAGACCGCGCCGCAGCATGTGGCCCACTGGGGCACGCGCATCACGACGCCCAAGGTGTCTGCCCAGGAGGCCACCGTGGAGGTAGAAGTGCGCGTCGACAACGACGGCGCCGAAGCCGCGCGCGTGGATGTGCTGACGGAGATCTTCTCGCTCGGCGCCGATGGCAAGCCCACGGGTGACGCCGTTGCCGCGAGCCTGAAGCCCGCGCTGGCCGTGCCGGCGGGCGGGCAGGGCGTCGTCGCCCTGTCGATGCGCATCGCCCAGCCGAAGCTCTGGGGCCCGAAGCCGCAGCAGCAACCCAACCGCTATGTCGCAGTGACTCGGCTGACGGGCAAGGCCGGCGTTATCGATCGCTACGAGACACCCTTCGGCATCCGCGCGCTGCGCTTCGATGCCAACACCGGCCTGCACGTCAACGGCCAGCCGGTGAAGCTGCAGGGCGTCAACCTGCACCACGACCTGGGCGCTTTGGGCGCCGCCTTCAACGTGCGGGCCGCCGAGCGGCAGCTGGAGATCATGCAGGCCATGGGCGCCAACGCGGTGCGCATGTCGCACAACCCGCCGGCGCGGGAGTTCCTGGAGCTGTGCGACCGCATGGGCGTGCTGGTGGTGGACGAGATCTTTGATTCCTGGGAGCGCAAGAAGACGCCGCTGGACTTCCACCTGATCTTTCCGGACTGGCACGAGCCCGACCTGCGCGCGATGCTGCGCCGCGACCGCAACCACCCGTCCGTCATCATGTGGAGCATCGGCAACGAGGTGGGCGAGCAGTACACGGACAAGGCCGGTGCCGCCGTCGCGCGTCGCCTGCACGAGATCGTGCGCGAGGAAGACCCCACCCGGCCCACGACGACGGCGATGAACTTCGCCAAGTCCGACATGCCGCTGCCGGCCGAGGTGGACCTCATCAGCATGAACTACCAGGGTGAGGGCATACGCCAGGACCCCGAGTTCATCGGCACCGACCGCATCCGCACGCCGCCGCAGTACCCCAACTTCCACGCGAAGTTCCCCGACAAGCTCATCCTCAGCAGCGAGACGGCCTCGGCTTTCAGCAGCCGCGGCGTCTACCTGTTCCCGGTCACGCCGGCCAACAGCTCCATCACGCGCGACGGCCGCGGTGGTGACAGCAAGGCGCTGCAGGTCAGCGGCTACGAGCTGTACGCGGTGGACTTCGGCGCCTCGGCCGACAAGGTCTTCGCCGCACTGGACGCCCACCCCTATGTGGCCGGCGAGTTCGTCTGGACCGGCTTCGACTACCTCGGCGAGCCCACGCCCTACTACGCGGCGCGCAGCTCCTACTCGGGCATCGTGGACCTGGCCGGCTTTGCCAAGGACCGCTTCTACCTCTACCAGTCGCGCTGGCGGCCCGACCTGCCCATGGCCCACCTGCTGCCGCACTGGACCTGGCCCGAGCGCGTGGGCCAGGTCACACCGGTGCATGCCTTCACCAGCGGCGACGAGGCCGAGCTGTTCCTGAACGGCCGCTCGCTGGGCAAGCGCAAGAAGGGCGCGGGCCAGTACCGGCTGCGCTGGGACGACGTGGTCTACGAGCCCGGCGAGCTGAAGCTGCAGGTCTACAAGGACGGCAAGCCCTGGGCCACGGCCGGCGTCGCCACCGCGGGAGCCGCCGCCGCGCTGGCGCTGCAGGCCGACCGGAGCACCATCGGGGCCGATGGCAGCGACCTCAGCTTCGTCACGCTGCACATCACCGACAAGGACGGCCGTACCGTGCCGCGCGCCGATGCGCGCATCCGGTTCAGCGTGGACGGTCCGGGCGACATCGTCGCGACGGACAACGGCGATGCCACCAGCTTCGAGCCCTTCCCGTCGCACAGCCGCAAGGCCTTCAGCGGCCAGGCGCTGGTCATCGTGCGCGGACGCCCGGGTGCGGCCGGCACGCTGACCGTGCGCGCGCAGGCCGAGGGCCTGGCGCCGGCGCAGATCAAGATCAACACCAAGGAGACGCCATGAACTTCATGCGCAGCAGCGGCGCCGCGATGGCGTTGATGGCACTGGCCCTGTCGGCCCAGGCCGCCAAGGTGGGCGTCAGCTGGGCCAGCTTCCAGGAGGAGCGCTGGAAGACCGACGAGGCCGCCATCAAGGCGCAACTGGCGAGGGACGGGCACACCTACCTCAGCGCCGACGCGGCCGGCTCGCCCGAGAAGCAGCTGTCCGACATCGACAGCCTCATCGCCAAGGGCGCGCAGGTGCTCATCGTGCTGTGCTGGGACAAGGACGCCATCCTGCCCGCCGTGCGCAAGGCTCAGCAGCGCAAGATCCCCGTCATCGCCTACGACCGGCTGGTCGAGGCGCCCGGCGTGTTCTACATCACCTTCGACAACAAAGAGGTGGGCCGGCTGCAGGCCCGGGCCATCCTGGACGTTCGACCGAAGGGCCGCTACGTGATGATCAAGGGCTCACCCACCGACCCCAACGCCGACTTCGTGCGCGCCGGCCAGCAGGAGGTGCTGGCGCCCGCCATCCAGCGTGGCGACGTGCAGATCGTCGGCGAGGAGTACACCGATGGCTGGCGGCCCGAGGTGGCGCAGAAGAACATGGAGCAGATCCTGACCCGCACGGGTGGCAAGGTCGATGCCGTGGTCGCTTCGGCCGACGGCATCGCCGGCGGCGCGGCGGCGGCGCTGGCCTCGCGCGGCCTCAAGGGCCTGCCGCTGTCAGGCCAGGACGGCGAGTTCGCCGCGCTGAACCGCGTGGCGCTGGGCCAGCAGACGGTGTCGGTCTGGAAGGACTCGCGCGTGCTGGGCCAGAAGGCCGCCGAGGTGGCCTCGGCGCTGGCCGCCGGCAAGCCCGTCGTGGGTGCGCAGAAGTGGAGCGGCGGCGAGAGGAAGGTGGCGCTGGACGCGCTGCTGTTGTCGCCCGTGCCCGTGACGCGCGCGAACCTGGACGTGGTCGTCAAGTCCGGCTGGATAGGCAAGGCGGAGCTGTGCCGTGGCGTCAGCGGTGCCGGCGCGCCGGCGGCCTGCAGGTAAAGGCGGCGCCGGCCCCGTGCAAACGATGAGGATCGCGCTGTCCGCTGGGGCTAAAGTTGAAGGGTGATTCGACAACCATGAAATGGTAGCGAAATCATTTTCCTGCCTACCTGGCAAGCCGCAGTGAATCAACGAGGTCGAGAGTGAACCATCCCCCGCGTCAGCGCCGTCGCACCAAGCTTGCGACGATCGCCGACGTTGCCGACCTGGCCGGCGTGTCGCCGATGACCGTGTCTCGCGTCGTCAACGGCGAAGCCAATGTGCGGCCTGAGACGCGCGACAAGGTGCGCGCGGCGGTGGCCGCGCTGAACTACCAGGCCCACCCGGCGTCGCGCCGCGCGGCCGAGACGGACAGGATCAGCATCGGCATGGTCTACCACGACCCCAGCGTGGGCTACCTGAACGACTTCCTGATCGGCCTGCTGAACAAGGCCAGCCTGCGCCACGTGCACCTGGACGTGCAGCGCTGCGAAACCCGTGACGATGAAGAGAAGCTGGTCTCCACCATGCTGGCCGGCGGCCTGGACGGCCTCATCCTGGCGCCGCCGTTCTGCGACGCCGAGCGGCTGCTGCGCATGGCCATCGACAGCGGCACGCTGGCGGTGGCGGTCTCCAGCGGCCGGCCGCACGAGAAGGTCAGCGCGGTGGGCATCGACGACTACCGTGCCGCCTACGAGATGACGCGCCATCTGCTGCAGCTGGGCCATCAGCGGCTGGGCTTTGTCATCGGCGACAAGCATCAGCATTGCAGCGAGCGGCGTCTGGCCGGCTTCAAGGCCGCCTTGCACGATGCCGGCCTGGACCCGACCCAGACCGCCCTGATGACCCAGGGCGATTTCAGCTACCGCTCCGGCCTGGATGCGGCCGAGGAACTGCTGGGCGTCGAGCAGCGCCCCACGGCCATCTTCGCCAGCAACGACGACATGGCCGCGGCCGTCGTGGCCATCGCCCATCGCAAGGGGCTGGACGTGCCCAGCGACCTGACCGTGGTGGGCTTCGACGACGCGCCGCTGGCCACGACCATCTGGCCCGAGCTGACCACGGTGCGCCAGCCCATCACGCAGATGGCGGGCGTCGCGGTGGACCTGCTGGTGCGCCATATCCGCGCACGCCGCGCCGGCGAGCCGCTGCCCTGCGAGCATGTGCTGATGACCCACGAACTGGTGCGCCGGCAGTCCGACGCCGCGCCGCGCTCGCGCCCGCAACTGCGCCTGAGCGCCATGGGTTGAGCTCACTGGAACAGGCGCTGCGCAAACCAGTACAGGTCCTGTTTCCACTGCGCCGCGTCGTGGCCATGGGCAGGCACATGCCAGACATGCGGCAGCCCCTGGGCCTTCAGGTGGGCGTGCACGCCCTGGCTGACGCGCAGCAGGCCGTCCTGGCTGCCGCACGAGAGCCACAGCAGCTTCAGTCGCCGCGCCGCGGCCGGGTCGGGCAGCAGCTCGGCCGGCGGCCGGGTGTTGGGTGCCGCTGAAAACCCTCCCACCCAGGCGAAGCGGTCGATGTGGGCCAACCCGAAATTCAGCGCCTGGCCCCCGCCCATGGAGAGCCCTGCCAAAGCGCGGCCCTCGCGGTCGGTGCGGGTGCGGTAGTGCGACTCGATGGCCGGGATCACGTCGTCCAGCAGGTCGCGCTCGAAGCGCGCGAACGCCGGCGCCGCCGCGAACACATTGCCCTCGGGCCGGTCGTTGGCCTGGGCTCGGCCATTGGGCATGACGACGATCATGGGTTGAGCCCGGCCCTCGGCGATCAGCCGGTCCAGCAGCACCTCCAGCGTGGTGAAGCGCTGCCATTCAGTCTCGTCACCACCTATGCCGTGCAACAGGTAGAGCACGGGATAGGCGCGCTGCGGGTCGTAGGCCGGCGGCGTGTAGACCAGCATGCGGCGGCGCGTGCCCACGGTTCTGGAGTCATAGGAAACCATCTCCAGCCGGCCTTGCGGGGCACCGTCCAGCCGCCTGTCCCAGTCTGCCGCGGGCGCGGCAAAGGCCGGCTTGTCGTCCGCGTTCAATTCGATGGACCCGCGCAGCGGCGCCGGGGGCGTGGACGCCTCCTGCGCACCGGCCAGCCCGGACACGCACAGACACAGACAAGTCAACCAACGCTTCATCGCCGAATTTCCTGAGGGGAGGCGCCGATGCTAGGGCGGGGCGCCGATGCCGACCGATCAAATCCGCGCGCGCACTGATTCAGCTTTGCCCATCGCACACCGCAGGCTGATGTGGGCGTCGCGCACGCTTGGGGTGGGTGATATCGATTTGGCATCGATTCGCGTGGAAATGTGATCGCGGGGCAAGCGGACGCTTCCTAACATCAATGGGAACAAAAGTAGCGCCGCTACCAGCAAGGAAAGAAGACCGTGACGACAGACGCTGATCAGAAGGCCGGCCCCAAGTCGGCCACGGTATTCGATGTCGCGCATCTGGCGGGCGTTTCGGCGATGACGGTGTCCCGCGTCATCAATGGCGAGCCCACCGTGCGGCCCAGCACACGCGAGAAGGTGCAGTCGGCGATTACCGCGCTGAACTACACGCCCAACCCCTCGGCCCGCAAGCTGGCAGGATCGCGGCCCATCATGCTCGGCATGCTCTACAGCGACCCGCGCGCAGGGTATCTGAACGGCTTCCTGCTGGGACTGCTGAGCAAGACCAGCCTGCGGCACGTGCAACTCAACGCGCAGTACTGTGCGCCCGGCGGCGACGGCGAGGCCGCCGTGGCCGACATGATTGCGAACGGCATCGACGGGCTCATCCTGCCGCCGCCGTTCTGCGAGTCGGCGGCCATCCTGCAGCAGGTGGCCCGCAGCGGCACGCCGGCGGTCGCGGTGTCGGCCGGCACGCCGGCGGCCAGCCTGTACGGCGTCGGCATCGACGACTACAAGGCTGCCTACGAGATGACCCGCCATTTGTTGGCGCTGGGCCATCAGCGGCTGGGTTTCATCGAGGGCAACCCGCAACAGAGCAGCAGCGAGCGCCGTCTGGCGGGCTTCCTCGCGGCGGTGAGCGACGCCGGCCTGGACCCGGACTCCGACGTCAGGATCGTGCCGGGCCTGTTCACCTACCAGTCAGGCCTGGACGCTGCAGAGCGACTGCTGGCCGGCGCGCAGCGGCCTTCGGCGGTGTTCGCCAGCAACGACGACATGGCGGCCGCGACGGTGGCCGTAGCCCAGCGGCTGGGCCTGTTCGTGCCCAGCGACCTGACGGTGGTGGGCTTCGACGACGCGCCGCTGGCGACGACAATCTGGCCCGAACTGACGACCATCAGGCAACCCATAGGCGACATGGCCAGCATGGCGGTCGACCTGCTGGTGCGCCATATCCGCGCCTGGCGCAACGGCGTGCGGCTGCCGGTCAGCCAGGCGCAGGTGGACTACACCCTGGTGCGCCGCCAGTCCGACGCCGCGCCCAAGGTGCGGCCGACGATGCGTTTGAGCATCGTGGCCTGAAGCAAGCAGGCGGTGACCCGCCTGGCATTTCCGAGGCCGTAATTCTTGGAAGACGGCGAGTTGCAGGTCTTGGCGGCGTCGTTGCTTGAACGCGCCGGGGTCAATTGAACCCCTGTCCCCGGATCAAGCCGACAGCGAGTCCTTCGATGCAGAAGTGCTCGCTGGATTCGTTGACGAGGATGGGCTGGAAATCCGGGTTCTCGGGCAGCAACTGGATGCCGTCCGGCCCGCGCTGGAAGCGCTTCACGGTGACTTCCTCGCCGACACGGGCGACCACGATCTGGCCGTTGCGGGCCTCGCGGGCCGTCTGCACGGCGAGCAGGTCGCCATCGAGGATGCCGATGTCCTTCATGCTCATGCCCTTGACCTTCAGCAGGTAGTCGGGTTTCTTGCTGAACAGGCTGGGCTCGACCGTGTAGGTCTGTTCCACATGCTCCTGAGCCAGGATGGGCGCGCCGGCGGCGACGCGGCCGATCAGTGGCAGCGTCAACTGGGCGAGACTGGGAATGGGCAGGCTGAACTGGCGGGCCCGGTTGACGGCGCTGAGCGCATCGGACTTCAGGCGGATGCCGCGTGAGGTGCCGCCGACGAGTTCCAGCATGCCTTTGCGCGCCAGCGCCTGCAGGTGCTCCTCGGCCGCGTTGGCGGACTTGAAGCCCAGTTCGGCAGCAATTTCGGCCCGGGTGGGCGGGGCGCCGGTGCTTTCGATCGCGTTGCGGACCAGGTCGAAGATCTGCTGCTGGCGGGCGGTAAGCTTGGGTTGGTCTTGCACGGTCGGCCTTTTGGGATGCGCTGGTTGTGTATCCAGTATCTGTATTTTTATCCAGGAATCGGAAATTGCAAACCCTCGAGCCGCTGATCGTCATCCTCGGTACCGGCGGCACCATCGCCGGCACGGCGCAAAGCGCCAGTGATGGCGTGGGCTATACGGCGGCCCAGTTGCGCGTTGACGACTTGTTGGCGGCCGTGCCGGCGCTCGTCGGACGCCGGCTGGAGGCGCACCAGGTGGCGCAGTTGGACAGCAAGGACATGGATTTCCAGACCTGGCAGCAACTGGCATCGGCGGTGCAGCAGCAGCTGGACCGCGCCGAGGTGGCGGGGGTGGTGGTCACGCATGGCACCGACACGCTGGAGGAGACGGCGTACTTCCTGCACCGCGTGCTGGCGCCGGCCAAACCGGTGGTGCTGACGGCGGCCATGCGTCCGGCCACCGCGTTGGTGCCGGACGGCCCGCAGAACCTGTTTGATGCGGTGCAGGTGGCTGCGGCTCCGGGGGCGGCGGGCGTGGTCGTTGCGTTCGCGGGGCGGGTGCATGACGCGACGCAGGTGCGCAAGACGCACAGCTATCGCGTGGACGCCTTCGAGTCGACGGACGGTGCGCTGGTGGCGCGTGTGGAGGAGGGCGTCGTCAGGCTGCTGGGCGCCTGGCCGCAGGGAGAGGGCATCGGGCTGGCGCGCATCGCGGCGCCTGTCGACGGATGGCCACGCGTGGACATCGTCTTGAACCATGCCGGCGCCGACGGGCGCGTCGTGCAGGCGCTGGTCGCCGCAGGCGTGGAGGGCATTGTCGCTGCCGGCACCGGCAACGGGACGCTGTCGACCCGTCTGGACGCGGCATTGCGCGAGGCCGAAATGCGGGGCGTTCGAGTCGTGCGCAGCACGCGCTGCGATGCGGGCCCGGTCATGGACATACCGGGCCTGCTGCCCAGCGCGGGAGCGCTGAGCCCGGTCAAGGCCAGGGTCCAGCTGCTGCTGGACCTGCTGGCCGGCTGAGCAAGGTCAGACGATGGTCAGCGTCACATCCACGTTGCCGCGGGTGGCGTTGGAGTAGGGGCAGACCTCGTGGGCGGTGGCGACCAGCGCTTCCAGCGCTGCGCGCTCCATGCCCGGGACCGAGATCTTCATGTCGACCTGGATGCCGAAGGCGCCGGGTTTGTTGGCGTGCGGACCGATGGCGACGTCGCTGGTGATGGACACCTCGGCCGGCAGAGCGATCTTCTGCTTGCCGGCGACGGCCTTCATCGCGCCGATGAAGCAGGCGCTGTAGCCGGCCGCGAACAGCTGCTCGGGATTGGTGCCGGGGCCGCCGGCGCCGCCCAGTTCCTTGGGCGTGGACAGGGCCAGATCCAGCACGCCGTCGGACGACTTGGCGGTGCCGGCGCGGCCACCGGTGGCGGTGGCGGTGGCGGTGTAGAGGGCTTTCTCGATGGCCATGGTGGGCTCCTTGGTGGGGTGGTGGGGAAATCGATTCACTCGCCGGCGGCTTGCAGGAAGCCGCTGCGCAGTTCGTGCAGGCGACGCGTCAGCGTCGTCAGTTCATCCAGGTCGCAGTTGCTGGCGCAGGCCAGGTGTCCAGGAATGTCCAGCGCCTGGGCGCGCAGCTTGCGGCCGGCCGGCGTCAAGAAGATGTCGACGCGGCGCTCGTCGTCCTGCGCGCGGCGGCGTTCCAGCAGGCCTTGCTGCTCCAGCCGCTTCAGCAGCGGTGTCAGCGTGCCGGAGTCCAGCGACAGGCACTGGCCCAACTGGCTGACGCTGAGGCCGTCCTGCTCCCACAGCACCAGCATCACGAGGTACTGCGGGTTGGTCAGGCCCAGCGGCGCCAGCAGCGGCTTGTACAGCTTGGTCATCGCCAGCGAGCTGCTGTAAAGCGCGAAGCACAGTTGGCGGTCCAGGTGCAGCCACTGCGCGCGCGGGTCGGCGGCGTGGTTCGTGGCGGTCTTGCTGCGTGGCATGGGGATTAATGTAGGTGGCAATTTAATTGCACACAATCAAAAAGGTATTTTTGGCGACACGGGACGGTAGGGCGATCTGCGAGGATGCGCGACCCCCAACAAAGCAAGACGAGGAGAGGCAATGCTGATCGTGGCGACCGTGCTGGCGGCCCTGGTGGCCCTGCTGCACCTGTACATCCTGGTGCTGGAGATGTTCTTCTGGACCAAGCCGCTGGGCCGCAAGGCCTTCGGACTGAAGGCGGACTTCGCCGAGCAGAGCAAGGCGCTGGCCGCCAACCAGGGGCTCTACAACGGCTTCCTGGCGGCCGGCCTGATCTACGGGCTGATGCTGGGCACCGCGGGCGCCGGCAAGCCGTGGCTGGTGTTCTTCCTGGGCTGCGTGGTCGTGGCCGGGGTGTTCGGCGCGGCGACGGCGTCCAAGAAGATCCTGTTCGTGCAGGCGCTGCCGGGCGCCATCGCGCTGGCGGCCGTGCTCGCCGCCTGACGCGGCGAACGGGCCGCGGTCAGGCGGCGGTCATCGCCTCGATCTGCTCGCCCAGCTCGAGCCAGCGTAGCTCGTCGGCTTCGAGCTGGTCGTGAATCGCCTTCAGGCGCTTGCCCATCTCGGCGATGGCCGACGCGGCAGCCCCGTCGGCGAGTTGGGCCTCGATCTCCGAGCGCTCCGTGGCCAGGGCGTGCATGCGCTTGTCGATGGTCTCCATCTCCTTGCGCAGCGGCCGGGTCTGCTCGGCCAGCTTGGCGCGTGCCTGGCCTGAGGCCTTGCGGTCTTCACGGGGCGCCGGTGTGGGCGCAGGTGCCGCCGCTGCTACCGGGGCGGGCGAGGGCGCAGGTGCCGATGAAGCTTTCTTGGCCGCACGCGCCGCTTCCTTGCTCTGCTCCAGCAGCCAGCGCTGATAGTCGTCCAGGTCGCCGTCGAAGGGCTTGACGACGCCGTCGGCCACCAGCCAGAACTCGTCGCAGACCTCGCGCAGCAGCGCGCGGTCGTGGCTGACCAGCATGACCGTGCCTTCGAACTCGTTCAGCGCCATGGAGAGCGCCTCGCGGGTGTTCAGGTCCAGGTGGTTGGTGGGTTCGTCCAGCAGCAGCAAATTTGGCCGCTGCCACACCAGCATGGCCAGCACCAGGCGCGCCTTCTCGCCACCGCTGAGGCTGCCCACGGCCTGGTTGACCATGTCGCCGGTGAAGCGGAACTGACCGAGGAAGTCGCGCAGTTCCTGCTCGCGGCCTTGCGGGCCGACCTCACGGGCGAGGCGCACCATGTGCTCCAGCGCGCCTTCGTCCAGGCGCAGCACGTCCAGTTCCTGCTGGGCGAAGTAGCCGATGGACAGGCCCTTGCCCTCGGTCAGCTTGCCGGCCATGGGCGCCTGCGCGCGGGCGATGGTCTTGACCAGCGTGGACTTGCCCTGGCCGTTGGCGCCCAGGATGCCGATGCGCTGGCCGGCGAGGACCGAGCGGTCCACGCCGCGCACGATGATCTTGTCGCCCTCGTCCGTGCGGTAGCCGGCCGACAGGTCGTCGAACATCAGCATCGGGTTGGGCAGGTTCAGCGGCTCGCGGAACTCGAAGTTGAAGTCGGCGGACGCCAGCACCGGCGCGAGCTTTTCCATGCGCTCCAGCGCCTTCACGCGGCTTTGCGCCTGCTTGGCCTTGCTGGCCTTGGCCTTGAAGCGGTCGATGAACTTCTGCAGGTGGGCCACGCGGTCCTGCTGCTTCGCATAGGCGGCTTGCTGCAGCACCATGCGCTCGGCGCGCTGGGTCTCGAAGCTGGTGTAGTTGCCGCCGTAGCGCACCAGCTTGCCTTCGTCCAGATGCAGCGTGACCTTGGTGATCGCGTCCAGGAACTCGCGGTCATGGCTGATGATGATCAGCGTGCCGTCGTAGCGTTGCAGCCAGGCTTCCAGCCACACCAGCGCGTCCAGGTCCAGGTGGTTGGTGGGCTCGTCCAGCAGCATCAGCTCGGCCGGGCACATCAGCGCGCGGGCCAGTTGCAGACGCATGCGCCAGCCGCCGGAGAAGCTGTTGACGGGCGCGTCCAGCTGTTCGGTCCTGAAGCCCAGGCCCATCAGCAGCGCCTGCGCGCGGGCTCGGGCATCGAAGGCGCCGGCATCGGCCAGCGCGGCATGCGCATCGGCCATCGCGTGGCCGTCTTCGGCGGCTTCGGCCTCGGCCAGCGCGAGGCGCGCGGCCACCAGCGGCAGGTCGCCCTGCAGCACAAAGTCGGTCGCGCCGTCCTCCGTTTCGGGCATGTCCTGGGCGACCTCGGAACGGCGCCAGTGCTTGGGCACCTCGACCTCGCCCTTGTCGTTACCCAGGCGGTTGGTCAGCAGCGCGAACAGGCTGGACTTGCCGGCGCCGTTGCGGCCCACGAGGCCGATCTTTTCACCGGGTTGCAGCGTGGCGGACGCGTCGTCCAGCACCACCTTCACGCCGCGGCGCAGCGTGATGTTGCGAAGGGTAATCACAGCAAATTCTCTTTCGTCACCAGCAGCACCTGGTCGGCGCCCGATGAGGTTTCCATCCACACGACTTCGAGGTTCGGGAAGGCGGCTTCAAAGTGTTTGCGCTCGTTGCCGATCTCCAGCACCAGCACGCCGTCGTCGTTCAACACGGCAGGTGCCGCGCGCAGCAGCTCGCGGATGAAGTCCATGCCGTCGCTGCCGCCGGCCAGCGCCAGTTCGGGCTCGGCCAGGTACTCGGCGGGCAGGGCGGCCATGCTCTGGCTGTTGACGTAGGGCGGGTTGCAGAGGATCAGGTCGTAGCTGCCTTCGGCGCCCTTCAAGCCATCGCCTTGCAGCAGCCGCACGCGCAGCGCCAGGTTGTGGCGTTCGACGTTGAGCTTGGCCACCGCCAGCGCGTTGGTGTCGATGTCCAGCGCGTCGACCTCCACATCGGGCCAGGCCATCGCGGCCAGCACGGCCAGGCTGCCGTTGCCGGTGCACAGGTCCAGCACGCGGCGGCTGTCGGGGTGCAGCCAGGGGTCGATGCTGGCGTCGGCGATCAGCTCGGCGATGAAGCTGCGCGGCACGATGGCGCGCTCGTCGATGCTGAAGGGCACGCCCTGCAGCCAGGCCTCGCCGGTCAGGTAGGCGGCCGGCTTGCGGGTGGCGATGCGCTCGTCGATCAGCGCGGTGATGGCAGCGAGTTCCGCGGCGGTCAGCTCGCGCTCCTCGTGCTCGTCCAGCGCATCCAGCGGGATGCCCAGGCGCCACAGCGCCAGCCACATGGCCTCGTCGAACGCGTTCGTCGTGCCATGGCCAAAAAACAAGCCCGCCTGGGCGAGGCGGGCGGCTTGGGTATCGATGCAGTCAATCAGCTTCAAGTGCCGCGGACGTCCAGGGTGATTTCGGTGAAGCTGGCTTCATCGCCAGCCTTTTCTTCCTTGCGGGGCGCGTTCGTGAGACGGGCGCCGGGCGCCTCGTTCTGCAGCCGCCACAGCAGGTTGGTGGGCGAGTCGGCGAAGGCCAGGCCTTCCTCGCGGGTGATGGTGCCGTCGGTGATGAGCTTGGCGAAGTGTTCTTCGTAGGTCTGCGAGCCCTCGGCGATGGACTTCTCCATCGCCTCCTTCACGCCGGCAAAGTCGCCGTTCTCGATCAGCTCGGCCGTCAGCTTGGTGTTGAACAGGATCTCGACCACCGGCACGCGGCCGCCGGCCGTCGCGCGCACCAGGCGCTGCGACACGATGGCCTTCAGGCCCGCGGCCAGGTCGTTCAGCAGCGCCGGGCGGGACTCGGGCGTGTAGAACGACAGGATGCGGTTCAGTGCGTGGTAGGTGTTGTTGCCGTGCAGCGTGGCCAGCACCAGGTGACCGGACAGCGCGTAGCTGATGGCCGCCGTCATCGTTTCGCGGTCGCGGATTTCGCCGATCAGGATGCAATCGGGGGCCTGGCGCAGCGCGTTCTTCAACGCGATCTGCAGCGAGGCTGTGTCGCGGCCGATCTCGCGCTGGTTGACGACCGAGCGCTTGTTGCTGAACAAATACTCGATCGGGTCCTCGATGGTGAGGATGTGCCCGGTCATGGTCTGGTTGCGCAGCTCCAGCATGGAGGCGAGCGTGGTGCTCTTGCCGGTGCCGGTGGCGCCCACCATCAGGATGAGCCCGCGCTTCTCCTTGACCATCTGGCCCAGGATGGGCGGCAGGGCCAGCGACTCCATCGTCGGGATGTTGTGCGGGATGTGGCGGAACACGCCCGCAATGGACCCGCGCTGGCGGAAGCCCGAGAGGCGGAAGCTGCCCACGCCGCTGACCGACACGGCCATGTTCAGCTCGCCGGAGTTGTCCAGCTCGGCAAGGCTGGCGGGGTCGATGACCTCGGAGATCAGCTGACGTGGTTGCGGCGGGGTCAGGAGCTGGTCCGACAACTGCACGGTCTGCCCGTTGATGCGGATCAGCACCGGCATGTTGGCCGACAGATAGCAGTCCGAAGCACCCTTGTCGGCCATCAGCCGCAGGATGCGCTCCATGTTTCCTGACATCAGAGCCCCTTGTCAGTCGAGTACGCCTGCCGATCCCCCGAGGGGATCCGGGCCGGCTTTGGAGCGGCCCGGCGCTCGGCCCGGTGGGGGCGGCAAGACGTATGCATGGTTTACGCGCGCAGCAGTTCGTTGATGCTGGTCTTGGAGCGCGTCTGCGCGTCGACCCGCTTCACGATGATGGCCGCGTACAGCGAGTAGCGACCGCCATCCTTGGGCAGCGAGCCGGAGATGACGACGGAGCCGGCCGGCACGCGGCCGTAGCTGACGGTGTCGGTCGCGCGGTCGTAGATGGGCGTGCTCTGGCCGATGTAGACGCCCATCGAAATCACCGAGTTCTCCTCGACGATGACGCCTTCGACGACCTCGGAGCGGGCGCCGATGAAGCAGTTGTCCTCGATGATGGTCGGGTTGGCCTGCAGCGGCTCCAGCACGCCGCCGATGCCCACGCCGCCGGACAGGTGCACGTTCTTGCCGATCTGCGCGCAGGAGCCGACCGTGGCCCAGGTGTCCACCATCGCGCCTTCGTCGACGTAGGCGCCGATGTTCACGTAGCTGGGCATCAGCACCACGTTCTTGGCCTGGAAGCTGCCGCGGCGGGCCACGGCCGGCGGCACGACGCGAACGCCGGTGGCGCGCAGCTCGGCTTCGCTCATGCCGGCGAACTTGGTGGGCACCTTGTCGAAGAAGGTCAGGTCCTTGTCGCCCATCAGGCGGTTGTCGTTCAGGCGGAACGACAGCAGCACGGCCTTCTTGATCCACTGGTGCACGTTCCACTGGCCCACGCCTTCACGGGTGGCCACGCGCAGGCGGCCGGCGTCCAGCTCGGCGATGACGTGGTCGACGGCCTGGCGCACCTCCGGGGCATTGACGGGATCCAGGGACGTGCGGTTGTCCCAGGCGAGGTCGATCGTGCTTTGCAGTTCGGCGGTGTTCATGAGCGGGAGGTCAGCGAGATTTCGTGAAGGAGACGATGCGGTGGGCGGCTTCAAGGCATTCGGCCTCGTCGGCCACCAGCGCCAGGCGGATGCGGCCGGCGCCGGGGTTGCTGCCCTGGGCCTCGCGGGCCAGCAGGCTGCCCGGCAGGACCACCAGATTGTATTGAGCGAGCAGGTCCTGGGCGAAGGCGATGTCGTCGCCTCCGGGGACGGCGGCCCACAGGTAGAAGCCGGCGTCGGGCAGGGCGACGTCCAGCACGTCGGCCAGCAGCGGCGTGACGGCCGCGAACTTCTCGCGGTAGCGTGCCCGGTTGTCGACGACGTGGGCCTCGTCGCCCCAGGCTGCGATGCTGGCGGCTTGCACCAGCGGGCTCATCGCACTGCCGTGATAGGTGCGGTAGAGCAGGAACTTCTTCAGCAGCGCGGCGTCGCCGGCCACGAAGCCGGAGCGCAGGCCCGGCACGTTGGAGCGCTTGGACAGCGACGTGAATGCAATCAGGTTCCTGAAGTCGTTGCGGCCCAGCTTGGCCGCGGCCTCCAGGCCGCCCAGCGGCGCCTCGTCGCGGAAATAGATCTCGGAGTAGCACTCGTCCGATGCGATGACGAAGCCATGCCGGTCGCTCAGTTCGAACAGCGCCCGCCATTCATCCAACGGCATCACTGCGCCGCTGGGGTTGCCCGGCGAGCAGACGTAGAGCAGTTGCGTGTTTGACCAGGTCGCGTCGTCGATCTGGCGCCAGTCCACCGCGAAGTTGCGCGCCGGGTCGGAGTTGGCGTAGGCCACCCGGGCGCCGGCCAGCAGCGCCGCGCCTTCGTAGATTTGGTAGAACGGGTTGGGGCAGACGACCGTGGCGCCGGCGCGACTGCCGTCCACCACCGTCTGCGCGATGGCGAACAGCGCCTCGCGCGAGCCGTTGACCGGCAGCACCTGCGTGGCCGGGTTCAGCTTCAGGCCATAGCGGCGATCAATCCAGCCGGCGATGGCTTCGCGCAGTGCGACCGTGCCGCCGGTGGCTGGGTAACCGGCCAGTTGCGGCATCGCGTCCTGGATGGCCTGCGCGATGAAGGCCGGTGCCGGGTGGCGGGGCTCGCCGATGCCCAGGGAGATGGGCGCGAAGTCGGCGTTGGGCTTGATGTGGGCCGTCAGCTCACGCAGGCGCTCAAACGGGTAGGGATGCAGGCGGTCCAGCAGCGGATTGGTCATGCCTGCCCCTCTTCAGTGGTGTACCGCTGCCGATCCCCCGAGGGGATGCGTGCCGGCTTGGTAGCGGCCCGGCGCTCGTCACGCAAAGTCATCCCAACATCCCCGACTCGAAGCCATGCGCCGGCAACTCCACGCGCGGCGCCGGCGTCCAGCCCGCCTTGCGGTGCTCGGCGACGACGTTGGTGTAGATGCCGCCGCGCACATACCACTTGGCCGTGATGCGGATGAAGCGCGGGTCGGTGACCTTGACGATGTCGTCCAGGATCTTGTTGGTCACCTTCTCATGGAAGGCACCCTCGTTGCGGTAGCTCCAGAAGTACATCTTCAGGCTCTTCAGCTCCACGCACAGCTCGTCGGCAATCATGTCGATGGTGAAGTGGGCGAAGTCGGGCTGGCCGGTCAGCGGGCAGTGGCAGGTGAACTCGGGCACCTGGAACTGGATGACGTAGTCGCGTTCCGGGTTGGGGTTCGGGAAGACCAGGATGTCCTTGCTGGGCTTGCTCGGCGGGTTCGGGGGCACCTCGCGCATCTTGGGCTTCTTCTTGGTGGCGGGCGCGGCGGTGGACTTCTTGGTGGCCATGATCGTGGTCTTTCTGAGAGGGGGCGAATGCTATCATCCAGCCCCGTCGAAGCGCCCCTGAAAGGCGCTTTTCTTTAGCCAAATCAAAGGCTTACGTCCGAGCTTCATGCGGCTGAATTCGATCAAGCTGGCCGGCTTCAAATCCTTCGCCGAACCCACGACCTTCCAGCTGCCTGGCCAACTGGTCGGCGTCGTCGGGCCCAATGGCTGTGGCAAGTCCAACATCATGGACGCGGTGCGCTGGGTGCTGGGCGAGAGCAAGGCCAGCGAGCTGCGCGGCGAGTCCATGCAGGACGTCATCTTCAACGGCAGCGGCAACCGCAAGCCGGCGGGGCGCTCCAGCGTGGAGCTGGTGTTCGACAACACGTCCGCGCGTGCCGGCGGGCCGTGGAACCAGTTCACCGAAATTGCCGTCAAGCGCGTGCTGACGCGCGACGGCACCAGCAGCTACTTCATCAACAACCAGCCGGTGCGCCGGCGGGACGTGCAGGACGTGTTCCTCGGCACGGGCCTGGGCCCGCGCGCCTACGCCATCATCGGCCAGGGCACCATCTCCCGCATCATCGAGAGCAAGCCCGAAGAGCTGCGCCTGTTCCTCGAAGAAGCGGCCGGCGTGTCCAAGTACAAGGAACGCCGCCGCGAGACCGAGAACCGGCTCAAGGACACGCGGGAGAACCTGACCCGCGTCGACGACATCCTGCGCGAGCTGAACGCCAACCTCGAGAAGCTGGAGCGCCAGGCCGAGGTGGCAGCCAGTTATCGCAGCCTGCAGGACGCAGGCACGCTGAAGCTGCACCAGCTGTGGTGGTTAAAGGCAAGAGACGCCGGCAACGAGTCCGCCCGCGTGAAGGCTGCTCACTCGGAGGCCGTCAACGCGCTCGAAGCCCGCACGGCCGAGCTGCGCGCCGTGGAGGCCGAGCTGGAGGAGGTGCGCCAGGCGCACTACGCCGCCGGCGACGAGCTGCACGCGTCGCAGGGCCGCTTTGCCGAAGCCCAACTTGAAGTGAGCCGGCTGGAGGAGCGCATCCGCTTCGTCGTCGAAAGCCGCAACCGCGCACAGCAACGGCTGGCAGAGCTGCACGCGCAGGACCAGCAATGGCGCGAGCGGCTTGAGCAATCGACCAATGAGCTGGAAGGCATCGCCGAGCAGATCGCCGGCGCCGACGAGCAGAGCGAGATCCTGGCCGCGCAGGCCGAGGAGCAGCAGGCCCAGTTGCCCAACAGCGAAGACGCCGTGCGCGCCGCGCAGAACCGCGCCAACGAGCAGCGCACGCTGGTGGCCCAGGTGCAGCAGCAGATCCAGGTGCTGGCGGCCGAGAGCCGCAGCGTGGACGAACAGGTCAAGGCGCTGCGCCAGCGCGAGGATCGGTTGACGGCCGAGTCGCGCGCACTGGGCGCGCCCGACCACGACGCGCTGGATGCCCTGAAGGCGCGCAGCGCCGAGGCCGATGAGGTGCGTGACCTGTCCGACGCGCGGCTGCAGGAGCTGGCCGAGCAACTGCCGCAGCTGGAAGAGCAGCGCCGCACCGCGCAGCAGGATGCCAACGCGCAGCTCGCCAAGCAGTCCGAGCTGACCGCCCGGCTCGAAGCGCTGAAGGCGCTGCAGGAAAAGGTGCAGACCGAGGGCAAGCTCAAGCCCTGGCTGGCCAAGCACGGTCTCGACGGCCTGCAAGGCCTGTGGACCCGACTGCACATCAGCCAAGGCTGGGAAAACGCGCTCGAAGCCGCGCTGCGCGAGCGCATGGGCGCACTCAGCGTCGGTCGGCTGGACACCGTGCGCGCCTTCGAGGGCGACGCACCGCCGGCGCGCCTGGCCTTCTATTCGACGCCTGCTGGTTCCATTGCCAACACGCACGAGACGCTGCCCAAGCTGACCTCGCTGCTCAAGCTGGACGACGCAGGCCTGATCGCTTTGCTGAACGACTGGCTGGAGGGCGTCTACACGGCGCCGACGCTGGACGCCGCGCTGGCCGCACGCGACAAGCTGACCCATGGCGAGCTGATCCTGACGCCGGCCGGCCATGCTGTCGGCCAGTTCTCGGTGACCTTCTACGCGCCCGACTCCGAGCAGGCCGGCCTGCTGGCCCGTGCGCAGGAGATCGAGCAGCTGACGACCGCGCAGCGCGCGCAGAACCTGATCGCCGACGAGGCGCGACTGACGCTGAGCCGCGTCGAGCACCAGTTCAACGACGCCAACGGCCGCCTGACCACGCTGCGCCGCGAGGCCAGCGAGGCGCAGACGCGCGCCCACCAGATCCACGTCGAGTTGCTGCGCCAGAGCAGCCAAGCCGAGGCCAGCCAGCAGCGCCGCAGTGCGCTCGATGCGGAACTCGCCGAGATCGGCGAGCAGCAGGAGGCGCTTCAGGAACGCCGCGCGGTCGGCGAGGCGCGCTTCGAGGAACTGGACATCCAACTGGGCGACGCGCAGCAGCGCCACGCCGAGCTGGAGGACGGCACCATCGCCGCCGAACGCAAGCTGGCCGACGCGCGCGAGCAGCTGCGCACGCTGGAGCGCCGCGCCCAGGAAGCCCGCTTTGCGACGCAGACGCTGGCCGCCCGCCGCGGCGAGTTGCAGCGTGGCATCGAGACGGCGCAGGCCCAGATTCAGCAGGTCGCCGCCTCGGCCGCTAGCCTGCAGACCGAGCTGGACGGCTTCAACGACGCCGCCGCCCAGGCCGGCCTGCAGGACGCGCTGGCGCTGAAGGTCGAGCGCGAAGGCCAGCTCGCCGCCGTCCGCACGAACTACGACGACCTCTCGCTGCGCCTGCGCAAGGCCGACGAGCAGCGCATGACGTTCGAGCGCAGCCTGGACCCGCTGCGCGAGGCCATCACCAAGCTGCAGCTGGAAGAGCAGGCGGCGCAACTCGGCGGCGCGCAGTACCGCGAGCAACTCGAAGCCGCGGCCGTCGATCTGGAAGCGTTGGCCAAGTCCATTGAGGACAACGGCGTGAAGCTCTACGGCCTGCAAGGCGAGATCGACCGCATCAACCGCGAGATCGCGGCCTTGGGCGCCGTCAACCTTGCCGCGCTGGACGAACTGACCGCCGCCCGCGAGCGCAAGACCTTCCTCGACTCGCAATGCGCCGACCTGAACGCAGCCATCCAGACGCTGGAAGACGCGATCCACAAGATCGACCTGGAGACGCGCGACCTGCTGGGCTCCACCTTCAACCAGGTCAACGAGCATTTCGGCCGCATGTTCCCCGAGCTGTTCGGCGGCGGACAGGCCAGGCTGGTCATGACCGGCGACGAGATCCTGGACGCCGGCGTGCAGGTCATGGCGCAGCCGCCGGGCAAGAAGAACAGCACCCTCCACCTGCTGTCGGGCGGCGAAAAGGCGCTGACGGCGATCGCGCTGGTGTTCGCGATCTTCCAGCTCAATCCCGCGCCGTTCTGCCTGTTGGACGAGGTGGACGCACCGCTGGATGACGCCAACACGGAGCGTTATGCCAAGCTGGTGTCGCAGATGAGCCGGGTGACCCAATTCCTCTTCATCTCGCACAACAAGATCGCGATGGAGATGGCGGAACAACTGATCGGCGTCACGATGCAGGAGCAGGGCGTGTCCCGCATCGTTGCCGTGGACATGGACAAGGCCCTTGCGATGGCCGAGATGGCATGAATCTGACTCTCACAGAACTTCTCGCAATCGCTGGCGGCGTGGTGCTTGCTGGCGTTGTCGCCCACGGCGCTTGGGCGGCACGCAAGGCGGGCCCCAAGCGGGCCGTGCCGCCGATGGAGGAACCCAGCTTCGACGCGCCGCCCGAGGCATCGACCGAAGCGGCAGCCGTCGTCGAGTCGGATTCGATGGAGGTCACGCTGCCCGCCGTCGCGCGCCCGCAGCGCAAGCCGTCGGCGCGCATCGACGCGTTGATCGACGCGATTGCGACCATCACGATCGAGCAGCCCGTCTCCGGCGAGCTGGCCTTGCAGCACCAGCCCGGCAGCCGCCGCGCCGGCACCAAGCCGCTGCAGATCGAAGGCCTGAACGCGCAGACCGGGGACTGGGAACTGCCCGCGCCGGGCCAGCGCTACAGCGAATTCCAGGCCGGCCTGAAGCTGGCCAACCGCAGCGGTGCGCTCAACGAGATCGAGTACTCCGAGTTCGTGCAGAAGATCCAGGCCTTTGCCGACGGCATCGGCGGCTTCGTGCAGTTCCCCGACATGCTGGACGTGGTGGCCCGCGCCCGCGAGCTGGACCAGTTCGCCGCCAGCCATGACGCCCAGCTCGCGCTGCTGCTGCGTGCCAAGGCGGCGGCATGGACGCCGGGCTTCGTGCAGCAGTCGGCCGCGCGCCATGGCTTTGTGGCCGGCTCGCTGCCGGGCCGCCTGGTGCTGCCGTCCGGCGAGGACGGCGCGCCGCCGCTGTTGACGCTGCAGTTCGACGCGCAGGCCGCGCTGGCCGAGGACCCAGAGGCGCTGTCGCTGCGCGAGCTGACGCTGGCGCTGGACGTGCCGCAGACGCCGCAGGAAGCCGAGCCCTTCGCCCTCTGGCAGGAATCGGCCCGCGCGCTGTCTCGCGACCTGGAGGCCGACGTCTGCGACGACCGCGGCCAGGTGCTGGGCCTGCACGCCTTCGCGGCCATCGACGTGGAGCTGAAGAAGCTCTACGAGGCGCTGGCCGCGCGTGACCTCGCGGCCGGTTCGCCGGCTGCACGAAGGTTGTTCTCGTAATGACGACTTCGCTGCTGCTGATCAGCCTGCTGATCCTCGGCAGCGCGTTCTTCTCGATGGCCGAGTTGTCGCTGGCTGCGTCGCGCCGGCTCAACCTGCAGCAGCGCGCCGACGCGGGCGACGCGCGCGCGGCCCAGGTGCTGGCCGTGCAGGAGCATCCGGGCGACTACTTCACCGTCGTGCAGATCGGCGTGAACACGGTGGCCATCCTCGCCGGCATCGTGGGCGAGGGCGCCTTCACGCCGCATTTCGAGGCCGCATTCCGGCTCGCGGTGGCGCCGGAGCTGGCCGCCACGCTGGGTTTCGCGGCGTCCTTCATCAGCATCACGTCGCTGTTCATCGTGATGGCCGACCTGGTGCCCAAGCGCCTAGCCATGAGCGAACCCGAGCGGGTGGCGATGCTGCTGGTCGGCCCCATGCTGCTGCTGTGCCGCCTGCTGAAGCCGCTGGCGTGGCTGTTCAGCGGCATCACCGAAGGCCTGATCCGCGTGCTGGGCCTGCCGGCCAAGCGCGACGAGACCATCAGCTACCGCGACATCCTGGCGCTGACCGAGGCTGGCTACCAGGCCGGCGTCGTCGCCGACGAGGAACAGCAGGTCATCGCCAACGTGTTCGAGCTGGACACGCGCACCGTCGAGACGGTGATGACCAACCGCGAGCGCATCGTGTTCTTCTCGCGCGACGACGACGACGCGCTGATCCGCAACCGCATCGCCGATACGCCGCACTCGACCTACCTGGTCTGCGACGGCGACATCGACCGGGTCGTCGGCTACGTGGATGCGACCGACCTGTTCCAGCGCGTGCTGCGCGAGGAGGCGCTGTCGCTGCGCGCGGACAGCGGCGTGCTGGTCAAGAAGGTGCTCATCGTGCCGGACCGGCTGACGCTGTCCGAGATGCTGACGCAGTTCCGCGAGGCGCACGAGGACTTTGCCGTCATCGTCAACGAGTACAGCCGTGTGGTCGGCGTCGTCACGCTGAACGACGTGATGAGCACCGTCATGGGCGCGCTGGTGGCGCCGCATGACGAGGAGCAGATCGTGCGCCGCGAGGACGGCAGCTACCTGGCCGACGGCGTCACGCCCATCCCGGACGTCGAGCGCGCGCTGGGCATCGCGGGCTGGCCGCATGCCGGCACCTACGACACGCTGGCCGGATTCCTGATGGTGGTGCTGCGCCGCATCCCGCGCCGCACCGATGTCGTCGAGTGGGAAGGCTGGCGCTTCGAGGTGGTCGACGTGGACAGCTACCGCGTCGACCAGGTCATGATCACGCCGGTCGCGCCCCGCGGCTGAGGCCGCGCTTCACAGCAGCCGGAAGGTCAGCCCCGCCACCAGTGTCGGCAGCAGCGCGCCGGCCAGCAGCCCGAGCGGCGAGATGGCCTCGTCGTCGAACTTGCCGCGCAGGATGGACACGCCGGCCGGATTGGGCGCGTTGGCGATCACGGTGAGCCCTCCGCCCGTCACGGCACCCGCCACCAGCGCGACCTTGAACTCATCGCTCAGGCCCTCGACGAGCGAGCCGAGGTAGGTCAGCGCCGCGTTGTCGGTGACGGCCGTCAGCGCCGTGGCGCCGAAGAACACCGCGTCGGCGTCCATCGCCATCAGCACGGGCTGCAGCCACCATTGCTGCAAGCCGCCCAGCACGACCAGGCCGCCGAGGAAGAACGCCACGAGCAACGCCTCGCGCAGGATCAGCGGGCTCTGGTGGCGCTGGTAGGCGGCCGTGAAGCCGAGGAAAAACAGCAGCAGCCCCAGGAACACGGCCGGGTGGTGCGCAAACACGACGATGCCGGCCAGGAACAGCACGTGCACGGCCACCACGGCGGCGGGCACCGGCGCCTCGCCGTGGTCCTGCGGCGCGTCCAGCCGCGTCAGTTCCTTGCGGAACAGCAGCATCGCGCCACCGGCGTTGATGACAACGGCGATGGCCGCCTTCCAGCCGAAGGTGTGGAGCATGAAGACCAGGTCCCAGTTCCACTTGCCGGCCACCATCAGCACCGGCGGCGCGGCGAACGGCGTCAGCGTGCCGCCGATGGAGATGTTGACGAACAGCACGCCCAGCGTGGCGTACTTGAGCCGGTTGGAGACCGCCTGACCCAGCACCGTGTCGCGCAGCATCAGCGCGGCCAGCGTCATCGCGGCGGGTTCGGTGATGAAGCTGCCCAGCAGCGGCACGAAGGCCAGCAGTAGGAAGTACAGGGCCATGCCGCGCGGCAGCGGCATCAGCCGCGCCATCGTCTGCACCGCGGCGCCCGAGGCCCGCAGGATGGGCCGCGTGCCGGCCACCACCATGATGGCGAACACGAACAGCGGCTCGGTGAAGTTGCGCGAGTCCAGGTAGGCCGTGGCCTCGGCCTTGCCCTGCAACGCGAACATGCACAGCATCAGCACCATGGCCCAGAAGCCGAACACGACCTCGACCTCGCCCAGCAGATGCCAGAGCCCGGCATGCCGCGGCTGCGAGCGCGCGAGACGCTCGAAGAACTTGGTGGAGAAGGTGTGCAGCAGCGCGACGGCGAACAGCGCCGCGGCCAGGATCTGGAGGGTGGTGGGGGTGTGCATGGGCAGTACGAGCGAAGCGATAGGCAGGATCGCACGCGCGAGGCGGCCCGACCTTTCGCGCGATTCCTGCCGCAACGCATGTCCGGCACCCGCTGACCATTCTATGGGGCAGGCATGGCACCGCCCCGACTTCTCCGAGCCTGCATGCCAGGGGCCGATGCGTCCGGCCCGGTTCGCACCGTCGCGGACGCCTGGCCGGTCTGGCAGCGGGGCTCACTGCGCCAGGATGAACTCCACGGCGGTCCTCAGCTCGGCATCGCTGAGCTTGTCCGGCCCGCTGGGGGGCATGGGGATGGGGCCCCAGTTGCCCTTGCCGCCCTTGCGCACTTTGTCGGTGAGTTGGGCCGCCGCGTCCTTCTGACCGCGGTACTTGGCTGCGATGTCCTTGAACGACGGGCCGAGCACTTTCTTGTCCTGCGCGTGACAGGCCAAGCAGCCGGCTTTGGAGAGGGTCTCGTCCGGGCCGGCCAGGGACGGCTGGGCGAGGGTGGCCAGCAGGCTGGCCACCCAAAGGGTGGTTTTCATGCGTTCTCCTCAGTAGATGTCGTGCTGGGTGTTGTTGACGTTGAAGTGGCCGGTTGGCGTGATCAGGCGCGGGTCCTTGATGACGGCCTTGAGCTTGAGGGTCTTGTCGTCCACCACGACCAGGGCCGACTGCTTGTCCTTGGCGGACCAGACCGAGAACCAGACCTCGTCGCCCGCCTTGTTGAACTCCGGCTGCACGACGCGCTTGGCGCCGTCGTCGTTGATGCCGGCCCACTGGGCGATGGGCAGCACGGTGTAGCCCTTGTCCAGCGCCTTGATGTTGAACACCGCCACCGACTGGGCGATGGCGGCGTCGGGGTTCAGCGGCGTGTCGACGTACAGGTGCTGGCTCTTCGGGTGGCTCTTGAGGAACAGCGAACCGCCGCCCTGGCCCTTGAGCGTGGCGACCACCTTGAAGGCCTGTGCCGGGTGCTTGACCGGGTCGGTGCCGATCAGCGAGATGGTGTCGTCGCCCAGATGCCCCGTGCTCCAGACCGGGCCGAACTTCGGATGCACGAAGTTGGCGCCACGGCCCGGGTGGGGGATCTTGCCCACGTCGATCAGTCGGGTCAGCCGGCCTTCCTTGAGGTCCACCGCGGCGATCTTGTGGCTCTGGTTGGCTGCCACCATGAAGTAGCGCTTGCTGGCGTCCAGGCCGCCGTCATGCAGGAAGCGGGCGGTGCCGATGGTGGTCACCTTCAGCGCATCGATGTTGCTGTAGTCCACCAGCAGCGTCTGGCCGGTTTCCTTCACGTTGACGACGAACTCGGGCTTGAAGTGGCTGCCGACGATGGAGGCGACACGCGGCTCGGGGTGGTAGTCCTGCGTGTCCACGGTATTGCCACGGGTGGAAACGATCTTCAACGGCTCCAGCGTGTCGCCCTTGAGGATCGTGTACTGCGGCGGCCAGTAGCTGCCGGCAATGACCAGCTTGTCCTCGTAGCCCTTGAACTTGCTCGTCTCGACCGAGCGGGCTTCCAGCCCGACGCACACCTCGGCGACGTTGTCGGGTTTCTCCATCCACAGGTCGATCATGTTGATCTTGGCGTCGCGTCCGATCACGAACAGGTAGCGGCCCGAGGCTGACGTGCGCGAGATGTGCACCGCATAGCCAGTCTTGACGATGTTGATGATCTTCTTGGTGTCGCCGTCGATCAGGGCCACCTCGCCGGTGTCGCGCAGCGTGGTGCTGAAGATGTTGTCGATGTTGTAGTTGTTGAGCTTCTTGCTGGGGCGTGCCTCGGGCGGCACGATCACCTTCCATGTGGCCCGGGTGTCGGCCATGGAGTACTCGGGCGGTGTCGGCGGCTCGTGCTGGATGTAGCGGGCCATGACGTCGACTTCCTGCTCGCTCATCTCGCCGCTGGTCTGCCAGTTCGGCATGCCGGCCGGGCTGCCGTAGGCAATGAAGACCTTCAGGTAGTCGGTGCCCTTGGCCGTCGTGATGTCGGGCGTCAGCGCCTTGCCGGTGGCGCCCTTGCGCAGCACTCCGTGGCAGCCTGCGCAGCGCTCGAAGTAGATGCGGCGGGCGATGTCGAACTCTGCCTGCGTCATCGCAGGGGCCTTGGGGTTGCGGCTCTCGACCATCGGTACGCTGCCCACGGGAGACGGTCCCGAGTGGTACTTCACCTCGGCCGGCAGCACGTCCTTCTTGCCGGCGTCGGCGGGCGTCTGCGCACCGGAGGCCAGCGGCCAGGCGAACAGCAGGCTCGCGGCCATCATGGCAACGCGGGGGAGGGGGACTCTCATGGTTTCTCCTTGCAGTGGTGAAGAAAACCCGCCATGCCCACTCCCTGCCCGGCCCGCGGCGCGCCCTGGTGCAGGCCTGCCTGCTGAGCCTGGGCATGCTGGCCAGCGCGCGTGCCGAGACCGCCGACCAGCTGCCCCGCATCGTCGTCAGTGCCACCCGCCATGCCGTGCCCCTGGCCGATGCGCCGGCCGCGATCACCGTCGTGGACGCCGAGCAGCTCGCCCAGCGCGGCACCGACAACCTGCTGCAGGCGCTGCGCGTGGAGCCTGGCGTGGGGGCTTTCGGCCGGCCCATTGGCGGGCGCAAGGCGCTGTCACTGCGCGGCATGGACCCGCGCCACGTGCTGGTGCTGGTGGATGGCCAGCGCGTCTCGGCCAGCGACGGGCTGGTCGGCTCGTCCGACTTCCAGCTCGACTGGACCGGCGCCGTGGACATCGCTCGCATCGAGGTCGTGCGCGGCCCGATGTCCGTGCTCTACGGCGCCGAGGCCCTGGGTGGGGTCATCAACGTCATCACCGAGCCGCTGAACGGCCAGTTGCAGGCGCGGGCCTTCGTCGAAGGCCGTGGCGGGCAGTCCGGTGGCGACGGCCATCGCATGGCGGCGGCCCTGCGCGGCGGCTTCGGGCCCGATGTCGACTTCGGCCTGGCGCTGAGCGATGCCCGCCGGCAATCCACACCCAGCCAGTCCGATGCCCGCATCACGGCCGTGGAAGGCCGCCGGCCGCGCGAGGCTGCGCTGAAGCTGCAGTGGCGCCTCGCGCCGGGCCAGAGCCTGGCCGCGGACAGCCGCCATGGCGATGAACAGCGCTGGCTCGATGCCCGCGAGCGCTCGGGCAAGAAGCGCTATCACCAGAGCCTGCACCATCTCGTTCGCGACCACCATGCCCTGCAGTGGGATGCCGAATGGGGCCAGGGCCGCCAGACCCTGCTGCGCGTCTACGAGAACCGTCTCTCGGTGAGCAACATCAAGACCGACGGTGTCGCCTCGCTGCGCCCCAACACCCTGAGCGACCGCGTGCTGGAAGGGCAGGGCAGCATGCCGGTGGGCGTCACCCAGCTCTGGACCGCGGGTTTTGAACTGCGCGACGAGAAACTGGTCAACGCCGGCCTGCCCGGCGGCGGCGCCAGCGCCACGCACAGCGGCGTCTACCTGCAGGATGAACTGCGCCTGTCGCCTGCGCTCAGCCTCACCGCGGGCGCCCGTGCCGACCATGCCAGCCGCTTCGGCACGGAGTTCAGTCCGCGGCTCTACGCCGTCTGGAAGCCAGCGGCCGGCTGGGTGGTCAAGGGCGGACTGGGCCACGGCTTCAAGGCGCCAACGCTGAAGCAGATCGACCCCAACTACCGCGAGGACGAAGGCCCCAACACCTATGTCGGGCAGGCCGGCCTCAAGCCCGAGCGCAACGACAGCGTCGAGGCGACCCTGGCCTGGGACACCGCACCGGCTGGCGCCTCGCTGACGGCCTACCGCAACCGGGTGCGCCATCTCATCACGCCGGTGCTGCTGAGTGGCACGGCCAACAGCGGCGTCTACCAGTTCCGCAACATCGACGCCGCGGTGCTGCAGGGACTGGAGGCTGCGGCCGGCTGGCGCGCCGGTGGCTGGACGCTGCAGCTGCAGGCCGGCCTGCTGCACGCCGAGGACGACCGTGGCCAGCCGCTGGAGAAGCGCGCCCGCCGCAGCTGGGGTCTGCGCGCCGATTGGCAACGTGGCGCCTGGCGTACCGGTGGCGACGTGACCGTGCACAGCGGCCTGCACCTCGCTTCCACGGTCACGGGGGAGCCGCCCCAGGGCGTGCCGCGCCTGACGCTGGCGAACCTGCATGCCAGCGTCGTGCTGGGGCACGGATGGACCTTGCGCGCGGGCATCGATAACGTCACCAACATGCGGTTGGCGGCCAAGTCCAGCCTTTTCGGTTGGGAAGAACTACCGCGCAGCTGTCGCATCGGCGTCGAAGGGCGCTGGTGACGCTGCCCGTCGCGAGACCCGGGCTCTAACATGGGCCGGTTGCCGCGAAGGGGAGCGTGATGCAAACGTCGGAACACGTGCTCAACCGTGCCGAGATCGAGCGGTCGGGCCTCGGCGAGCGGATCTGCAGCCTGCACAGCATGCTGCTGGCCCGCTACCCGTCCATCGGTCGCATCGCGCTGGCGCTCTACGACCCCAGCACCGACCTGCTCAAGACCTTCGCCAGCAGCAACGAAGGTGGCATCGCGCTGCAGCACTACGAGGCCAGGCTGGCCGACGTGCCGTCGCTGGTGGAGCTGCGCGACAGCCGCCAGTCCCGCGTGGTGGACGACATCGAGCAGGCCTTCCAGGCCGCCAGCGCACACACGGCCTGGCTCAAGTCGCAGCACTACCGCAGCAGCTACACGCTGCCCATCTTCCGGGGGGCGGAGCTGTCGGCCTTCCTGTTCTTCGACTCGACGGAACGCGCGGCCTTCACAGCACCGGTGTGCGGCGTACTGGATCAGTTCGCCGACATCATTGCGCAGCTCTACCTGCTGCGGCTCTCGGCGGTGCATCACCTGATCGGCGCGGTCGACATCGCCACGGGCCTGGCCCGCATCCGCGATGTGGAGACCGGCAGGCACCTGGAGCGCATGGCCAAGTACTCGCGCCTCATCGCGCGCGGCGTGGCCGAGCACTACGGCCTGACCGACGAAACCATCGAGTACCTGCACCTGTTTGCGCCGCTGCATGACATCGGCAAGGTGGGCATTCCCGACTCCATCCTGCTCAAGCCCGGCAAGCTCGACGCGGACGAACGGCGGCTCATGCAGCAGCACGTGGTGATCGGCGAGCAGCTCGTCGACCACATCGTGGCCGACCTCGGCCTGCAGGGCGACGCGGCGGCCTGCATCATGCGCGACGTGGTGTCGGGCCACCACGAACGCGGCGATGGCAGCGGGTATCCGCGCGGCCTCCGTATGGCCGACATCCCGGTGTCGGCCCGCATCGTCGCCGTGGCCGACATGTACGACGCACTGTCGTCCGCCCGGCCCTACAAGGCACCCTGGGACGAGGTGCGCTGCGCCGAAGAGCTGCGCAGCCAGGCGGCGCTCGGGCTCATCGACGGCGCCTGCGTGGAGGCGCTGCTGAGCGACGAGGCCGCACGCCGGCAGATCCGCGAACGCTTCGGCGACTGACTGAACTTCAGCCGCGTCGCCGTGCCGCCATCTCGGCGCCCATCGCGGCCAGGGCCTCGGGGAACAGGCCCTGCGCCGCGCGTGGAAAGGCTTCGCCTTCCTCGGCGCGCATGTGGGCCGCGTACAGCGCGGCATAGGCCTGGCAGGCGTCGGCTTCCAGCGGCGCCGCCTCGCCCTGCGCCAGGCGTGCGAGCGCCGGGCGCAGCGCCGCCCAGCGGCCTGCCATCTCGGCATGCTCTGCGGCCAGCCGCTGCGCCAGCGCCTCCTGCCCCGCGGCCCGCAGCCGAGGCAGCACATGCCGCTCCTCGTCCTCGTGGTGCTTGGGGCCGGCGAGGTCGAAGTAACGCAGCACATCGCGTGCGGCGTCGCGCGCCTGCTCGTCGGCCCCCAGGGACTCGACGTGCGCCTGCAAGCGCAGCAGCAGGTCCAGGCTGCGCTGCACCCGCTCATGGCAGGCCAGCAGCATCTCGAAGGGCTGGTCGAAACCGACGGCGGGGCCCGCGTGCAGGGTCAGGCGTGAGTTCATGCAGGGATTGTCCTCCCGCGACAATGGCACGATGACCGATGCCCCCGCCCAGCGCGCCGCCCAGCTGCGCGATCTGCTCAACCACCATGCCCACCTGTACTACGTGCTCGATGCTCCCGAGCTGCCGGACGCCGAGTACGACAAGTTGTTCGCCGAGCTGCAGGCGCTGGAGGCCGCCCACCCCGAGCTGCTGACGCCGGACTCGCCCACGCAGCGCGTCATCGGCGCCGTGCTGGCCGGCCTGACGCCGGTGCAGCACGTCGTGCCCATGCTGTCCATCACGACCGAGACCGACACGACCGAGGGCGGTGCCATCGCGTTCGACGCACGCGTGCGCCGTGAGCTGGGATTGACCGAGGCTGACCCGCCGGTGGAATACGCCGCCGAGCTGAAGTTCGACGGCCTGGCCATGAACCTGCGCTACGAGCATGGCGTGCTGGTGCAGGCCGCCACGCGCGGCGACGGCGAGACCGGTGAGGACGTCACGCAGAACGTGCGCACCATCGGGCAGATTCCGTTGCGCTTGAAGGGCGAGGCGCCGGCGGTGCTGGAGGTGCGCGGCGAGGTCTACATGCGCCGCGACGACTTCGAGAAGTTGAACGAGCGCCAGCGCGAGCGCGGCGAGAAAACCTTCGTCAACCCGCGCAACACGGCGGCCGGCGCGATCCGCCAACTGGACCCGGCGCTGGTGCGCCAGCGTCCGCTGTGCTTCTATGCCTACGGGCTGGGCGAGGTGCAAGGCTGGGAGATCCCCGCCACGCACGCTGACATGTTGAATGCGCTGGCAGCCTTCGGGCTGCCGGTCAACGGCGACCGCGTGGTGGCGCAGGGCGTGGCCGGGCTCATCGAGTTCCACCGGGCCATGGCCGCCAGGCGCGATGCGCTGCCCTTCGACATCGACGGCATCGTCTACAAGGTCAACTCCCGCGAGTTGCAGGCCAAGCTCGGCTTCAAGACCCGCGAGCCGCGCTGGGCGGTGGCGCACAAGTACCCGGCGCAGGAGCAGGTGACCACGCTGCTGGCCATCGACATCCAGGTCGGCCGCACCGGCAAGCTGACGCCGGTGGCGCGCCTCGACCCGGTGTTCGTCGGCGGCACGACGGTCAGCAACGCGACGCTGCACAACCTGTTCGAGATGCGCCGCAAGGGTGTGCGCGTGGGCGACCAGGTCATCATTCGCCGCGCGGGCGACGTGATCCCGGAGGTGGTGGGCCGTGCGCCCGGCGAGAGGCCGGCCTACGTGCCCAACTTCCGCATGCCGCGTGCCTGCCCGGTCTGCAACAGCGAGGCCGCGCGCGAGCGTGGCGGCATGGACTACCGCTGCACCGGCGGCGTGTTTTGCCCGGCGCAGCGCAAGCAGGCCATGCTGCACTTCGCCGGCCGCCGCGCGATGGACATCGAAGGCCTGGGCGACAAGCTGGTCGAGCAACTGGTGGACAGCGGCATCGTGCTGAGCCTGCCGGGCCTTTACAAGCTGGGCGTCGCCAAGCTCGCCGCGCTGGACCGCATGGCCGAGAAGAGCGCGCAGAACATCGTCGACGCGCTGGAGAAGAGCAAGACGCCGACGCTGGCGCGCTTCCTGTTCTCGCTGGGCATACGCCAGGTCGGCGAGACGACGGCCAAGGATCTGGCGCGCCACTTCGGCACGCTGGACAAGCTGATGAACGCCAGCGTCGAGCAGCTGCTGGAGGTGCCCGACGTGGGCCCCATCGTCGCGGCCAGCATCCACACCTTCTTCGCGCAGCCGCACAACCGCGAGGTCGTCGAGCAACTGCTGGCGGCCGGCGTTCAGCCGAAGGAAAGCGAAGGCGAGGGCGACGACCGGCCGCGTCCGCTGCTGGGCAAGACACTGGTGCTGACCGGCACGCTGCCCACGCTGTCGCGCGACGAGGCGCAGGCGCTGATCGAGGACGCCGGCGGCAAGGTCAGCGGTTCGGTGTCCAAGAAGACCAGCTACGTCGTCGCGGGCGAGGAGGCCGGCAGCAAGCTGGAGAAGGCGCGCACGCTGGGTGTCACGGTGCTGGACGAGGACGGGCTGCGGGCCTTGTTGGCAGGCTGAGCAGTGCCGTGCGTGCCCATTCGGGCACGGTCTCGAACAGGTGGTCGATGAGCGCTCGCGTCTTGGCCGGCATCAGCCGGCGGCTGGCGGTCAGCAGGTGCACGGGCAGGGGCTCGTAGCGCCAGTCGGGCAGCACCGGCACCAGCGTGCCGGCGGCCACGTCGGACGCCACCATGCCGAACGGGAAGCTGGCGATGCCGCCGCCCGCCCGCGCCAGTGACAGCACCAGGCCGATGGAGTTGGCCTCCAGCGGGCCGCGGAGGTCCACCTCGGCGGTCTGGCGGCCGTTCTGCAGAGTGCGGTACATGCCCTTGCCCTGGGTCAGCACGACGAAGTCGTGGTCGGCCAGGTCGGCCGGCGTCTGCGGCGCGGGCCGGGCCTGCAGGTAGACCGGGCTGGCGTACAGGCCGCGCTCCAGCAGCATGAACTGACGCGCCACCAGGTCGGGTTCGTCCACCGGGCCCATGCGGATGGCGAGGTCGTAGGGCTCGTTGAACAGGTCCACGCGGCGTGGCGTGGTGTCCACCTCCAGCTCCACCTTGGGATAGCGGCGCACGAAGCGCGCAAAGCTGTCGGCCAGCACCAGCATGGCGAACTCGGCCGGCACGGCCACGCGCACCTTGCCCTGCGGCGTGGCGTCGCGCGAGGCCAGCCAGTGGCGGGTCTCGGCGATGTCGTCGTCATGCCGGGCGGCGCGTTCGGCCAGTTGCTCGCCCAGCTCGGTCAGCGTCAGCCGGGCGGCGCCGGGCACGAACAGCCGGGCGCCCACCGCAGTCTCCAGCGCGGTCAGCCGCCGGCTCAATGTGGCCTTGGGGCAGTCCAGCTGGCGCGCGGCGGCGGACAGCGACCCGGCCCGGTGCACCTGGGCCAGCAGCAGCAGGTCGTCGACTTTCATTTCAATCGGTCTCGTTTCGTTTCTGGAACGGTGCGTTTGAGTTTTGCATCTATCCGCCATAAATGGAACTACCTACAGTCGCCGGCCATGACGTCCACGCTCCGGCTCCTGCCTTCGCACCGGCACAGCATCGGCTCCGGCTTCGAGGCCGAGAGCTGGCGCGAGCCGGCGGCGCTGCTGGATCCCTTCCTGCTGGTGGACCACTTCCGCATGCGCGAGCCGGCGTTCGCGCCGCACCCGCATGCCGGGTTCTCGGCGGTGACGTGTCTGTTCGACGATTCGGCCACCGGCATGCTCAGCCGCGACTCGCTGGGCGGCGAACACGCGATCCAGCCCGGCGGCCTGCACTGGACGCTGGCGGGCCGAGGTGTCATGCACGACGAGTTTCCCGCCGAGGCGGGCCGCGAGGCCCACGGCCTGCAGATCTTCGTGAACCTGCCGGCCGACCAGAAGCTGCGCGCGCCCGAAGTGCTGCGGCTGGCGCCCCAGCAGATGCCGCGTCATGAAGGCGCCGGCTGGCGCTCCGTGCAGGTCTTCGGCGGCGCGGCGGACCTGGGCCTGCCGCTGCCGGTGGCGCTGTCCATCGTGGACATCGCGGCCGGCGCGCGCTTCGACACGGCACTGGCCCCGGGCGAGCAGGGCTTGGTGCTGGTCGTGCGCGGCCGGGGCGCAGCCGGCGAGCTGCCGCTGTCGCCCGGCCATGCACTCAGCCTGACCGACGCGGCTGCCGTCACGCTGCGGGCCGACGAGCCCTTGCGCCTGGCCTGCTTCAGCGGCCGCCCGCTGCACGAGCCGGTGGTGCGGCACGGCCCCTTCGCGATGAGCGACGAGGGCCAGGTCGTCGCCGCGCTGCAGCGCTTTCATTCCGGCGGCATGGGCCGCCTGAGTCCAAGAACGCTTCCTCCAACAACAAACATCGTCCCCAAGGAAATCCCGTCATGAACGCACCGCAAGACAACGCCACCGCGCCCGGCCCGAAGAAGAGCGGCCCGCCCGTGCCGCTGCTGGTCATCGGCGCGATCCTGCTGATCGGCGGCATCGGCCTGGGTGGCCGCATGTGGTGGCGCAGTCAGCACCTGGTGGAGACGGACAACGCCTTCATCGCCGGCCGCATCCACCCGGTGTCCACCCGCGTGGCCGGCGTCGTCACCGAAATGCGCATGCAGGACAACGCGGTCGTGAAGGCCGGCGACGTGCTGCTGCGGCTGGACCCGGCCGACGCTGCCGTGCAGGTAGAGCGGCTGAAGGCGCAGATGGCGCAGGCCGATGCGGCCATTGCCACCGGTACTGCGCAGGTGGCGCAGGCCAAGGCTCAGGCGGCGGCGACCGGCTCGCAGGTGACCCAGGCAGAGGCCGTGCTGGCCCGCACCGAGCTGGAGGCCAAGCGCAGCCAGGCGCTGTTCGGCGCCGAGTTGCGCGCTACCAGCAAGCAGGAACTGGACGCCGCGCTGGCCGCCCGTGACGTGGCCCGGGCCGACCTCGCCGCCCGCAAGGCCGGCGCGAATGCCGCGAAGGAAGCCGTGGCCGCCGCCGAAAGCGCCCGCCAGTCGGCCAACGCGCAGAAGGCCGCCACGCAGGCGCTGCTGAAGGATGCGCAGAACCAGTTGGGCTATGTCGAAGTGAAGGCCGCGAGCGACGGCCGCATCGGCAAGCGCACGGTCGAGGTGGGCCAGCGCGTGCAGCCGGGCCAGCAGCTGGCCGCCATCGTCGAGCCCGAGACCTGGATCGTCGCCAACTTCAAGGAGACCCAGCTGGCCCGGATGAAGCCGGGCCAGAAGGTGCATGTGCACATCGACGCCTTCCCGGGTCAGGACCTGGTCGCCAAGGTCGACAGCTTCGCGCCCGCGTCGGGTGCCAGCTTCGCGCTGCTGCCGCCGGACAACGCCACCGGCAACTTCACCAAGATCGTGCAGCGCGTGCCGGTGAAGCTCGTGTTCGAGCCGGACAGCCTGAAGGCGCTGGGCGAGCAGGCAGGGCGCATCGTGCCGGGCCTGTCGGTGCAGGTCGAAGTCGAACTCTGAGCCCACGATGAGCCCCGTCTACATGCCGCCGCCGCCCGGCAGCAAGGTGCCGCTGCGCACCTGGGTGGCCGTGCTGGCCAGCCTGCTGGGCGCCTTCATGGCGGTGCTGGACATCGCCATCACCAATGCATCGCTGCGCGACATCCTCGGCGCGCTCTCCGCCACGCAGGAGGAGGGCTCCTGGATCTCCAGCGCCTACCTGGTGGCCGAGATCGTCGTCATCCCGCTGGCCGGCTTCCTGGCCGCGGTGTTCTCGACGCGGCTCTACCTGGTGGCCAACGTGCTGCTGTTCCTGCTGTTCAGCACGCTGTGCGGCATGGCCTGGAGCCTGGAGAGCATGATCGTGTTCCGCGCGGCCCAGGGCTTCACCGGCGGCGTGATGATCCCGATGGCGATGACGCTGGTCACGCGCAAGCTGCCGCTGAACAAGCGGCCCATCGGCCTGGCGCTGTTCGGCATGACCGCCACGTTGGCGCCCACGCTGGGGCCCACCATCGGCGGCTACCTCACCGAGCTGTACGGCTGGCCCAGCATCTTCTACATCAACTGGGTGCCGGGCGTGCTGCTGATTCTGGGCGTGGGCTGGGGGCTGGAGAAGGAAGCCAAGCAGTTGGACCTGCTGAAGAAGGTGGACTGGCCCAGCGTCGCCGCCATGGCCATCGGCCTGGGTTCGTTGACGGCGATGCTGGAGGAGGGCAATGCCAAGGACTGGTTCCAGAGCCCCTTCATCATCACGGCCGCCGTGCTGGCCATCAGCGGCATCTACGTCTGGGCCTGGCGCGGACTGACGCGCAAGAACAGCTTCATCGACCTGCACATCTTCGGCCGGCCCAGCTTCCTGATCGCTGCCGTCATCGCGTTCACGACCGGCATGGGCCTCTACGGCTCGGCCTTCATCCTGCCGCTTTACCTGGGCCAGATCGCCAACTACACGCCCATGCAGATCGGCCTGGTCATCATGTGGATGGGCCTGCCGCAGCTGTTCATCATGCCGTTCGCGGCCAAGCTGTCCACCAAGCTGGACAACCGCGTGATGATGAGCCTGGGCCTGACGCTGTTCGCCGTCTCGTGCTTCATGAACACCCACATGAGCGCCGACACGGCCGGGCCCGAGCTGATCGCCGCGCAGGTGGTACGGGCGCTGGGCCAACCGCTCATCATGATCACGCTGACCAACTTCGCCGTGAACGGCATCCCGCCCAGCCTGTTGCCCAGCGCGTCCGGCATGTTCAACATGATGCGCAACCTGGGCGGCTCGGTGGGCATCGCGCTGCTCGCCACGCTGCTGACCAATCGCGAGCACCTGCACAGCGCCCGCATCGGCGAGGCGGTCACGCTGTACGACCCGGCCACGCAGGCGCGGCTGGAGGCGCTGGCCGCCAACTTCGCCGCCAAGGGCGCCGACCTCGCCAGCGCGCAGGACATGGCACTGAAGGCGCTGGACGGCGTGGTGCGCCGCGAGAGTTTCGTCATGGCCTACAACGACGCCTTCCTGATCCTGGGCCTCGCGCTGATCAGCTGCGTGGCCATCGTCTGGCTGAGCAAGAAGGTGCTGGGCGGCGCTGGCGCGGCCGAGGCCGCGCATTGATATGGAGATGGACATGAAGACTCAGACTGCCCTGACGCTCATCCTGTCGGCCGCGCTTGCGGCCTGCACGACGCTGGGCCCCAACTACCAGGCACCGGCCGCCCAGGCGCCCGCGGCCTACCGCGCCGCCAGCATGGCCGGCGCCGAGCTGCAGCGCGACTGGTGGCTGATGTTCGGCGACGCGCAGCTGGATGCGCTGGAGGCGCAAGCGCTGCAGGCCAGCCCCACGCTGGCCGCCGCCGCGGCGCGTATCGAGCGGGCTCGCGCCCAGTTCGGCGCCACGCGTGCCGACACGCTGCCGCGCGTGGACGTGGGCGCCAATGCCGGCGGCCTGCGCACCTCGGCCAAGGCCACCACCACGCCGGTGCTGAACGGCCGCGCCGTCACCTTCGAGGGCGAGAGCTTCGGCCTGTCGGCCAGCATGGGCTGGGAGCTGGACCTGTGGGGTCGCGTGAAGCGCCAGCAGGAAGCCGCGCAGGCCCAGCTGGACGCGACCGGCGCCGATGCCGCCGCCGCCCGCGTCGCGTTGACGGCGGAGGTGGCCGCGGCCTACTGGCAGTGGCGCGCGCTGGCCGACGAGGGCGTCGCGCTGCGGCGCGTGCGCGACAGCCGCGCCCAGGCCTTCCAGGTCGCGCAGACGCGCTTCGACGCCGGCTCGTCCACCACGCAAGACCTGGAACGCGTGCGCGCCGAGCTGGCCGCCGCCGACGCCGAGCTGGCCGACCTGCCGCGCCGCCAGGCCTTGCTGCTGAACCAGATCGCCGCGCTGACCGGCCAGCCCGCCGCCGAGCTGAAGCTGCAGGCCGTATCGCCATTGGCCGCGCCGCCGTCCGTCCGCGCCGGCCTGCCGTCCGAACTGCTGCAGCGCCGGCCGGATCTGGCCCAGAGCCTGGCGCAGCTGCACGCGGCCACGGCCCAGGTCGGCATCGCCGAGGCGGCCTTCTACCCGTCCATCAAGCTGACAGGCAGCTTCGGCTATTCCAGCGAAGACCTGGGCTCGTTGATCTCCGCGCCGGCGCGCCTCTACAACCTCGGCCCCAGCATCTCGCTGCCGATCTTCGAAGGCGGGCGCAACCAGGCCAACCTGGCCTCAGCCAAGGCCTCGGTCGACGAGTCGCTGGCGGCCTTCCGCGGCCGCATGCTGCAGGCGCTGCGCGAGGTGGACGACGCGCTGGCCGAGCTGCAGGGCCGCGCGGCGGTCGTCGACGCCCAGAACCGCACGCTGGCCTCCAGCAGCCAGGCGCTGAAGGTGGCACGCAGCCGCTACGACCAGGGCGCCGTCAGCTACCTGGACGTGACCGAGGCCGAGCGCACACCGCTGGCCACCGAGCGCGCGCTGGCGCAGCTGCGCGGTGCGCAATGGGCCGCGACGGCGCAGCTGGTACGGGCGCTGGGCGGCGGCTGGAGCGGCAGCTGAGGCGTCAGCGCTTCAGCCAGCCCCACCAGGCGCAGGCAGCCACCGGCAGTGCCAGCAGCACGTTGCCCAGCAGGTCGCCAAAGCCGCCGTCGCTGAACAAACCGACGACCAGGCCCACGGCACTGATGACGCCGAAGGCGATGGGCAAGGTCCACATGCCGCTCTTGCGGCCGTTGTCGACGGCGCTCATCGTGCGGCCTCGCTGACCAGCGCAGGTTCGAGCGCGTCGTCGGCAACGGCCTGCGGCGCCGGCTGCCCCTTGCGCAGCCACAGGTACAGCCCGCTGCCCAGCACGATGATGGACGCGATGTCCAGCAGCGCCCAGATGATCTGCATCGGCATGCCGCCGTAGTCGCCGAAGTGCAGCGGCTGCGACACCAGCAGCGCCGTCAGATACCAGGGCAGCTGCGGTGCGGCCGTGACTCGGGCGGTCTTGGCGTCCACCAGCACCGGCTGCAGCAGCCGCGACGTGAGCGGCTCGTTGCCGCGCAGGAAGAAGGTGTGGTGGTGCGGGCTGGAGAAGGCCGTGCCGGGGAATGCGATGAAGGACAGCTTGGTGCCCGGCGCCTCGCGCTGCGCCACCTCCAGCGACTGCTGCACCGAGGCGCGCTGCGCTGCCGGCACGACCGGCTGGCCCTGGTAGGGCTGCAGCAGCGCGCTGAGCTGGTCGTGCTGCCAGTACTTGATCAGCAGGTCGGCCCAGGTGTTGATCATGCCGGTGGCGCCGACGACGAACAGCCAGGTCAGCGTGACGATGCCCAGCAGGTTGTGCAGGTCCAGCCACTGGGTGCGCGTCTTCTGCTGGCGGCGCACGGTGCCGAACTCCAGCTTGCGCATGAAGGGCGCGTACAGGACCACGCCGCTGACGATGGCAACCAGCAGCAGCAGCCCCATCAGGCCCAGGAACAGCTTTCCGGCAAGGCCCGCGAACAGGTCCACGTGCAGCTTGAACATGACGTACATGAAGCCCTGGTCGAAGCGAGGCTGGGCCAGCACCTCGCCGGTGCGGGCGTCCACGGCCACGGAGCGGAAGTCGTCGGTCGGGTCGGGCGTGGGTGTCAGCGTGACGAACCACAGGTCGTCGCTGTCCTCGGCCTTGGACGCGTACTGAACGATGCGGTCGGGGTGCTGCGCACGCGCCACCTCCAGCACGCGGTCCAGGCTGGCGCGCGGCGTGTCGGCGGGCATGGGCGGTGCTTCCACCTCGGTACCCAGCAAGTGGCCGATCTCGTGGTGGAAGATCAGCGGCAGGCCGGTCAGGCACAGCAGCAGCATGAAGACGGTGCAGACCAGGCTGCTCCATTTGTGCACCCAGGCCCATTGCTTGATCGTGCGGCTCTTCATGAGGATGTGGAGATGTTTTGCAAATGCGAATTATACGCATTTGCAAAACATCTCCAATACTCAAGCCAGGGTCAGCAGCCTGTCCGCCATGCGTGCCGCCGCGCCGCGATGGGCCGCCGAGAACGCCAGCGCACGCAAGCCCATGGCCCGGCGTGCTCCGGAGTCGGCGCACAGCTGCAGGCCGCGCGCCACCGCGCCACCGAGGTCGGCGCAGCGCTCGGCGGCGCCGGCGGCCAGCGCCAGTTCGGTGGCCTCGGCGAAATTGAAGGTGTGCGGCCCGGCCAGCACGGGGCAGCCGCAGGCGGCAGCCTCGATGAGGTTCTGCCCGCCCAGTGGCTCGAAGCTGCCGCCCAGCAAGGCCACGCTGGCCAGGCCGTAGTACACCGGCATCTCGCGCATGGAGTCGCCCAGCCAGACATCGGCCTGCAGCGCCTCGGCTGGCGGCTCGTCGCTCCAGCCGCTGCGGCGGGCGAGCTTGAGGCCAGCGCCTGCTATCAGCGCGGCGATCTCGTCGAAGCGCTGCGGATGGCGCGGCACGATGGCCAACAGCGGGCGCGGCGCGGGCTGTTTGAGCCATCCGGCCAGCAGCGCGGCTTCCTCGCCTTCGCGGCTGACGGCCAGCATCAGCACCGGCCGGCCCAGCCGTGCGGCCCAGGCCTGGCCACGGGCGATGAGCGCGGCGTCCACGGCGATGTCGTACTTGAGGTTGCCCGCCACCTCCACGCGTGGGGCGCCCATCACGCGCAGGCGTTCCGCGTCGGACTCGGTCTGCGCCAGTGCCAGCGTCATGCGCTGCGCGGCCGGGCGCAACAGCGCGCCAAAGCGCTGGCCCTGGCGCAGGCTTTTCTCGGACAGCCGTGCATTGGCCAGCACCATCTTCACGCCGGCCTTCTCGGCCTCGCGCTGCAGCATGGGCCAGACCTCGGTCTCCATCAGCACGCCGAGCCGGGGCTGCCAGTGGCGCAGGAAGCGCCGTACCGCGCCGGGCGTGTCATACGGCAGCCAAGCCTGAGCATCGCCATCGCGCAGCAAGGCCTGGCCGGCCTCGCGGCCGGTGGCGGTGGAATGGGTCAGCAGCAGGCGCAGCGACGGGTCGCGGGCGCGCAGTGCGTCGATCAAGGCGCTGGCGGCGCGCGTCTCGCCCAGCGACACGGCGTGGATCCACAGCCGGCCAGGTTCAGCCGTACCGCGGTAGAAGCCCAGCCGCTCGGCCAGCGCGTGGCGGTACAGCGCCTCTTGGGCGCCGCGCCGCCACAGGCGCAGCAGGTAGAAGGGGGTCAACAACCGCAGCAGCGCGGCATAGACCCACAGTGCCATCAGTGGCCCGCGGCGAAGGTCGCGTCCGGCTTCACGCGCTTGAGCTGGGCCAGCACGTCGTGCTGGATGCGCTCCAGCGCCTCGGGCGTGTGGCCCTCGAAGCGCAGCACCAGCACCGGCGTGGTGTTGGACGGGCGGATCAGGCCGAAGCCGTCCGCGTACTCGAAGCGCATGCCGTCGATGGTGTTGATCTCCAGCACGCCCGGCAGGTCGGCAGCGGTGACGACCTCCTTGAGCTTCTTGACGACCTCGTGGTGCTCGCCTTCGGCGCAGGGCACGTTGATCTCGGGCGTGTTGAAGCTGTTGGGCAGGCCCTTCAGTGTGGCGCTGGGGTCGGCGTCGCGGCTCAGGATCTCCAGCATGCGGCCGGCCGTGTACATCGCGTCGTCGAAGCCGTACCAGCGCTCGCTGAAGAAGATGTGGCCCGACAGCTCGCCGGCCAGCGGCGCGCCGGTTTCCTTCAGCTTGGCCTTGGCCAGCGAGTGGCCGGTCATCCACATCAGCGGTTTGCCGCCGTGTTCCTTGATCCACGGTGCCAGGCGCTGCGTGCACTTGACGTCGAAGATGATCTCGGCGCCCGGCTTGCGCTTGAGGATGTCCGCGGCCAGCAGCATGATCTGGCGGTCCGGCATGATCATCTCGCCGTCCTTGGTGACGATGCCGAGGCGGTCGCCGTCACCGTCGAAGGCTAGGCCCAGTTCGGCGTCGGTCGCGTGGACGATCTTCTTCAGGTCTTCCAGGTTCTCGGGGCGGCTGGGATCGGGGTGGTGGTTGGGGAAGTCGCCGTCCACCTTGGAGAAAATGTCCACGACCTCGCAGCCCAGCGCGCGCAGGATGGCCGGGGCAGAGGCGCCCGGGATGCCGTTGCCGCTGTCGACGACGACCTTCATCGGGCGGGCCAGCTTGCAGTCCTTGACGATGCGGGCGGCGTACTCGGGCCCCACGTCCATGGTGCCCACGCGGCCCTTGCCGGTGGCGTAGTCCTCGGTCTCGATGCGCTTCCTTAGGCCCTGGATCTGCTCGCCGTACACGGCGGCGCCCTTGAGCACCATCTTGAAGCCGTTGTAGTCCTTGGGGTTGTGGCTGCCCGTGACCATGATGCCGGAGTTGCAGCCATGCTTGCCACGCGTGGCCGCGACGTAGTACAGCATGGGCGTCGTCACGGCGCCGATGTCCACGACGTCCAGGCCGGTGCTCTGCAGGCCGCGCACCAGCGCGGCCACCAGGCCGGGGCCGGACAGGCGGCCGTCGCGCCCCACGGCCACGGCCTTTTCGCCCAGCGCCTTGGCCTCGGTGCCGAAGGCCCGGCCCAGGTGCTCGGCAAGCTCCTCGTTCAGCGTCGTGCCGACGACGCCGCGGATGTCATAGGCCTTGAAGATGGAAGCGTGGACCTGCATGAATTCCCTCGAAAGCTGGGTTTGAAATCGCGGCGGATTGTAGGCAGCCCCCATGGCTGTCCGTCTGTCGCGCCGGCTGTCGATCCGTCACTCATGCAAGGGGCATGCCGCGGGGGCTTCCTACACTCGCGGCCCATGACGTTCAAAGCGGAATTCGCCCAGGCCGTGCGCAACCAGCGCGTGCTGATGAAGCACCGGCCCGACCGGCTGCGCGTGCGGATGGTCATCTACCTGATCTGGATGCTGGGCTTCGGCTTCTTCTTTGCAGCCATCCATGGTTTTCAGAACGGGCGGCTCGGGGCGGTGGCCTGGTGGCGGCAGGACGTGCCGGGGCACCTGCTCGTCAGCGCCTGCGTGACGGGCTGCTTCTTCGTCGTGTTCCGCGGCTTCGAGAAGCTCGCGCCGCAGCGCTGGATCGACACCGTCGTCGGCTGGAGGGACTGGCGCGCCGGCATTTTCTACACGGGCTTGTCTGTCTTCAGCTCGGCGATCGGCGTCGTCATCGGCCTGGCCGCCGTCGACCTGGTCTGGGCGATGCCCGGCTGGTACCGGGCGCTGGGCAATCCGGGGTTCTGGGGCCAGTTCCTGGGCATCTCCGCGCTCGTCTCCCTGTTCATCGGCTGGCGCTACCGCGCGCGCTGGATGCATGAGCGCATGCAGGCCCGCGTCACCGAGGCCCAGCTGCGCCTGCTGCAAGGCCAGATCGAGCCGCATTTCCTGTTCAACACGCTGGCCAACGTGCAAAGCCTCATCGACTTCGACCCCGAGCGGGCCAAGCTGATGCTGGAGCGTTTCACCGACTACCTGCGCAGCAGCCTCGGCCAACTGCGCGGCGAGCAGACGACGCTGGCCCAGGAGTTCGCGATGCTGGAGGCCTACCTCGGCCTGATGCAGCTGCGCATGGGCGAGCGGCTGCGCGTGCGCCTGCTGCTGCCCGCCGAGCTGAACGGCTTCGAGCTGCCGCCGTTGCTGCTTCAGCCGCTGGTGGAGAACGCCATCCACCACGGGCTGGAGCCCAAGATCGCCGGCGGCGAGATCGTCGTCGGCGCCCGTCGAGAGGACGGCATGCTGCTTCTCGACGTCGAGGACGACGGCCAGGGCTTGGAGGCGCCAAAGCGCCGCGCCGGCAACGGGGTCGCGCTCGACAACATCCGCGCCCGGCTCACCGCCCGCTGGGGCGCCTCTGCCACGCTGGAGCTGCAGCCCCGCGACGGTGGCGGCACGCGCTCCCGCATCAAGATCCCCTTGGCCACACTTCCATCATGACCACTGCACTCATCGCCGACGACGAACCGCACCTCGCGCAGTACTTGAAGGCCCAGCTCGCCCAAGCCTGGCCCGAGTTGGAAATCGTCAGGATCGCCGCCCACGGCATCGAGGCGGCCGACGCCATCGCCGAACTGCAACCCGACGTCGCCTTCCTCGACATCCAGATGCCCGGCATGACCGGCCTGGAAGTGGCGCAGGGCATCGAGGGCGGCACGCGCGTCGTCTTCGTGACGGCCTACGACCAGTACGCCGTGGACGCCTTCGAGGCGCGCGCGGTGGACTATCTGCTCAAACCACTGAAGGCGGACCGCCTGGCCCGCTGCATCGAGCGCCTGCGCGCCGCCGCACCCGCGGAGAGCGACAGCGCGCTGGCCGAGACGCTCAAGCGCCTTCTGCCCGCCGCGGCAGCGCCCGCGAAGCTGCGCTACATCCGCGCCGCGCAAGGCGATCTGACGCACCAGGTGCCGGTGGACGAGGTGCTGTTCTTCCATGCCGACGACAAGTACACCATCGTGCAGACGGCCACGGCCGAGCACCTGATCCGCACGCCCATCTTCGAGCTGGCGGGCCAGCTGGACCCGGACCGCTTCTGGCAGGTGCACCGCTCCACCATCATCAACCTGGACCACCTCGCCGGCACGCGCCGCGACGAGCAGAGCCGGCTGTTCGTGCGCGTGCGCGGGCAGGCTCGCGAGTTGCCGGTCAGCCGCGCCTACGTCCACCTGTTCAAGGCCATGTAGCGGCCAGCGGCGGGTTAGAGTCGCGGTGACTCCGCAACCCGCGCCATGCCGTCCCGCCGTGCCTTGCCCTTCGCCCTGGTCAGCCTGCTTGCGGGCGTGACCGGCCCGGCCCTTGCAGCCAAGGCCCTCTGGGTCAGCCACGACGTGCCGCCCTATTTGTGGCAGGGGGCCAAGGGGCTGGAGGGCTACGTCTTCGATCTGTACCAGCGGGTGGCCAGGCAGGCGGGGCTGGAGACCGAGCTGCATTTCTATCCCTTCGCCCGCGCGTTCCGCATGCTGGAGTCGGGCCAGGCCCAGGCCGCCCTCGTCGTCACGCGCTCGCCGGACCGCGAGGCGCGATTCCGCTGGCTGTATCCGGTCGGGCGCTTCCGCTTCGCCATCTTCACCCGGCCGTCCCTCGGCGTGGCGCCGACTACCGTCAACGAGCTGAAGGTGCATCGCGTCGGCTCGCTGCGTGCCTCGACCAGCCGCACCATGCTCGAAGTGGCGGGGGTCGCCCATGTCGTGGAAGGCAAGGACTACGCCGAACTGCTGTTGCTGCTGAACCGCGGCGTCGTCGACGCCGTCGTCGGCCCGGAATCGGTGCTGCGCTCCATGGATGCCCGCGACGGTGGTGACGCGATGCGCGTGACCGCACTGGACAGCGGCTACGACTTCTACACGGCCGCCGGTCCGGGGATGAGCGAGGCCGTGGCGCAGCGCGTGCGCGCCGCCTACCAGCAGCTCGTCGATGGCGGCGTCGTCGCCCAGTTGCGCAAAGCCCATCCGGAGGCCACGATCCCGGATTGAACGGCATGTCCGAAAACTGCCAGAACCTGGCAGGAGGCCGGCCTAGACTGGCTGCATGTTGTCCGCGCCCCTGCCTCCCGATGCCGCCTACGCCGCCCTGCAGGCGCGCGATGCCCGCTTCGACGGCCGGCTCTACGTGGGCGTCACGTCCACGGGCATCTACTGCCGGCCCATCTGCCGCGTCCGCCTGCCGCGGCGCGAGAACTGCCGCTTCTTCTCGACGGCCGCCCAGGCCGAGGCGGAGTGCTTCCGCCCCTGCATGAAATGTCGTCCCGAGCTGGCGCCGCGGGCGCTGCCGTGGACGACCATGGATGCCTCGCGCACGCTGGCCAGCCAGGCCGCTGCCTGGCTGGACGCCTGCGATGACGCCGACGCCAGTGTCGAAGACCTGGCGAAGCACCTCGGCATCACCAGCCGCCATCTGCGCCGCATCTTCCAGGCCGAGCACGGCGTGGCGCCGCTTCAGTACCTGCAGACGCGCCGCCTGTTGCTGGCCAAGGCCTTGCTGACCGACAGCACGCTGCCGGTTCAGGAGATTGCGTTCGCAGCCGGCTTTGCCAGCCTGCGGCGCTTCAACGCGGCCTTCGTCGAGCACTACCGCCTGCAGCCCACGGCCCTGCGCCGCGAGGGCGGGGGCAGGGCGCCGCTGTCGCGCCTGCGTCTGAGCTACCGCGAGCCCTACGACCTGGCCGGCGTCGTGGCCTTCTTGACGCCGCGGGCGGTGGCCGGCGTGGAGGTGGTGGGCGACGGCGGCATCACGCGCAGCCTCGTGCTGACGCATGCCGGCCAGCGCCATGCAGGCTGGTTGCGCGTCACGTTCGACAAGCCGGGCGAGGTTGCCGTGGCGCTGTCGCCCACGCTGTGGCCGGCCGCCGGCTCGCTGCTGCCGCGGCTGCGCCGCTGGCTGGATCTGGACGCGGATCCCTTGCCCATAGCCGCTGCGCTGGGCGATGGCGGCGTGCCCGGTCAGCGCCTGCCGGGTTGTCTGGACCGCTTCGAGCTGGCCGTGCGTGCCGTGCTGGGCCAGCAGGTCACCGTGGCCGCGGCGCGCACGCTGGCTGGCCGCTTTGTCGAGCGCTTTGGCGAGACCCTGCCCGGCGCACCCGAGGGCTGCACGCGGCTGTTCCCGTCGCCCGAGCGCATCGCCATGGCGACGCGCGACGACATCGCGTCGCTGGGCATCATCGGCCGGCGTGCCGACAGCCTCGTCGCGCTGGCCCAGGCCTGGCCCACGCTGGCCTTTGCGCGCCGCGAGGGCGAGCCCGACGCCGCGGCAGCCCAGCTGTGCGGGATCCCGGGCATCGGCCCCTGGACGGCCAGCTACATGCTGATGCGCGGCTGGTCCTGGCCCGACGCCTTCCCGCCCGGCGATGTGGTGCTGCGCAAGGCGCTCAGTGCCGGCGGGCCGCTGCTGCCGCCCAAGGCCTATCTCGCCGCGGCGGAACGCTACCGCCCCTACCGCAGCTACGCCGTCCTGCACCTCTGGAGACATTCATGAGCCACCACATCCTGCAAGCCCGCATCGCCACGCCGCTGGGCCCGCTGACGGCCGCGCGCAGCGCCGCGGGCCTGTCCGGCCTGTGGTTCGACGGCCAGAAGCACCACCCCGGCGTGCTGGACGTTCCCGCGGACGACGGCGATGACGCGGTGCTGTCCGCCACCGCCGCCGCGCTGACGGCCTATTTCAGCGGCAAACCGTTCACGCTGCCACCGCTGGACCCGGCCGGCACGGCCTTCCAGCGCGAGGTCTGGCAGGCGCTGCTGGACATCCAGCCGGGTTCGCCCGACACCTACGGCCACCTGGCCGGGCGGCTGGGCCGCGCGCAGGCGGCGCGGGCGCTGGGCGCGGCGGTGGGGCGCAATCCCATCTCCATCCTGATTCCCTGCCACCGCGTCGTCGGCGCCGATGGCTCGCTGACCGGCTATGCCGGCGGGCTGGACCGCAAGAAAGCCTTGCTGAGCCTGGAGGGCGCCGCGGCATGAAGGCCTTCGACCTCGGTGAGCTGGTGCTGCTCGCGGCACTGTGGGGGGCGTCCTTTTTGTTCATGCGTCTGGGCGCCCATGAGTTCGGGCCCATCGCGCTGGCCTTTGTGCGCGTGGGCTTGGCCACCGTGCTGCTGGTACCCCTGCTGGCCTCGCGCGGCGGCCTGGCCGCGCTGCGCACGCACTGGAAGGCGCTGCTGCTGGTGGGCGCCTTGAACAGCGCCATCCCGTTTGCGCTGTTCTCGTTCGCGGCGCTGTCCATCACCGCCGGGTTGTCCAGCATCGTCAATGCGACGACACCGCTGTGGACGGCCGTCGTCGCCTTCGTCTGGCTGCGCCAGGGGCTGACCCCGCTGCGCGCGCTGGGCCTGGTCATCGGCTTTGCGGGCGTGGCCTTTCTGGCGTGGGACAAGGCCAGCTTCAAGCCCGGCGCCGACCACAGCGGCTTCTGGGCTCTCGTCGCTTGCCTGGGCGCCACGCTGTGCTACGGCCTCGCCGCCAATGCGACCAAGCGCTTTCTGTCGGGCGTGGCACCGCTGGCCGTGGCCACCGGCAGCCAGGCCGCCGCGACGCTGCTGCTGGCGCTGCCGGCGGCCTGGCTGTGGCCTGCGACCATGCCGGGCGGCGTGGCCTGGGGCAGCGCGCTGGGGCTGGCCGTGCTGTGCACCGCCCTGGCATACATCCTGTACTTCCGGCTGATGAGCCGCGTGGGGCCCACCAACGCGGTGTCGGTCACCTTCCTGATCCCGCTGTTCGCCATCCTGTGGGGCGCCTTGTTCCTGCAGGAGGCCGTCACGGCGCAGATGGTGGCGGGCGCTGCCATCGTGCTGGTGGGCATCGCGCTGGCGCTGGGGCTGGTCAAGGGGCGCGGGCAGTCATCTTGATGAGCGATCGCCGTGCTGCCACAGCGGCACGGCGATCGATTCATAGACTGGCCGCACCATGCGATCACTTCTTTCCTCCCTGATGCTGGGCTGCGCGGCGCTGTCCGCCCTGGCCCAGAGCGCGCAGCCGATCTCGCAGCGTTTCAATGCCGACCCGTCGCCGCATGTCTTCAAGGGCGTGTTCCACGTCTACGCCACCGACGACGCGTCCAACTCCGGCACCTACTGGGACTCGACGAGCTGGCGGCTCTACACCTCGGCCGACCTGAAGACCTGGACCGATGCCGGTGTGCCGCTGGACGTGTCGGTGTTCAAGTGGGCCAGGCCCGACGCCAAGGCCTGGGCGCCCGAAGCCGCGTTCCGCAACGGTCGCTACTACTTCTACGCGCCGGTGGGCGGCGACAAGATCGGCGTGGCGGTGTCGGACCGGCCCGACGGCGGCTTCGTCGATGCGCGCACGGATGCGCTGGTCGACAAGGCGCGCGACGCCAACGCCGGCGACGAACCCATCGACCCGGCCGTCTTCGTCGACAAGGACGGGCAGGCCTACCTGTACTTCGGCACCCGCGTGCCCAAGGTCGTCAAGCTCGGGGCCGACATGAAGACGCTGGACGGCGAGATCCGCAATGTCGAAATCACCGGGCTGCCCGATCCGAAGAAGAAGTATGGCGAGGCACCGTTCCTGCATGAGCGCGGCGGCCTCTACTACTTCACGTTCTCGTCGGGCTGGCCGGGGCAGATCCTGTACGCCACCGGCACCTCGCCGCTGGGGCCGTTCCAGTACCGCGGCGTCGTGCTGGACTACCTGAAGATCTCCACCAACCACCAGGCCATCATCGAACACGAGGGCAAGACCTGGCTGTTCTTCCACGACAAGCTGCTGCCGGGCGGCGGCAGCCACCGCCGCTCCATCACCGTGGCGCCGCTGGGCTACGAGGCGGACGGCAGCATCCGGCAGGTCCCGCTGGCGCCGCGCTGAGTCGCGAGCCTGCAAAGGCTTGGCAGTCGTGATAGCGTCCGGCCTGCAGCGATTGGTAGCGCTACCGTCGCAAAGAACAACCCCAGGAGACTGCATGCCAACCCTCTTCAGCCTGACCCTGCGCCACGGCCTCGGCGCCCTTGGCCTCGTGGCCGCGTCCGCGGCCTGGGCCCAGCCCTCGGGCGGCCCCTACGGCCCGGTGCCACAGCGCTATGCCGTACCCAAGGCCGCTCATGTCTACTTCGTGGCGCCCGACGGCAAGGCCGAGGCCTCCGGGGCATCCGTCGAGCAGCCGACCAGCATCGAGTCCGCCATCCGCCGCGTCGTCACGGGCGACGCCATCGTCATGCGTGGCGGCACCTACCGCACCGGCGGGCTGCAGCTGAACCAGGGCATCAGCATCCAGCCCTACCAGGACGAAGCCCCGGTGCTCAAGGGCACGCAGGTGGCGACCGCGTGGCAGGCGCTGCCCAACAACGTCTGGCGCACGTCGTGGAAGACGCTGTTCCCGGCCCAGCCGCTGGGCTGGTGGCATGCCGACCGCGAAGGCATGGTCACGCCGCTGCATCGCTTCAACAACGACATGGTATTCATCGACGGCGAGGCACTGCAGTCGGCCGGCTGGGCCGGCGAGCTGACGCCAAAAAGCTACTACATCGACTACGCCAAGGGCCACGTCTACATCGGCGTGAACCCCGCGGGCAAGACGGTGGAGATCACCGCGCACGACGTGGCGCTGCACCGCCCATCGCGCGAGGTCCACGGCAAGCCGTCCGACCGCAAGGGCTTCACGATGCGCGGCATCACGCTGACGCAATACGCCTACCGCGCCATCGACATCGAGGGCAAGAAGCCCGCGACGCTGGTGTCCGAGGAGCCCACCGACGACCCGGTCGGCCCGTCGCCCGAAAGCGAGCACGGCAAGGAGGTCGTCGGCACCGTGCTGGAGAACGTCACCATCAGCCATTGCTCGCGCGTGGCCGGGTTCTTCCGCGGCGACAAGCTGGTCATCCGCAACTCGCTGATCAGCGACACCAGCACCGAAGGCATCTACGTGATCGGCTCGTCCGACGTGCTGCTGGAACGCAACCTGATCCGGCGCAACAACGTCGAACGGCTGACCGGCTACTACCCGGCCGCGGTGAAGATCTTCAACCAGTCGCACCGCGTGGTGGTGCGCGACAACCTGGTGGTCGAGCAGCCTTACTCCAACGGCGTCTGGTGGGACGTGGGCAACCGTGACGGCGTGTTCGTCAACAACCATGTCGAGGGCACGATGGCCGGGGTCTTCTTCGAGATCTCCAGCGGCCTGACGGTGGCGGGCAACGTGTTCGTCAACAACCAGCAGGGCGCGCGCATCCTCAACGCCGCCGGCGCCAAGTTCCATCACAACACCTTCGTCAACTCTCCGGTGCTGATCGACCGCACCGAGCGCAGCGCCCAGGGCGACCATTTCGGCTGGCATCCGCAGACCGGGCCCGACGTCAACGAGCGCGTGGGCCATGTGTTCGAGGCCAACCTGCTGGTGGCCGACGCCGGCGTCAAGGGCCCGCTGCTGCGCTTCGAGCAGCCGCCGGTGATCTGCGGCAAGGTCACGGCGCCCATGACCACGCGCGTGGACGGCAACGTCTACATCCGCGCCGGCCAGGGCCAGCCGCTGATCAGCTGGGCGCCTGTCTCGGGAGCAGCCTGCCAGACGAACTACGCGACGCTGGACGTGCTCCGCGCGGCCCAGCCCGGTCTGGAGTCTCGGGGCAGGGCGCTGGCCGCCCCGGCCGGTGCCGTCTTCAGCAGCCCGGAGCTGCGCCGCTTCGAGCTGGCCCGCGTGCCCGAGGGCGTGCAGCCGCTGCCGGTGGACGCCGCGCTGCGCAAGCTGCTCGGCTGGACCGAGTCGACGCACCTGCCCGGCGCGCTGCCGGCGAGGAGCGACCCGCGTTGATGCGACGCGCAGGGGTTGCCTCTGAGCGGCGGGCTCGTTAGATTCCGCCCGCACCCGACGCCGGGTGCTCCTGGGAGAGTCCGATGATCGTCAAGCGACGCAACCCCTGGCCGCTGTTGATGGCCTGTGCCTGCCTGCTGGCCCCGCCATTGGCCCAGGCCAACCTGCTGAAGCTGCTCGGCATCGGCCCGCAGGCCGAACTGGCCCGGCTGGACGAACGTTGCAAGGTGCTGGTGGACTGGGGTGGCCAGCATCTCGGCCCGCGGCCCGCACCAGCGCCGCGGCAACCATTCCGAGGGGCTGCGGTGGCGGCGCCCAACGCAATGCAGCAGTTCCCGGAGCTGCGCCTGTTCGCGGACGAGCGCTTCAGGCCGGTGTTCGGCAAGCCCTTCGACGCGCTGCAGCCGTCCGAACGGCTGGCGCTGTAGCAGCAGAACTTTCAGGCCTGCATGCGCAGCCCGACCTATGCCCATGCCGTCGCGCAGCTGGCGCAGCGGCTCGGGCCGCCATTCCAGGACACCGGCGGCATGCCGCAGATGCGCGCAACCCTGATGAGCGCCGCCCTGGTGACCGAGGCGGTGCGCAAGATGCGCCAGGGCGCGGCCGGGCTGAAGCCCAGGCTGGACGCGCTGGAGTCCCAGCCGGCCGGCTGGAGCGCCTGGGAGCAATGGCAGGCGGAGCGTCCGGGGCTGGAGGCCGACCTTCTCTACCTGCCCGACGAACAGCAACTGGCGCTGCAACAGCGGCTGCAAGCGCTGGGGTCGCAGATCCTGGGCGCGGCCGTTGCAGACCTGGTGGCGAGCGCGCCGCCGGCGTCGGGCGGCATGCCGGCATGGCCGGAGATCAAGCGCCGCATCGCCCTGCTGGCGCGCATCACCGACCCGTCGGCGCCGGTCCAGGCCGCACGCACCGAGCTGCTGGCCCGCCGCGACGCCTTGGTCGACGGCGTGGCGGCGGTGCTGCGCGCCGAGCTGGACGCCGTCCCGGCCACGGCGGCCGGCAACGCCGCCTTGCCTGCCTGGTATGGCCGCTTCAATGCCGAGCTGCCCGACCCGGAGCTGCGGCAGCTGCCGGGCGCTCAGGCGTTGTGGCGCGACTTCCTGCGGCGTCGTGCCGACCAGATGGCGCTGATGCAGCCGCAATGGCTGGCGCGCGTGCAGGCCGCGCCCGACAACGCCGCCCTGGCCGCCATGCAGCGCGAGATGTTCCCGCTGCCGGGCGACCTGAACACACCGACGGGCGTGCAGATCAACGCCGCCATGAACGAGCGGCGCGAGCAGTTCCACAAGGCCAGCGTGCTGGGCGCGCAAGCCCAGGCCGCGCCGGCCGTGGCTGCCGTGGAGCGTGGGCGTCCCACGGCAGCCACGACGGCCGGTAGCGGCGAACCCACGGCCGAGGAGATGTATGACGCGTTGCAGGCCAAGCTGAAACAGTTCGCGGCCAACACCGCCGAGCTGCAGACCCAGGGCTGCGGCGCGGTCAAGAACCGCAGCAACAACCCGATGGATGCCATGGCCTGCCTGGCCGGCAGCCTGGCCAACAGCCATGGCGGCGCGCAGCCCATGCGGATCAGCCAGTTCCAGAAGCTGGCCTGTGCGCCCGCCTCGGGCCAGCCGGGCTGGGTCTGCGACTACCTGATGGGCTTCAGCGGCGGCATGGTGACGGCGATGGGCACGCTGGGCAGCATGGCGGCCTCGGGGCAGCGCTCACAGTCGCGCTTCATCCGCTCCGGCACCGGCTGGATCTCCCTGCCCATGGAGAAGCGCTAGCTAGCGCTTCGCTCAGCGGGCCTTGGCGTCGGCGCCATCAAGCCGGATCACCCGTCTTGAGCGGCTCTCCGTATCGTCCAGCGACTCGCTGATGAGCCGGTTGTGCTGGGCCCAGTCCTCCGCGCTGCGGATGATGCTGGGCTTGATCAGCACCACCAGCTCGCGCTTGCGGCCGCTGTTGGCGCGGTTGCCGAACAGCATGGACGTCAGCGGATTGCTGTCCGCACCCGGCAGGCCCGAGCCGCGCCGCGAGGCCTCCATCTGCATCAGCCCGCCGATGGCCACGATGTGGCCATCGGGGATGCGCACCACCGTGTCGGTCTCGTTGACGCTGGCGCTGGCCAGCGGCAGGCGGAAGTTGCCGACCTCGCCCAGATCCACCTGCTTGACCTTCTCGGTCACGTTGGACACCGAGGGGTGGATGTGCAGCGTGATCATGTCGGCCGCGTCGATCTGTGGCGTCACGTCCAGCGCAATGCCGCTGAAGAATGGCGTCAGCGTCAGCGTCGGGATCTGGTTGGTCGTGCCGTTGTTGCCGTTGTTGGTCGTGTTGTTGGTGTTGCTGCCGCTGATGCCGGTGATGAAGTAGTCGTCGGTGCCGACCTTGAGCACGGCCTTCTGGTTGTTCAGCGTTGCGATGCGCGGGCTGGACAGGATCTGCGTGTCGCCGTGGCTCTCGATGAAGCTCAGCAGCGCCTGGAAACCGCCGCGCGCCAGCGCCAGGCCGAAGGTGCCGCCGCCGGCCGAAGGCAGGGGGATGAGGTCGGGCCAGGCCGGGCTTTGCGTGCCGCTGGACAGCGTGGGCAGGCCGCGGGTGTTGCTGACCAGCGGGTTGATGATGCTGTTGACGCCGCTGGGAAGGGACGGGTTCGCGCTGGTCTGGCCGATGGCGCCGCGGTCGCCGATGCGCGACCAGTCGATGCCGCTCTGGTAGCCCTCGCGCAGCTCGACCTCGACGATCTTGGCCTCCAGCATGACCTGGCGCTCGACCGCCACGCGCGTGGCCTTCAGCCAGGCCTCCACGTGGCGCAGCTCCTCGGGCATGGCGCGCACGGCCACCGTGCCGGTCTGCGGGCTGGCGATGACGGTGCGGCCCTCGCCGCTGCCCACCAGCGCGCGCAGCGCCGTGGTCGTCTCGCCCCAGAAGTCGGCGCGCACCTGGGTGCTGAGCTGGCTGCTCTCCTGCTGCATCACCGTGCTGGTCGTGCCGCCACCGGTGGTGTTGGCGGCGTTGCCGCTGCTGCCGGGGGCGCTGACCGGCGCCGCGCCTGAGCTGACGCGCACCTCGCTGCGGCCGCTGCGCTGGTGGGCCAGCGCGTTGATGGTGAACACGCGCGTCTGCAGCGTGGGCGGGAACACGGTGATGCGGCGGCCGTCGATGGCGTAGTCGAAGCCGTAGACCTCGCGGATCGCGTCCAGCGACTCGCGCAGCGTGACGCCCTTCAGCGTGACCGACAGCGTGCCCGCCACGCTGGGATGGACCAGCATGCTGTAGCGCGTGTCGCTGACCAGGGACAGGAACACGTCGCGAGCCTGCGCGCCATTGACGATGAGGTCGAAGCGCGGCTCGGGCGGCAGCGCGGGAGCGGGCGATGGCACCGGCTGGGTCTGGGCCTCGGGGGCCGACGCGGCGGCGGGCGGCGGCGCCACGCGCTGCTGCGCCTGCAGTTCCTCGCGCAGCGCCTGGCTGGGCTGGGCCACGCGCAGGGGCTTGTCGGCGCAGCCGGCCAGCACGGTGGCGATGGCGCTCAGCAGCAGAACGCGCGAAGCCGGATGGACGGGAGCCTTCATGGCTGCTTCTCCTTGGATGTCTTGGCGGCCGTGACGGGCGGCGCGGGAGGGCGCTTCTCGACGCCGCCATACAGCGGCTCGCGGCGGACCTGGCCGCCCTCGCGCAGCCACACGGCCTGCTCGGTGATGCGTTCGATGCGGGCACCATCGAGCAGCTCGCCCACGGCATGGCGGCGACCGCGCTGCACGACGTAGGCGCGGCCGTTGGCAATCACGACGTGGCGGATGGCGTTGTCGGCCACGGCGGCATCGGGGGCGGAGGCCGCCGATGCCGCCGCCAGCGCACTGCGCAGCGCAGGCGGCCAGGCGGTCGGGTCGCGGCCCGTCTCCTGAGCCTGGGCGGCCAGTGCGGCCGGCAGCAGCAGGGCGGCAAGGATTCTCATGGCTGCACCTTCAGCATGAACAGCTGCACCCGCACGCGCGGCGGTTCATGGCCGGCATTCAGATGCAGCTCGCCCCAGCGCAGGCCGGGCAGTTCGCGCTCCAGCACCTGCAGATAGCGCCGCACGTCGTGGTAGCCGCCCTGCACCTGCAACTCCACACCCTGCCAGACGATGCCGGGCACCGCGGACAGGGCAGGGCGCGGGGCGGCATCCGCGGCAGCCGTCTCGTCAAGCAGCGTGAGCCGCTCCAGCATCAGCCCGGGCTGCTGTGCCAGCAGGCGTTGCAGCACCACGGACAGGCCTTCGCCGGCGCCGGTGGAGCCGGCCTCGCGCAGCGCGTCGTCCAGCCGCTGGCGTTCGGCGCGGGCCGCCTCCAGCCGGCGGAGCAGCGGGCCGCTGGCGTCGTCGTTGTTGTTGCGGCTGGCTGCCACGTATTGCTCGCGCAGCTGCGTGACCTCCGAAGCCTGCCGGGCCTGGGCATCGGCGCGCAGCTTCTGGCGTGCGGCCAGCGGCGTCAGCACCAGCGTGTCGAACAGCAGGGCCAGTACGGCCACGATGCTGACGAACAGGATGGCCCGCTCGCGCAGGCTGAGTGCATCGATGCGCTGGGCCTGGCGCTGCCAGGCCGCCCGCAGGGGCGCAAAGCGGCGGCGCAGCAGCGCGATGTCGAGTGGCGTCTGCACCTTCATCGGGGCGCTCCCGAGATGGCACTGGCCGCTAGGGCCGGCGTGCTGACGACGCGAAAGCCCCACACCGGCACTCGCGCGCTGGCCAGCCTGTCCGCGCCTTCCAGCAAGGGGCGGCCCTGACTCTCGCCGCCCGCGGCACCGACGCGCTCCACGCGCAGCGCGGACAGCTGTTGGCCGGCCAGCAGCGGATGGTCCGCCAGTTGGCCCAGCCACGAACGCAGCGGCGCGGTGTTCAAGGTGCCGCCCGATAGCTCCAGGCGGCCCGGGGTGTAGCGCATGTCGCTGAGCCAGGCCGAGTCGGGCAGCGTGCGGGCGACCAGGGCCAGCAGGTCGGAATGCTGCCGGCCGGCGCGGGCACCGCCGTCGCTGCCCAGCGCGCGCAGCAGCACGGCGCGGTCGCCGTTGCCGGTTTCCAGCGCCTGCAGCTGCGTCTGCAGCGCCGAGGCGTCCTGCGGCGCCGGCAGATTGGCGCGCGCCACGAGGAGCTGCTGGCGCTCGGTCGCGTAGCGCGCCAGCAAGGCCTGGTGCTGCACGTCGGCGGCGCGGTCGCGCTGCTGCAACCAAAGGGCGGTGGCGACGCCGCCCACCAGCAGCAGCAGCGTCGCCTGCAGCAGCGTCAGCGCCGAGAAATAGCGCCTGGGTGCCAGCAGGATGGGCGTGAGGAGATTGATCTGCTGGGGCATCAGCAGCGCCCGCCCGGCCGCCCGAAGGGCGCTGGCACCCCCGTGGGGGGCAGTGAACGAAGTGAACTTGGGGGCATCACAGTTGCCGCGTGTCGGTGCGCAGGGCGGCGCCCAGCAGGGGAATGCAGGCGGCCAGCGCCTGGGCCGCGTCGCCGTCGGGGGGCGGCGCATCGGGCGCAAAGGCGGCCAGCGGGTCCAGCGCCACGGTGCGTTGGCCCAGCTCGCGCTGGATCAGCGCAGCGACCTCGGGGCCGTGCTGGGCGGTGATCACGTACAGCCGCGCCAGCGGCAGCTCGGGCCAGCTGCGCTCCCAGACGTCGATGGAGCGCTGCAGCTCGACGACCAGCGGCGACTCCTGGCTGCCGCCCGCATCGAAGCTGCCGCCGGGCTGGTACTCGAAGCCCAGCGGCAGGTCGGCCGCGGCGGCCTCGCCGGTCTCGCCGCGGGCGCGCGCCAGCAGCTTGGGGTCGCCCTCCAGGCGGCGCGTGTAGAACAGCTCGTCGCCGGAGCCCACCACCAGGATGCAGTGCTGCGCGTCGATGAAGACGGCCGCACAGGCCCGCGCGGACAGGTCGTCGAGCCGCGCCTGGCGGCACAGCAGGTTGCGCAGCGCCGTCTCCCAGACGTCGACGATGGTGATGTGTTCGCTGACGCCCGCGGCCGCGCTGGTCAGCGCCTGGATGGCGCTGTTGCGCGCGGCGACGACGAACAGCTGCCGCTGCGGCCGGTCCACGTCGCCGCCCACGTGCATGACGTCCAGCGTCAGCTCGGCCACATCCAGGTCCACCATCTCCTTGATCTGCCAGCGGGCGGCGGACTTCAACTCATCCTGCGGCACATTGGGCGTGTCGACCTTCAGGATCTGGTACTCGGCCGGGTCCAGCAGCGCGATGGCCTCGCCGGCGGGGACGGGTCTTGCGTCGGGCAGCAGGCCCCAGCGCAGCAACCGGGCCGGGGCGTCGCCGGGTTCACCGTCGGTCAGCACGAAGGCGTGCTGGTGGCCGGCGCGGCGCAGCACCAGGCGGTGGCCGCTGCGGCGGGGAGACCAGGGCCAGCGCATCAGTAGTTCTCCCGCTGGTAGAGCACGCCATCCGCGCCGCGGTAGAGGCCCCAGGTGGCGCGCGCGGCGGGGTCGGCCAGCGTGCTGCCGCACCAGCCGGCGCGCAGCGCGGTCAGGCCCGCGCCGGCGGTGGCGGCCTTGGCAGGCGTCCAGTTCGTGGCCGTCTTCAGGCAGGACGCGTCGGCGGGCGGCGTGGCGGTGTCCAGCGCGATGGCGACGTCGTAGGTGGCACGGCTGCTGCCCGGCGAGGCCAGCGCCAGCGTGCCCACGCCCGCCGCGACCGTGGTGGCGGTGCCGACCATGGCCGCATTTGCCGCCGTCACGTTGCGCAGGTTGCCGAAGCTGAGGTTGGCGGCGCTGATGCGGGTGCAGGAATCCAAGGCGTTGGTGGTGTAGGCGGTGCCGTTCCAGTACTGGGCCGCGAGCGGCAGGTTGAGCGTGCGGTTGGCGGCGCCCATCGCATTCTGTAGCCGCAGCCGGCCATGGCGCAGAGGGATTGCACCCCCCACCTTCACGCTGTCGAGGCCGTTGGCGGGGCTATCGGTGTCGAGGTCGGGCGTCAGCATGCCCACGCCGTCGGGGTCCACCGGCGCGATGCCGAAGGCGGCGTTGGCGAAGGGGCCGTCCGGCGCTGCCGCGCGCAGGCCGCGTGCGCGCAGCGTGACGTTGGCGACGCCCGCCGTCCAGCCGCCGGTGGTGGTGTCCAGCCCCAGCCGGCCGTTGCCGGTCTTGAGCATCGTGCTGCCGTCTATGCCCGCGAGCTTGAAGTTGGCGGCGTTGGCCAGGGCCAGCCGGGCGAAGGCGCCCGTGTAGTTGGCCGTGGTGCCGCCGGCGGCGTTCTGCGCGGTCAGTGTGAAGCCGAGCCGGAAGTACTCGTCCAGGTAGGTGAAGGTGGACGCCACGGCGCAGGAGGCGTCCACGCGGTGCGTGACGCTGCCGTTGCTGAGCGCGAAGCCGGCCGGCGTGAAGCGGCCCACGCGGGTGTTCTGTTGGCCGGCGGCGTTGAAGACCAGCGCGTCCAGCGCGATGCCCGAGCCGAGGTAGCTGCCGACGACGGCGCTGGTATTGAGCTGGAAGCTGCCGACCTCGGAATAGCTGAGGGTGGTGGCCGTGGCGGTGCCGGCGCTGAAGCCGCTGACGATGTTGTTGGCCAAGGTGCCGGAGGCGCCGCCGGACGGCGTCACGGAGCCGGCCGCCAGCGTCAGCGCCACGCTGCTGTTGAAGCCCGCCGTCACACCGCCGGCCGAGACCTGGGCCAGCGTCACGTTGGCGTCGGGCACGCCGTCATTGTTGGCGTCGGCGCCGCCGGCCCAGCGGTAGGCGGTGACGGTGGCGGCGAAGGGCGCGCCGGCCTTGGCGAAGACGGCGTCGGTCGCGGCGCTGCCGTTGGGGTTGGCGGTGCCGCCCGCCGTCAGGCCGGTGACGGCCAGCGTGAAGGGGCGCACGGTCAGGTCGCTGCTGCTGCCGCTGACCGTCGTGGCGGCATAGGCCAGCGAGTCGTCGTCCAGGTTGAACGCGTACTTGCCGATGTTGGTGGTGGCGAGGTTGAAGGTCGCGACGCCGGCCGTGAAGTTCAGCGCCAGGTTGTTGCCGGCCGGGCGCGTGGCGGGCACCGTCAGCGCGGGGCTGGCGACGCTGGGCGCCGTCCAGCTGCCGCCGCTGTCGGCACGCCAGAGCTTGAGGTTGCGGCTGCCGCTGTAGTCGGTGGCGATGCCGCAGTTGCCGGTCGTGGGGTCCTTCTTGTAGAGCCGCACGCGCAGGTCATGGCTGCGCCCGGCGACGGCGATGAAACCGCCGCCGACGAGGTTGCCGACGTCCTCGTCCCACACGAAGGCGTTGTCGCGGTAGTTGATGGACGCCGAGGTGCTGCTGGTGCTGCTCACCGCGCTGTCCACGGCCGTCACGGCCAGGTTCTGCGCCAGGCTGTGCGAAAGCCTTAGCTTGACCACACCGCCGTCTCCCGCGGCGAAGGTGTAGCTGGCCAGGCCGCTGTTCGCGGCACCGGGCACCAGGCTGCCCGAAGGCGCCGGCCCGCTGCCGACGCTCCAGTCACCGTCGCCCGTCGTCGTGCTGAGGTTGATGGTGCCGGTGTAGTTCGTCAGCCTGTTGCCGCCGCTGTCCCTGGCGGTGATGGTGAGCGTCTGCGGCGTGCAGGTGGACGCGCTGCCCGTGCCGCCGATCGTGAAACTGGCAATGGCCGGCGCCGGGCAGGCGCGCGAGCGCGCCAGCTGCGCGGTGATGGCGCTGCCGTTCAGCATGCCGCTGTAGACTTGCAGCTCGTCGATGTGGCCGTTGAAGTGGAAGCTGCTGTTCTGCCCCTCGCTGGAGCTGGCCGACTCGCCGCCCAGGGTGCTGCCGCCGGTACCGGCCACCCAGCTGCCGCTGTAGGCCGAGCTGGCGCTGGCCAGCAGCGTGCCGCTGCTGTTGTAGATCTGCGTCTGCACCTGCTTGGCGGCAGTGTCGACAAGCGCGGCGACGTAGTACCAGGTGTTGGCCGCGATGACGGGGGCGCTGTCCAGGCAGAAGGTGCCGGCGTTGCAATTGGCATTGCTGGCGCCGCTGCTGCCGGTGGAGCTGACCGCGCCGCTGGCGTTCATGTTGCGGTTGAACAGCCGCAGCGAGGCGCTGCCGGCGTCGCCCAGGCTGAGCGCCCAGCCGTTCTGGTTGTCGTCGTTGGCGAAGATGCGCTGGTTGGCCTGCGCCGGCACCGGGCTGCGTATCCAGGCCAGCAGCGTGAAGCTGCCGGTCAGCGACGGAAAGCCGCCGGGTAGCTGGACATAGGCGTGGCTGGCCGTCCCGGCCGGCGTCGTGCGGTTGAAGTGGCCGTAGCCGCAACTGCCGTTGCTGGTGTTGCCGTAGGCCGGCGAACCGCTGGCCGTGGTGGCGACGGGCGTGCTGCCCGAGGCCGTGGCCGACCGCGCGTGGTGGGCGTTGCCGCTGGCATCCCTGACCTCGGCGGCCGTGCCGTTCCAGGCCGTGGTCTCGTCCATGCGGTAGTCGGCCAGCAGGCTGGTCACGCCGCTGCAGGCCGGCGGCATGGCGTAGGTGGAGTTGTTGACGACGCAGCTGTTGCCGCAGCTGGCGCCGCAGCAGACGCTGTGGATGCTGCTCTGGTAGCCCAGCGTGATGCTGGCGCTGGCGGTGGAGCGCACGCAGGCCTGCGCGACCGCGGCCTGGGCGAAGCCGATGCTGCCGCTGGAGGTCTGCAGCGCGCCCACCACGGTGGCCGCATAACCCACGGCGACATTGCCCGTGCCGCCGGTCAGCGTGCCACCGAGGCGCGACTCCTGGCCCAGCGAGACCGTGCCGGTGGTGCTGAGGTTGCCGTTCACGCGCGACTGGAAGCCCAGCGTGACCGCGCCGGCACCGGCGGCCACATTGCCGGAGACGGTGGCCTTCTGGATCACGGCGATGCTGCCCGAGCCGGTCACGTTGCCGCTGACCGTGCCGTTCTCGCTGATGGTGATGCTGCCGCTGCCGCCGGAGACGTTGCCGGTGATGCTGCCGTTCTGGCCGGTCGTGATGCTGCCGCTGCCGCTGGCGGTCAGGTTGCCGGTGACCGAGCTCAGGTAGCCCAGCGAGAGGTCGCCGCCGGTGGTGGTGACGTTGCCGACGATGCTGACGCTGCCGCTCGCGTCGCTGACCGCCGTGGCCGTGATGTTGGCTTTGATCCTGGCCTGGTAGCCCAGCGTCAGCGTGCCGTTGACGATCAGCGTCAGGTCGCCGGCCGCGCCGCCCCAGTTGATCTGCGCGTTGTCGGTGCCGAAGTTGCCGTTGATCGTGACGGTGGCGGGCTTGGGGCTGCTGACCGTGACGGTGTCGTTGTAGCCGAGGTTGATGGCAGCGCAGGTGTAGTCGCTGCCGCTGCGGGTGCAGCCGGGCGGCATGTTGCCCGGCAGGTCGTAGGCCACCGCCGCCGCAAGCGTTGGCGCGGCCAGGCACAGCAGGGCGAGGAGGTGGCGCAGCCAGGGTGTCATGGCGGGAGCTTGGCGCTGGAAACCAGGCTGCGTGTCAGCTGCCGCTCGGCATAGGCGGGCTCCGTCGTCGCGGCGTTGGGGCAGGCACCGCTGCTGGCGATGTTGCAGGCCGTGGCGACCAGCGTGTAGAAAGCGTGCGTCTGGCCATCGTCGGTGACCGTGCCGGTGGCGGGCGTGCGCGTGCAGCCGACCGTGACGGTGAAGCCGCCCAGCTGGTCGGGCAGCGCGAAGCTGCGCGACGCGAAGCAGGCCGGCTGCACGCCGCCGCGCAGGATCTGATGGCTGCCCCATTCCAGCCCGGCGAACGCCGCCTGGTAGGCCTTGGCCGCAGCCAGCTCGCCGGCCGCGCCAAGTTGCTGGCGCTGGCTCAGGGACGCCAGCGCCGTGCCCAGCGCGGCCAGCACCACGAGGATGAACAGCATGGACATCATCGTGAAGCCGCGGGCCGAGCGCCGGGCCGCTCCCAAGCTGGCCCGGCTGGCGATGTGGCCGCGGCTTGATGCCGCGGGCATCGCCGTCCCCTCGGGGGACCGGCCAGGCTTGCCGGCGTTCAGCCGGAGCGAGACGGGACGAGGGGCGGGCATCACGGCAGGTTGTCGATGTGAACCGTTTGGTACAGCGACACGGTCTCGTTGTTGACGCCCAGCTGCAGCCGCAGCGTGACCAGCGCGTAGCGCGAGGCGATGGCCAGCGTGTCGTAGCTGAAGGCGCAGGCCTTCACGTGCCGGGCCAGCACGGCGGCGCTGCCGCCGCTGGGCGGGTCCTGCTGCACGGCGTTGAAGCCGTAGCCGCTGTGGCGGGTCAGCGTCTCGGCGCCGCTGTCGCAGCGGTAGGTGACGGGGGGCTCGATGGCGTAGACGCGGTAGGGCGGCGCCTGCAGCGCATTGGGCAGCGCGGCGCCGGAGAGGGTGACGCTGCCGACGTTGCCGGCCGCGTTGGAGGAGACGCGCACATTGGCCTGCGTGTAGGCGTCGGCGTCGGGCACGCCGTTGCCCAGGTTGTACCAGGCCAGGCGCTGGTTGCCGCTGCTCAGGCGCAGCGCGGGGCCGACGATGTCGAAGCCGGCGTCCGCGGTGCCGAACAGCAGCGGGTTGCCCGCGTCCACGGCGTAGCGCGCCGCGCCGCTGACGGGGATCAGCTCCAGGCTGTTGCCGCTGATGCGGGCGCTGTTGGGCAGCGCCGCGGTCAGGTCGCGCGCGATGCGGCGCAAGGCCGTGTCGGCCTCGTCGGTGAGCTGGGCTCGCGCGCTGCTGGAGAAGTAGGCGGTGGTGGCCGGTGCGATGAACAGGGCCACGATGCCCACGACGACGCTGGTGATCATGATCACCAGCACCGCCTCGATGAGCGTGAAGCCGGCTTCAGTAAGGCGCCGTCGGTGCATAGCGGGTGCGCCAGCCCTGCAGCGCCAGGCTGCTGGCGTCGGGGCCGGTGACGGTGACGGTGATCTGCAGCGCGTCGCCGCTGCCGGCGCTCAGCGAGTCCAGCGCCGCGGCGGCCACGGCCACGCTGGCCGAGTAGCCGGACAGGCCGGTGACGGCCGTGTTGCCGAGGTCGCGGATGCCGGTCATGGAGAAGCCGGCGTAGTCGTTGACGTTGTCGAAATAGGTGGGGCCGTAGCGCGTCTCGCCGCTCTCGGGGCCGATGGCTTCGTTGACGCCACCGCAGACGCCAGTCTCCACATTCAGGGCGTCCGGGTCGCAGGTCGTGAAGGGCATCAGCTGGACTTCGCGCAGCAGCGATTCGGCGATGGCCAGCTGCTGGCGGCGGATCATGGGATCGGCGCTGGCCAGCGTGGCGGTGGTGAACACGCGCAGCATCGCCGCCAGCGCGATGCCGACCACGACGACGAACAGCAGCAGCTCGATCAGCGTGAGGCCCTGGGCCCGGCGGGGGAGGTGCATGCGCTTCATGCTAGCCCAGGGGTGCTTGCCGCAAGGTGTCAAGGAAGCGGGTAGATCAGGCCCGTGTCGGTCTCGACGCGGTAGGCCTGGCTGTAGCTGCCCGAAGCCACCGTGACGGTCAGGCTGGCGGCCGTGCTGGTGGCCACGGCGCCGCCGTTGCCGCTGTTGAAGGTGACGCTGCGGCTGCCGCCCTCGGCGATGCAGGGCGACTCGGTGGCGGGGCAGGGCAGGCTGCCGAGGTTGGCGCCGCCGTTGCCGCCATAGGCCCAGCTGACGCCGGTGCCGGTGAAGGTGGCCACGATGGGCCTGCGCTGCTGCAGCGCCAGGCGCAGCATGGCCTGGTGGCGCGCCAGCAGGTCGTCGCCAAACGAACGTAGCCGCCACAGCGTCGTGTCGACCACCTTGGGGATGGCAAACACCGCCAGGGCGGCTGTGATCACGATGACGAGGATGAGCTCGATCAGCGTGAAGCCACGCGTCGGGCGTGGCCCGGTCATTACGGAATGCTGGTCGCCGTGAAGTTGGCGGTCTTTCCGTTGCCAGTGACGGTGCAGTCGGTCTTGGTCGTGTCGTTGCCGTTGATGGGGCCGTCGGTGATGGCGTAGGCCGGATCGCCGCCAGTCGGTAGGCCGCCCTGCAGAGCGTTGGCGATGTCGTTGCAGTTGTCGACAGCGATGCCCTTGGCCGGGTTGGCCTTGCGGCTGGCGTAGTTGATGGCGGACGCGGAACTCAGCGCACCGGCCACGCCGTTGATGGCAGCCTGCTTGGCGTCGTCATCCACGTTGACGAACTTGGGCAGGGCCACGGCGGCCAGCACGCCCAGGATGACGATGACCATCACCAGCTCGATGAGCGTGAAGCCGGCTTGCTGAGACTTGTTCATGTTGCAGTCCTTGGCGCGCGTGAGCGCCTTTGAGCGGAAGTGCAACAACTATCGGCCAGGCCTGGGCTCACGGGAAGTGAATTGCGCACGCCACGCAACACCCGCCCCTTCGACGGGCTGCAAAGCGTTGCAGGCTTCACAAGCTCTCAGCGGCCCATGGCGGCCTGGCCCAGGTTCCACAGTGGCAGGAACACGCCCAGCGCCAGCACCAGCACCAGCGTGCCGATGACGGCCAGCAGCAGGGGCTCGATGGCGGCGGACAGGCCCTTGATGGCGTAGTCGGTCTCGCGCTCGTACATCTGCGCGATCTCGGTCATCAGCGTGTCCAGCTCGCCGGTCTCCTCGCCCACCGCGATCATCTGCAGCACGATGGGCGTGAACACGCCGGTGGCCGTGGCGCAGCGCGAGATGCTTTCGCCGCGCTCCACGCCGTCGCGCATCTGCTCGATGCGGGCGCCGATGTAGGCGTTGTCCACGGTCTGCGCGACGACGGTCATCGCCTGGCTGATGGGCACGCCCGAGCTGCTGGCCAGCGCGAAGCTGCGCGCGAAGCGGGCGAGGGTGGCCTTCAGCACGATGTCGCCGGCAATGGGCAGGCGCAGCTTGAAGCGGTCCCAGCTGTAGCGCCCGCCGGGCGTGGCCACCCAGTGGCGCCAGGCCATCACGGCGCCGATGCCGCCGGCCAGCACCAGCGGCCACCATTTCACCGTCCAGCCCGAGAAGCCCAGCAGGATGCGCGTCATCAGCGGCAGCTCGGTCTTGAAGTGCGCGAACACGTCGGCGAACTTGGGCAGCACGAACAGGTTGATGACGACCAGCGCGATGCCCATCGCGATGATGACCATGAACGGGTAGCGCAGCGCCTGCTTGATGCGGGCGCGGATGTCCAGCTCGAACTCCAGGTGCTCGGACAGGCGCTGGAACACCTCGGTCAGCTTGCCGGTCAGCTCGCCCACGCGCGTCATCGCGACGTAGAACGCGCTGAACACCTTGGGATGGCGGCCGAAGGCCGTGGCCAGCTCGCGGCCCTGGTCCAGGCTGGCGCGCACGTCCTGCAGCAGGCTGACGACGCCAGGATGGCTGGTGGAGGCCTCCAGCCCGGCCAGCGCGCGCAGGATGGGCACGCCGGCCTTTTGCAAGGTGTAGAACTGGCGCGTCAGCACCAACGCGTCTTCCTGGGTGATGGGGCGGGCCAGCAGCGCCTGCAGCCAGCCGTCGCCGCCGGTGACGCTGACCGCCTCGGCCGTGGGCTCGATGCTGACCGGCACCACGCCACCGGCCATCAGCTGGGCCGCGACCGCGTCGCTGCTGGCGGCATCGACGATGCCCTCGACCAGCTCGCCGCGGCCGTTGCGGCCCTTGAACGCGTAGTTCATTCCGTATCGACGCTGATCCGCACCGCCTCCGCCAGCGAAGTCTTGCCTTCTCGCACCAGGGCCAGGCTGCGGTCGGCCAGGGTCTTGCCCTTCAGCGAGGCGCGCGCGGCAGCCAGGAAGGCGCCGGCGTCGCTGCGCTGGATGGCCAGCGCCATGTCGGGGTCCAGCTCCAGCATCTCGTAGATGCCGCGCCGGCCCTGGTAGCCCGTGCCGTGGCACTCCGAGCAGCCGCGGCCCTTGACGCTGTGCACCGGCCCCACGGGCTCGCCGTTCAAGGCCAGCACTTCGTTGACCCAGGCCTGCTCCTGCGGCGTGGCCTGGTGCGGCTCGGCGCAGTGCTTGCAGACGCCGCGCAGCAGGCGCTGCGCCAGCACGGCCTGCAGCGAGGTGGCGACCATGAAGGGTGGGGCGCCCATGTCCAGCAGCCGGAACGGCGTGGAGACCGTGTCCTTGGTGTGCAGCGTGGACAGCAGCAAATGGCCCGTGATGGCGGCGCGCAGGCCGATCTCGGCCGTTTCGGCGTCGCGCATTTCGCCGACGAGGATGACGTCCGGGTCCTGTCGCAGCGCGGCGCGCAGCACCTTGGCGAAGCTCAGCTCGATCTTCTCGTTGACCTGCACCTGCGTCAGGCCCGGCAGCCGGTACTCGATGGGGTCTTCGGCCGTGATGATCTTCAGCCTCTCCGCGTCCAGTTCGGCCAGCGCGGCGTACAGCGTGGAGGTCTTGCCGGAGCCTGTGGGGCCGGTGACGAGGATCATGCCCGAGTCGCGCGCCAGCAGCTCGCGGAAGCGCTGGAGCATGTCGTCGGGCATGGCGATCTGGTCCAGCCGGCGCAGCGCCGAGCCCTGGCCCAGCAGGCGCATGACGACCGATTCGCCGTACTGGCTGGGCATGGTGGACAGGCGCACGTCCAGCGTGCGGTCGCTCAGGCGCAGCGTGAAGCGGCCGTCCTGCGGCAGGCGCTTCTCGGAGATGTCGAGGCCGGCCATCAGCTTGAGTCGCTGGGCCAGCGCGGGCGCGATGCGCTTGTCGGCCTGCGTCAGCGTCTGCAGCAAGCCGTCCACGCGGTTGCGGATCAGCAGTTCGCCTTCCTGCGGCTCGATGTGCACGTCGGACGCACCAGCGCGGGTCGCGTCCTCGAACACGCTCTGCAGCAGCCTCACGACCGGCGCGCCCTCCTGGCCCACCGCGGCCTGCAGCGCGCCGAAGTCCACCGCGTCGCCGATGTCCTTCTCCAGCGCCTTGGCCAGCCCGGAGATCTCGTCGCTGCGGCGGTAGTGCTTGTCGAAGACGGCCGGCAGCTGGCTGTCGGCGACGACGGCCATGGCCAGGCGGCGCTTCAGGATCTTGGCCAGTTCGTCGAAGCCGAACAGGTCCAGCGGGTCGGCCATGGCGACCAGCAGCTGGTCGCCGCGCTCCTCCAGCACGACGGCCCGGAAGCGCCGGGCCGGCGTCTCGGGCAGCAGGCGCACCAGCTCGGTCTTCAGCGGGAAGGTCTTGAGGTTGACGAAGGGCGCGCGCAGCTGTCGCGCCAGCACATGGGCCAGCGCCTCCTCGGTGATGAGGTTGGCCTCGATGAGGATGCGGCCCAGCTTCTTGCCGGTGGCGCGCTGCAGCTCCAGCGCCTGGCCCAGCTGCTCGGCCGAGATCAGCTGCTGCTCGACCAGCACGTCGCCCAGCCGCAGCTTGGGGCGGGGGGCGGCGGCGGTGTCGGCTTCGGTCGTCATGCGTTGCTCGTCGCGTGGACCTCGGCCAGCGTCGTGATGCCTTGCAGGACCTTGATGATGCCGTCCTGGCGCAGCGAGCGCATGCCCTCGGCCAGCCCGGCGTGATGGATTTCCTCGGCGCGGGCGCCGGTCTGGATCAGGCGGCGTATGTTCCTGGACACGGTCAGCAGCTCGTGCAGGCCAGCGCGGCCCTTGAAACCACTGCCGCCGCAGGCGGTGCAGCCGGGGCTGTGGTACTTCATCAGCCGGCCGCCCTGGCCGTGCTGCTTGATCCAGTCGGCCATCAGCGTCAGCTTGCTGGGCCGGCCGTCGGCCGGGAAGACATGCAGGTAGTCGTCCAGCAGCTCCTGCAACTCAGCTTCCTGCATGGGTTCCGCCGTGCGGCAGGCGCCGCAGCTGCGCCGCACCAGCCGCTGGGCCAGCACGGCGAGCAGCGAGTCGGCGAAGTTGAACGGGTCCATGCCCATGTCCAGCAGCCGGGTGATGGTCTCGGGCGCGCTGTTGGTGTGCAGCGTGGACATGACCAGGTGGCCGGTCAGCGAGGCCTCGATGGCGATCTCGGCGGTTTCCTGGTCGCGGATCTCGCCAACCATGATGACGTCGGGGTCGGCGCGCAGGAAGGCGCGCAGCGCCTTCGCGAAGGTCCAGTCGATCTTGGGGTTGACCTGGACCTGGCGCAGCCCAGGCTGCGTGATCTCGATCGGGTCCTCGGCCGTCCAGATCTTGCGGTCCGCCGTGTTGATGTGGCTGAGTGCCGAGTGCAGCGTGGTGGTCTTGCCGGAACCGGTGGGCCCGACGCACAGCACCATGCCGTAGGGCCGGGCGACGGCCGTCTTCAGCGCGTCCAGGTTGGCCGGCGACAACCCGATGCCGTCCAGCGGCAGCGGCTTGCTGCTGGCCAGGATGCGCATCACCACGTCCTCCAGCCCGTTGTTGGTCGGAATGGTGGCCACGCGCAGCTCCAGCTTGTGCTGGGCCGAGAAGCGCGCGAAGTTGATCTTGCCGTCCTGCGGCTTGCGGCGCTCGGAGATGTCGAGGTCGCACATGATCTTGATGCGCGCGATCATCGCGTTGCGGTAGGTGTGCGGCAGCTCCAGGTGGTGGTGCAGCTGGCCATCGCGGCGGAAGCGGATCTTCAGCTTCTCGCGCCCCGGGTGGGTCTCGATGTGGATGTCGGACACGCCCTGGTTGTGCGCCTCGATGATCATGGAGTTGATCAGCCGCACCAGCGAGTTGTCGCTCTGCTCGATGGGCGAATCCTCTTCCTTGCCGCCGCGCTCGCTGCTGTCGCGCTCCAGGCTCTCGATGAGCTTGTTGGAGCTTTCCAGCGCGAAGTCGGGCTGGAAGTCGGGCAGCGGGTCGGTGTTGCTGCGCGGCAGCGCGTCGGCACCGAAACGGTCGAAGGCGCTGGGGATGGCGAACTGCAAGGTGCCCAGCCGGGTCAGCGTGGGCACGACCTTGAGCTGGGTGATGAACTCCACCTCGTCGATCGCGTCGCGCCGCGTCGGGTCTTCCATCGCGACGATGAGGCGGCCGTCGCGCAGCACCAGCGGCAGCACCTCCAGCCGCTTGGCCACCGCATGCGGCAGCTTGCGCACCGCGTCGGGCTCGATGGCGAACTTCTCGACGTCCACGATGGGGTAGCCCATCTTGCGCGCCAGCGCCGACTGCAGCTGGCCGCGGCTGATGACGCCCTTGCGCACCAGCAGCTCGCCCAGCGGCACCGAGCGGTCCTCTCGCTGCTGCGCCAGCGCCAGCTCCAGCTGCTCGGTCGTGACCAGCTCCAGCGCCAGCAGCGCCTCGCCGATGCGCACCATGGGCATCTTGGCCTGCTGCTCGATGGCCAGCAACAGTTGGTCGGCGGTGACGATGTGCTGCTCGACCAGGATGTCACCGACGCGGCGCTGGCGCAGGCCGGTCTGCTCGACGGCGGCGGCCGACAGTTGCTCGGGCGTGACCAGCTGGTCCTTCAGCAGCAGATCGCCGATGCGCTCGCCGATCTCGAAATGCGTCAGCACCTCGCGCGGGATGAACACGCGTCGCACCGAGTCGTCGGCCTCCGACAGCGGCGGGAACAGGAACAGGCCCAGCTTGTCGTGGTGGTGGCCGATGGTGATGCCCTTGAGCTCGTCGCCGCCGGCGAACACGACGCGGAACGGCGTGCGCGGGCGTTGGTCCAGGCTCAGCGGGGCGGCATGGTCGTCGGCG
>DASWWC010000071.1:0-4281 GCA_036401055.1 Roseateles sp.
ATGGCCGCAACGAGCTGCGCGCCGCGCCGCCCGTGCCGACCTGGCGCCGGCTGCTGGACCAGCTGCGCGACCCGCTGGTGATGCTGCTGATTGCCGCCATCGGCATCTCGCTGCTGGCCTGGGTGATCGAGGGGCGCCACGGCTGGCCGGTGGATGCGCTGGTCATCCTCGTCATCGTGGGATTGAACGCCGTGCTGGGCCTGGTGCAAGAGGCGCGTGCCGAAAGCGCGGTGGCGGCACTCGCCCGCATCACGGCGGTCACGTCGGCGGTGCTGCGCGACGGCCAGACGCAGCGCGTTCCCAGCAGCGAGCTGGTGCCCGGGGACATCGTGCTGCTGGCTGAGGGCGACGCCGTCGGCGCGGACGCCCGGCTGCTGCAGGCAGCCGGGCTGCGAGTGCAGGAAGCCTCGCTGACCGGCGAGAGCGAGGCCGTGACCAAGGACCCCGCGCCGCTGGCCGCCGCCGCCGCGCTGGCGGAACAGGCCGGCATGGTCTTCAAGGGCACCTCGGTGGCCCAGGGCACCGGCCGGGCCGTCGTCACTGCCACCGGCATGGCCACGCAAGTGGGTTCCATCGCGACCATGCTGGAGGCCACGGCCGAGCCACTGTCGCCGCTGCAGCGCGAGATCGCGCGCGTCGGCCGCATGCTGGGCGTCGCGGTGGTCGTGATCGCGGTCATCGTCGTCGGCACGGTGCTGGTGCTGAACGACGTGCACGGCCTGGCCGACGTCGTGCAGGCCCTGCTTCTGGGCGTGTCGCTGGCGGTGGCCGCGGTGCCCGAGGGGTTGCCGGCCATCCTGTCGGTGGTGCTGGCGCTGGGCGTGCAGCGCATGGCGGGCCGCAAGGCCGTGGTGAAGAAGCTGTCCTCGGTGGAGACGCTGGGCTCGGCCTCGGTGATCTGCTCCGACAAGACCGGCACGCTGACGCGCTCGGAGATGACCATCCAGCGCCTGGCCACGGCCTCCGGCCTGGCGCAGGTCAGCGGCGTGGGCTATGCGCCCGAGGGCCGCATAGAGACTGTGGACGGTGGCCCGGCTGCGGACGCGATGCACGCCGAGCACCTCGTGATGCTCGGCGGTGGCAGTCTGGCCAGCAATGCCGACCTGCGCGAGGTGGAGCCGGGGCTGTGGGAGATCCAGGGCGACCCGACCGAGGCGGCTTTCCTGGTGGCAGAGCGCAAGCTCGGCGGCCACGAGCGCCGCAGCCGGCGCTTCGACCGCGTGCGCGAGCTGCCTTTCACGTCCGAGCGCAAGATGATGTCCAGCATCGAGATCGACCACGAGCAGGGCGATGCGCGGGTGCTGGTCTGCAAGGGGGCGCCGGACGTGCTGCTGTCACGTTGCACCCATTACCGAGAGGGCTTGGCGGCGCTGCCGCTGGACGCGGCCGCACGGGCCCGCATCCTGGCCGACGTGGACCGCCTGTCCGACGACGCCATGCGCACGCTGGCCGTGGCCTACCGGCCGCTGGCCGCGGGGGAGGCCCAGGACGAGCGGCTCACGGCCGAGGCGCTGGAGCAGGGACTGGTCTTCGTCGGGACCGTGGGCATCATCGACCCGCCGCGCGAGGAGGCTGCCGTTGCCATCGCCGAGGCGCGGCGCGCGGGCATCCGCGTCGTCATGATCACCGGCGACCATCCCCGCACCGCCGCACGCATCGGCGCGGACCTGGGCCTGGTGGCGCGCGGCGCCACGGCGGTGTCCGGCGCGCAGCTGGACGCCATGGACGAGCGCGCGCTGGCGCAGGCGGTGCGCACCCACTCGGTGTTCGCGCGCGTGGCGCCGGTGCACAAGCTGCGCATCGTCGACGCGCTGCAGGCCCAGGGCCATGTCGTCGCGATGACGGGCGATGGCGTCAACGACGCCCCGGCGCTGAAGGCTGCGGACATCGGCGTGGCCATGGGCGTCACGGGCACCGAGGTGACCAAGCAGGCGGCCAAGATGATCCTGGCGGACGACAACTTCGCCACCATCGTCGACGCGGTGCGCGAGGGCCGTGCGATCTTCGACAACATCCGCAAGTTCCTGCGCTACCTGCTGTCCTCCAACATGGGCGAAGTGCTGACGGTGTTCCTCGGTGTCGTCGGCGCGGGCGTCATCGGCCTGCAGTCGGGTGTCGGCGAGGGCATGGTGCTGCCGCTGCTCGCCACACAGATCCTGTGGATCAACCTGATCACGGACTCCACGCCCGCGCTGGCGATGGGCGTGGACCCGACCACCGAGGACGTGATGGCCCGCAAGCCGCGCCGGGCCGACGAGCGCGTCATCGACGCGGCGATGTGGCTGGGCGTCATGGAGGTGGGCATCGTCATGGCCCTGGTCACGCTGCTGACCCTCGACCTCTACCTGCCGGGCGGCCTGATCGAAGGCCATCACGGCCTGGACAACGCCCGCACGGCCGGCTTCACCACGCTGGTCCTGGCGCAGCTGTTCAATGCGCTCAACGCCCGCTCGGCCTCGACCAGCGCGTTCCACGGCGTGTTCGCCAACCGCTGGCTCTGGGGTGCCATTGCGCTGTCGGTGCTGCTGCAGGTGGCGGTGGTGAACGTCCCGCTGCTGAACGTCGCGTTTGGCACTGTGCCGCTGAGCCTCGACCAATGGGGTGTCTGCGTCGCGATGGCCAGCCTGGTGCTGTGGGTCACCGAGCTGCGCAAGCGACTGACGAGACGGCGCCGGTGACGGCGCCCGACGGCCTTCGGGTGGCGCGGCCGGCGGCCTGAATCTCTCGGGGGGCGGCCGCCGACCCGTTGGCAGCACCCCCTAGATCGCATCCCGCACCCCGGAGCCCGCACTTCGTCTCCTTGTTCCCCGCCCGGACGGCGAGCCTCCCTAAGATGAAGCCATGAACACCCTGGCCCATCCCTCCGGCAGCCGCCGCAGCAGCAATGCGCGGATGTGGCTGGCCTATGCCGGCGGCTGTGCACTGGCTTGGTGCCTGTTTGTGCTGGCCGGCAGCGAATTCGACCGCGGCCTGGACCCCTTCTGGCTGGCCGTCTACCAGGCGACCACCATGCTGTGGGCGCCCATGCTGCTGGGCGTCGCCGTGTGGCCGGTGGCGCGCCGCCTTCATGCCTCGGACAGCGGTCCGGCCGCGACGGCGCTGGCGCACGTCATGGCGGCCATCAGCTTCGCGGCGCTGTGGCAGGCCGGGGAGTTCGCTGTCAACGCCGCGCTGTTCGGTACCGACCATGCCGGCGCCGTGCTGCTGGCCGGCCTGCTGTGGCGCTCTGTCTGGGGCATCGTCGTCTACGCCACCATCGCCACGGCCTTCACGGCCGTGCTGCAGGCGCGCGCGGCGCGCGCGGCTGCCGTGGCCACGGCCCAGGCCGAGAGCGCGCTGGCCAAGGCCGAGTTGTCGGCGATCAGCGGCAAGCTGAACCCGCATTTCCTGTTCAACACGCTGAACTCGCTGATCGCGCTGACCCGCAAGGACCCCGCCGGCGCCGAGGCGGCGCTGCTGAAATTCGCCTCCATGCTGCGCTACGTGCTGGACACCAAGCGTGGCGCCGAGGACCGCGTGATGCTGTCCGACGAGATCGACTTCCTGCGCGACTACCTGGCCCTGGAGGCCCTGCGTCTGGGCACGCGGCTGCGCGTGGACTGGGATCTGGAGGAGCGCGTGATGGCCGATGAACTGCCGCCGCTGACGCTGCAGCCGCTGGTTGAGAACTCGATCCTGCACGCCGTGGCGCCGCGCAAGGGCGGTGGCCGCGTGACGATCAGCGCGCGCCGCAACGCGCTCAACCACGGTCTGGACCTGGCCGTGGCGGATGACGGCCCGGGCTGCGAGCCCGAGGCGCTGGAGCCCAAGCCCGGCCAGCGCCGCGGGGTGGGCCTGGCGGCGCTGAAGAAGCGCTTCTCGCTGGACTACGACGGCCAGGCGCGACTGCGCATCCACACGGCCCCTGGCGCGGGGTTCCGCGTCGATCTCTTCATTCCCCAGACATGAGCACCACCACCGTACTGATCGCAGAAGACGAACCCCTGGCCGCCGAGGCGCTCGCCGACTGGGTCAAGGCCACCCCGGGGCTGCGCCTGGTGGCGGTCTGCGAGGACGGCGAGGATGCGCTGGCGCAGATCCGCGCCCTCAAGCCCGGCCTGGTGCTGACCGACATCCAGATGCCCGGCCTGACCGGCCTTCAGGTTGTGCAGGCGCTGCAGGGCGATGCCCACCAGCCGCGCATCATCTTCACGACGGCCTACGACCAGCATGCGCTGACGGCCTTCGAGCTCCACGCGGTGGATTACCTGCTCAAGCCCTTCTCCCGCGAGCGCTTCGACG
>DASWWC010000072.1:0-42335 GCA_036401055.1 Roseateles sp.
CGGCTCCGCCATCGACCCGCTGGCCACGGCCACGCCGCTGGACGCGAACTCCACGCTGACGGTGCAGTGCACCAACACCACGCCGTACACGGTGGCGCTGAACGCCGGCAGCAACGCGGGCGGCGCGTCCAACTTCGGCTCGCGCCTGATGAAGAGCGGCAGCAACACGCTGGCCTACCAGCTCTACCTGGACGCCGGCCGCTCCAGCGTCTGGGGCGATGGCACCTCCAGCAGCAGCACTTCCGCCGGCACCGGCACGGGCAGCGCTCAGACGCTGACCATCTATGGCCGCCTGCCCTCACTTGCCAATGTCGTCCCGGGCAGCTACACCGACACCGTGACCGTCACGGTCAGCTACTGAAGGGAGTTAGCCATGACGCGCTTTCTCAAGCGGCTGGGCCTGTACCTGCTGGTGTCGCTGTGGTCCTTCTCGGTGCGGGCCGCCGACGTGACGCTGATGCCCGTCACCGTCAAGCTGGACCGCGCGAATGACCGCGCCACGGTGCAGGTCATGAACAACGGCCAGGAGCCGGTGCTGATGCAGGCCGAGGCCATCGCCTGGAATCGCGTGGGCGGCATCGACGTGGACGCCCCCACCGCCGACCTCATCGTCAATCCGCCGGTGTTCACCGTGCAGCCCGGCCAGACCCAGGTGCTTCGCCTGGGCCTGCGCCGCGTCCAGCAACTGGAGCAGGAGGCTACCTACCGCATCGTGCTGCGCGAGGTGCCGATGCCGCGCCCGTCAGACGCGCTGAACGTGGCCGGCAGCGTGCGCGTGCTGGTGGCGCTGCGCGTGCCGGTCTACGTGGCGCCGGCGCAGGTCAGGCGCAGCGAGCAATGGCAGGTCAGCCGCGCCGCCAACGGCGAGCTGCTGGCTCAGGTGTCCAACACCGGCAACGTGCACCTCAAGGTCGGCGAGCTGCGGCTGCAGGGCGAGGGCGGCACGGCGCTGGCCTCGCTGGCGCAGAAGGGCAGCCAGTCGGTCATCTTCCCCGGCGAGCAGCGCAGCTTCCGGCTGCCGGCGCATGACAAGGCCACGCAGGTCATGGTGCAGACCGACCAGGGGCTGCAGACCGTGGCGCTGAACGAGCCCCGCGAGGTCAAGCCCTGAACTTCGCCTGCGCGGCCTTCGCGGCGGCGCTGCTGGCGGCCGCCACGGCCGGTGCTCAGCCGGCCGGCCCGCAGTCGCGCGTGAACTGGGGTGAGACGCTGCTGCTGGCGCTGCGCGTCAACGGCGTGCCCCAGGACGGCATGCTGCGTGCCGTGCGCCTGGCCGAGGGTCTGGCCATCCCGCAGTCCCACTGGGACGAGATGCACCTGCGCCTGCCCACCGCCGGCACCCGCGTCCTCGACGGCGAGCAGCATGTGCTGCTGGCCATGGCCGGCCCGCTGCGCTGGCGCATCGATGAAGCCACCCAGACGCTGGAGGTCGACGCACCCGCCTCGGCCTTCCTGGGCCAGCGCGTGGACCTGTCGCCCGGCATGCCGCGCGTGACGCAGCCGTCGGCCTGGGCCCCCTTCGTCAACTACGACGCCCAGTGGCAGACCCGCACGCGCAGCCGCGCCATGGCCGACGCGCTGTGGGAGTTCGGCCTGTTCAGCCCCGTCGGTGACTTCAGCAGCACCGGCCTGGCGCGCAGCGAGGGCCGCGGCGTGCGGCTGGACACGCGCTGGCAGCGCGACGACCCCGCGCGGCTGGCGCGGCTGCGCGTGGGCGACAGCATCAGCCAGGCCGGCGCCTGGGGCCGGGCGCTGCGCTATGGCGGCGTGCAGTGGGGCACGGACTTCTCGCTGCAGCCCGGCTTCCTGAGCTTTCCGCTGCCGGCATTGCGCGGCGAGGCGGCGCTGCCGTCCACGCTGGATGTCTACGTCAACAACAGCCAGCGTCTGCAGAGCCGGTTGCAGGCCGGGCCCTTCGATCTCAGCGAGCTGCCCGTCGTCACCGGCCAGGGCGAGATACGCACCGTCGTGCGCGACCTGCTGGGCCGCGAGCAGGTGGTCATCACGCCCTATTACGTGAGCCCCGCGCTGCTGAAGCCGGGCCTGAGCGCCATCAGCGTGGATGTGGGCGCCGAGCGCGAGGACTATGGGCTGGCCAGCAACCGCTACGGCCGCGCGATGGCCAGCCTGACCCACCGCCGCGGCGTCACCGATCGCTTCACGCGCGAGCTGCGCGTGGAGGCCAGCAGTCACCAGCAGGCCGTGGGGGCCGGCGGGTGGATGCTGTGGCCCAGCCTGGGCACGGCCAGCGCGGCCGCGGTGGTCAGCCATTCCCGCGACGTCGGCGCGGGCTGGATGCTGATGGCGGGCCTGGACCGCCAGGCGCGCGACTGGAGTGGTGGCGTGCAGCTGCGCCACGCCAGCCCGCGCTTCAGCCAGCTCGGGCTGGCGGACGGCACGGCGCCGCGCACGGTGCTGACCGCGTCGGCCGGCACCGCCTGGCGCGGGCACTCGGTGGGCGTGAGCTGGGCCCAGCAGCGTGGCGGCCGCTTCGAGAGCAAGCTGGCGCAGATTAACTACGGCCGCGACCTGGGCGGCTGGGGCTACCTGGGCCTCATCGTGCTGCGCGACTTCGTCCGCGGCGGCAGCGGCACCACCGTGGGCCTGAGCTGGAGCCGCGCACTGGACGAGCGCCACGGCGCCGGCGTCAGCCTGCAGCGCCAGCGCGCGCTGGACGGCGGCCACCAGACGTTGCTGCAAGCCCAGGTGCAGCGCAACCCCGCCTTCGGCTCGGGCCTGGGCTACCAGCTGCTGGCCGAGAGCGGCGGGCGCCAGCGGGCGCAGGCGCAGTGGCAGGGCGAGCAGGCGGTGCTGAACGGCGGCGTGGCGCGGCGCGGCCGCGACGTCGAGACCCGCGTGGGCGCCAGCGGCGGCCTGGCGTGGGTGGATGGCAGCCTGTTTGCCGGCCGGCGCATCGAGGGCGGCATCGCGGTGGTGGACGTGGGCGGCCACGCGGGCGTGCGCGTGACGCAGGACAACCAGACCGTGGCGCGCACGGACGCGCGCGGCCGCGCCTTCGTGTCGGGCCTGCGCGGCTACCAGCCCAACCGCGTGGGCATCCTTGCGTCCGACCTGCCGATGGACGTGGAGCTGCAGGCGCTGGAGATCCAGCTCACGCCGGCGGCCCGCAGCGCGGCGCGCATCGAGTTCCCGGTGCAGCGCGGGCGGTCGGCGACGCTGCAGCTCATCGACGCCGCCGGCACGGCGCTGCCGCCGGGCACCTGGTTGCAGCCTGCCGGCCATGCCAAGCAGTTCCCGGTCGGCCTCAGCGGCCGCAGCTTCGTGGCCGGCCTGGCGGCCGGGCGCAACCGCGTGCAGGCGCGCTGGCCCGACGGCCAGTGCGCGTTCGAGTTCGACCTGCCGCCCGCCAGCGGCGATGATCTGCCCGATCTGGGCACCCTGATCTGCCGGTGACGCCATGACCCGATCCCTGCTTGTGCTGCTGTTGACGCTGCTCGCCTGGTGCGGTCCGGCGCGGGCGCTGTGCCTGCCGGCTGTCTGCAGCTGCGGCGTGACGACGACCAACGTCGCCTTCGGCAGCTACAACCCGCTGGCCTTCGGCAACACCGACAGCACCGGCAGCGTCAGGGTGCAGTGCGGCGGCGTGGCGGGCCTGCTGATCCCGTTCAACATCGCCATCAGCGCCGGGGGCAGCGGCAGCTATGTCAACCGCCGCATGAAGAGCGGCATCAACACGCTGGCCTACAACCTCTACACCGACGCGTCCTACACGACGATCTGGGGCGACGGCAGCGCCGCCTCGCAGCTGATCAGCGCCGGCGTCACGCTGGACGTGCTGGGCCTGTCGCCGGCCCAGACCTTCTGGGTCTATGGCCGCATCCCCGGCCGCCAGCTGACGGCGGTGCCGGGCAGCTATGCCGACACCATCAACGTCACGCTGACCTATTTCTGAGGCAGGGCGCGGCTCTTGACGACCGCATAGCGCGCCAGCGTGCGTTCGCGCGCGACGGCGTGGTCCACGATGGGGCGCGGGTAGTCCACGCCCTGCATCGCCAGCGGCGCGCGTTCCCAGGGGGCGTGGATGGCCTTGGCATCCAGGCCGGCCAGTTCAGGGCAGTAGCGCCGGATGAAGCGGCCCTCGGCATCGAACTTCTCGCTCTGTGCGGTGGGGTTGAAGATGCGGAAATAGGGCTGGGCGTCGCAGCCGCTGCTGCTGGCCCATTGCCAGCCGCCGTTGTTGGCGGCGAGGTCGAAGTCCAGCAACTGCTCGGCGAACCAGGCCTCGCCGCGCCGCCAGTCCAGCCCCAGGTCCTTGCTCAGGAAGCTGGCCGTCACCATGCGCAGGCGGTTGTGCATGTAGCCGGTTGACTTCAGCTGGCGCATGGCTGCGTCCACCAGCGGGTAGCCGGTACGGCCCTCGCACCAGGCGGCGAACAGTCGGTCCGCGTGCTCGCCGGTTTCCCATTCGATGGCGTCGTATTCCGGCCGGAATGCCGCGCTCATCGCATGCGGGTGGTGGTGCATGACCTGGTGGTAGAAGTCGCGCCAGATCAGCTCCGACAGCCACACCTCGGCACCATGGTCACCTCCTTGCATCAGCTCGTGCGCGATGCGCGCCAGCCGGCGGATGGAGACCGTGCCGAAGCGCAGGTGCACGCTGAGGTAGCTGGGGCCCTTGACGGCCGGGAAATCGCGCTTGCGGTCGTAGTCGCCGATGCGGTCCAGGAAGTCTTCCAGCAGCGCCTCGGCGCCGCGGCTGCCGCGGCCCACATGCTCGATCAGCCCGGCGGGCTGGAAGCCGATGTCGGCCAGCGCCGGCACGCCCGCCGCCAGCGGCGTGGGCGCCAGCGCGCCGGCATGGCGCTCGACCGGATAGCTGCTCAGGTAGAAGTCGTCCACCTTGCGCAGCCAGGCGTTCTTGTAGGGCGTGAACACGCCGTAGGGGCCGCCAACGGCCGTCATCACCTCGCGGCGCTCGAAGATGACGTGGTCCTTGAACGTGCGCAGCTCGGTGTGGAAGCCGCCCAGCCGCTCGGCGACGAGCGCGTCGCGCCGCAACGCCTGCGGCTCGTCGTCGTGGTTGGCGAACACCGCCTGCACGCCCAGCTCGGCCGCCAGCCGCGGGATCTCGTCGGCGGCGCAGCCATGGCGCACGATCAACGCGCCGCCCAACCGGCGCAAGTCTTCGTCCAGCACCTGCAGCGAGGCCAGGATGAACTCGACGCGCCGGTCCTGGCGGGGCAGGGCGTCCAGGATGTCGCGGTCCAGCACGAAGGCGCAGAACACCTGCTTCGCGCTCTTCAGGGCGTGGTACAGCGCGGCCTGGTCGTCCACGCGCAGATCGCGGCGAAACCAGACGAGGGCACGGTTCAGGGGCTTGTCCATGCCGGCAGAATAAAATGCCCTCATGGCCGCCGAACGGATTTCCCTGACCAACCAGTTCCTCATCGCCATGCCGGGCATGGCCGACGAGGCTTTCGCAGGGACGGTCGTCTACCTGTGCGAGCACAACGACAACGGCGCGCTGGGCCTGGTCGTCAACAAGCCGACCACGCTGACGCTGGGCACGCTGTTCGAGAAGGTGGAGCTGAGCCCGCCCTCGGACCCGCTGGCCGAGACGCTGGTGTTCTACGGCGGCCCGGTGCAGACCGACCGCGGTTTCGTGCTGCACGAGCCGCTGGACGCCGAGGGCAACCACTACAACGCCACGCTGGCCGTGCCCGGCGGCCTGGAGATGACCACCAGCCGCGACGTGCTGGAGGCGCTGTCCAACGGGGCCGGCCCCAAGAAGCTGCTGGTGACGCTGGGCTACAGCGGCTGGGCCGCCGGCCAGCTGGAGGAAGAGATCGGCCGCAACGGCTGGCTGACGGTGGACGCCTCGCCGTCGATCATCTTCGACACGCCGGTGGAGCTGCGCTATGAGCGCGCGCTGGCGCTGCTGGGCGTGGACCCGCGCATGCTCAGCGCCGACGCGGGGCATGCGTGATGCCCGCCGTGGCTGACGCGTCCCGCCTCCAGTCCTTTCTTGCTTTTGACTTTGGCCTGCGCCGTATCGGCGTGGCCAGCGGCACGCGCCTGCTCGGCGCGGCCGAGCCGCGCGGCACGATCAAGGGCGGCGACTTCGACGCGATCGCCGCCCTGGTCAAGACCTGGCAGCCTGACGCACTGGTCATCGGCGTGCCGCGCCACCCCGATGGCGCGCCGCACGAGATGACCACCAAGGCGCAGAACTTCGGCCGCCGGCTGGCCGGGCGCTACCACCTGCCGGTATTCGAGGTGGACGAGCGCTACACGAGCGTGGAAGCCGAGGCCGAAGGCGCACACGATGTGGACGCCGCCGCCGCCGCCCTGATCCTCGAACAATTTTTCAGAGAACATCCATGAGCGACCTCAAGCTGGATGCCGAGGCCCTGTACCTCGAGCTCAAAAAAGGCGTGCAGCGACTGCTGAGCGCCGACACCGCCCTGGTGGGTATCTGGAGCGGCGGCGCCTGGCTGGCCGAGCGGCTGGCGGCCGATCTCGGCGTGGCGTCCGGCACCATCTCCAGCGCCATGCACCGCGACGACTTCGGCTCGCGCGGCATGGCCAAGGCCGACCACACCCAGCTGCCGTTCGACGTGAACGGCCGCGACATCCTGCTGATCGACGACGTGCTCTACACCGGCCGCACGACGCGTGCCGTCATCAACGAGCTGTTCGACTTCGGCCGCCCGGCGCGCGTGCAGCTCGCCGTGCTGGTGGACCGCGGCGGGCGCGAGCTGCCGATCGAGCCGGCCTTTTCGGCCGCCCGGGTGACGCTCGACGCCGACCAGAGCCTGCGCCTGGTGCGCAATGAAGACCGACGATTCGCGTTCGAGGTGAAGTGATGCTCAGCAAACGCAACCCTCAGCTCAACAAGCACGGCGAACTCATCCACCTGCTGTCCGTCGAAGGCCTGCCGCGCGCGGTCATCGAGCAGATCCTGGACACCGCCGGCAGCTTCCTGTCCGTCAACGACCGCGAGGTCAAGAAGGTGCCGCTGCTGCGCGGCAAGTCGGTGTTCAACCTGTTCTTCGAGAACAGCACGCGCACCCGCACCACCTTCGAGATCGCCGCCAAGCGCCTGTCGGCCGACGTCATCAACCTGGACATCGCGCGCAGCTCCACCGCCAAGGGCGAGACGCTGCTGGACACGGTGGCCAACCTCAGCGCGATGCACGCCGACATGTTCGTCGTGCGCCACAGCGAGAGCGGCGCGCCGCACCTGATCGCCCAGCACTGCGCGCCGCACGTGCACGTCGTCAACGCCGGCGACGGCCGCCACGCGCACCCGACGCAGGGCCTGCTGGACATGTACACGATCCGGCACTTCAAGAAGGACTTCCGCAACCTGACGGTGGCCATCGTGGGCGACATCGTGCACTCGCGCGTGGCCCGCTCGGACATCCACGCGCTGAACATCCTGGGCGTGCCCGAGATCCGCGCGGTCGGCCCCAAGACGCTGGTGCCCGGCGACCTGCGCGACATGGGCGTGCGCGTCTGCCACGACATGGCCGAGGGCGTGAGGGACGCCGACGTCATCATCATGCTGCGCCTGCAGAACGAGCGCATGAACGGCGGCATGCTGCCCAGCAGCGGCGAGTTCTTCAAGCATTTCGGCCTGACGCCGGACAAGCTGGCGCTGGCCAAGCCGGACGCCATCGTCATGCACCCGGGGCCCATCAACCGCGGCGTGGAGATCGCGTCCGAGGTGGCGGACGGCAAGAGCAGCGTGATCCTGCCCCAAGTGACATTCGGCATCGCTGTCCGAATGGCTGTCATGGCCATCCTCGCAGGGAACGAAGCATGAAGATCCTGATCAAGAACGGCCGCCTCATCGACCCGGCCTCCAAGCTCGACCGCACCGGCGACCTCGCCATCGCCAACGGCCGCATCGTGCACCTGGGCGACGTGTCCGACTTCCGCGCCGACCGCACGCTGGACGCCAGCGGCCTCATCGTGGCACCCGGCCTCGTCGACCTGTGCGCCCGCCTGCGCGAGCCCGGCCATGAGCATGAAGGCCTGCTGGAGAGCGAACTCGCCGCGGCTGCGGCCGGCGGCGTGACCAGCCTGGTCTGCCCGCCCGATACCGACCCGGTGCTGGACGAGCCCGGCCTGGTCGAGATGCTGAAGTTCCGCGCCCGCAAGCTGAGCCGCTGCCGGCTGTTCCCGCTCGGCGCGCTGACGCGCCAGCTGGGCGGTGCGGCGCTGACCGAGATGGCCGAGCTGACCGAGGCCGGTTGCATCGGCTTCTCGCAAGCTGAAGTGCCCATCAAGGACACCCAGGTGCTGAACCGTGCGCTGCAGTACGCGGCCACCTACGGCTACACCGTGTGGCTGCGCCCGCTGGATGCGTGGCTGGGTGGCGGTGTGGCGGCCAGCGGCTCTGTCGCGACGCGGCTGGGCCTGTCCGGCGTGCCGGTCGCGGCCGAGACCATCGCGCTGCACACCCTCTTCGAGCTGGTGCGCGCCACCGGCGCCCGCGTGCACCTGTGCCGCATCTCCAGCGCGGCTGGCGTGGAGCTGGTGCGGGCCGCCAAGCGCGAGGGCCTGCCCGTCACGGCCGACGTGTCCATCAATTCGCTGCACCTCAGCGACGTGGACATCGGCTACTTCGATTCCGCCATGCGCCTGACGCCGCCGCTGCGCCAGGGCCGCGACCGCGACGCGCTACGCGCCGGCCTGGCCGACGGCACGCTGGACGCGCTGGTGTCCGACCACATGCCCGTCACCGTCGACGAGAAGGCCGTGCCCTTCGCCGAGGCAACGCCCGGCGCCACGGGGCTGGAGCTGCTGCTGAGCCTGGCCATGCGCTGGGCCCGTGACTCGGAGCTGCCGCTGCAGCGCGCGCTGGCGGTGGTTACGTCCGAGCCGGTGCGCGTGATGGGCCCGGCACTGGGCTCGCTGGCGGCCAGCGCGGGCCGGCTGGTGGAGGGCGGTGTGGCCGACGTCTGCGTGTTCGACGCCGGCGCCAGCTGGGCCGTCACGCCCGACCAGCTCGCCAGCCAGGGCAAGCACACGCCGTTCGCCTACGCGTCCAGCGGCTTCGAGCTGCCGGCGCGCGTGCGCTGCACGCTGGTGGCGGGGCACATCGCCTACGAGGCGGGCACGGGCGCATGAGAGGCCTGGTCGCCGCGGGGCGGCTGACGCGCCTGGTGCCGCATGTGCTGCACGGGCTGTGGATTGTCCGGCGCCGCTTCGAGCTGCTCACGGCGACCGAGCGGCACCAGCTCGTCCAGTGGTGGTCGGCCAAGACGCTGCGCATCCTGGGCATTGAGCTGGCGGTCGAGGGCCAGGCGCTGCCGGCGGGCCATCTGATCGTGGCCAACCACGTGTCCTGGCTGGACATCGCGGCCGTGCACGCCGTGCTGCCGCAGGCGCGCTTCGTCTCCAAGGCCGACGTGAAGCACTGGCCGCTGGTGGGCGCGCTGGTGGAGGGGGCGGGCACGCTGTTCATCGAGCGCGAGAGCAAGCGCGACGCGCTGCGCGTGGTGCACCAGGCCGCGGCTGCGTTGCAGGGCGGAGACTGCGTGGCCTTCTTTCCCGAGGGCACGACCGGCCCCGGGCCCGAGCTGCTGCCCTTCCATGCCAACCTGCTGCAGGCGGCTGTGTCGGTGGATGCGGACGTGCTGCCGCTGGTGCTGCGCTGGCACGAGCCGGGCGAGCGTTTCAGCACGTCGGCACGCTTCATAGGCGGCACGACGCTGGTGCAGAGCCTGTGGCGCATCGCCTGTGCGCGCCGGCTGGGCATTGCGGTGCAGATCCTGCCCAGCATGGCGCCCGAGGGCCGCGACCGGCGCGCGCTGGGCGAGGCGCTGCGCGGCCTGATCTCGGCAAAGCTGGGCTGAAGCCGACCCATCGCGACGGGTGTTGGTGTGGGCGAAAGACGATGGGCCCGCGCCGGCCATCGCATCTCCATTCGCTGCACGAATGAGCCCGGCTGATCCGCGTAAACCCGCTGTCGCTTCCTTTGACAGCAGCGCGGCCGAAGATCTCTTGGGAAAGAAAGCTCTGCTGCTAACTCGTTGCCAATACTGAGCTTCTTGCTTGGTAGACATCTTGGCGCAAGATTTGCTTCCATATGTTCATGCCGTATCTGATTGATACGACATGGGGCGAATGCCCAACACAACAATTTTGGAGACCGTGAATGAGAGCTTCCTTTGCGAACGTATCGCTCACTGCAGTCTTGTTGGCTTTCGCCGGCGTGACCCAAGCTGCCCCGACGCTGGTGAACGGACTCGGGGTCGGCGGCTGGGCTTCCGGCGACACCCGGAACATCGCCGGTACGCCGGCAGATCCGACGCAGATCAATGCGCAGATCAAGTTCGTGGGTGAGGGCCAGGTCGTGCCCGATGCCGCAGGCGCCAACCCCGATGCCACACCCACCGGCACGCTGAATGGCAATGGCGCCGTGCGCCTGGACGGCACGAGCAGCAACTCGGGCAAATCCGACATCGGCTTGCTGGACGCCGGCGGCATGGCCTCCGCGTCAGCGCTGCTGGACCGGCTGTTCACGGCCAGCTATCGCTCCTATTCGGACCCGAACTCCACGCTGCGCACCGTCTCCTTCGGCATCGCCGTCACCAACGGGTTGTCGAATTGCGGTGCGACGGGTACCCAGGCCTGCTACTTCACGTTCGCGCACGCCGATCCCGACATCAACCCTGCCAATCCGAACACCTGGTTGACCGAGACCGTTTCCTCCACGGTGGGCGACTTCTTGCTCTATGGATCGGGTGCGCCAGGCGGTGGCGGGCCGAAGAAGACCCTGGCGGATTGGGCGCTGGACGGCACCTGGGGTTTTCTGTTCGACGACGCGAACGACTATGACGTCGTGCGCATGAACTTCAACATCGGCTCGTCCTCTCGCAATGGCCTGGTCTACGTCGACTGGGTGCAGAGCAACCTGCTCAATGGTGGTGAGCTGGTCGACTTCGTGTCGGCCGATGTGGGACGGCTGCCCGAACCCGGCAGCCTCGCACTGGTCGGCTTGGCTGTTGCGGGCCTGGCTGGCGTCGGAAGGCGTCGCACGCGCTGAACAGCGTTCTCTGCAAATCTGCCTTGACCTGACTATCGCGAAGAGCGATCCCACGGTCCTGGCGCAAGGCCTGGGCTCGGTCGTACACCGGGCCCAGGCCTTTTGTTTGAGCACGAGCTGTGGCTTGCTGCAGCAGCCCTAGCGCAGCCAGTCCAACCCGGCCGAGGTGCCGGCACGAGGCCGGTATTCCAGGCCGACGGCGCCGGGCCAGCCGCGCTCGGCGAGGAGCGCGAGTTCGGCGGCGTACTCGCCGGTTCCGGGCTCGTGGCGGCCGGCTTCACCGGCGACCTGCACATGGCCCAGGACGCCCAGCTCCAGCGCGCGGCCCAGATGCGTCAGCGACTCGCCCTCGGCGACGCGGCAGTGGTAGAGGTCCAGCTGCAGCTGCACGTGCGGCACATTGAGCGTGGTCAGCAGGTCCAGCGCCTGGGCCTGGCGATGCAGGAAGTAGCCCGGCATGTCGCGGCGGTTGATGGGCTCGACGACCAGCGGCAGCGCCGACTGCCGGGCGGCCCAGCCGAGGTTGTCCAGCCAGGTGGCACGCGTCTCGGACGTGTCGTCGGCCAGGCCGGACAACAGGTGCACGCGCGCCGCCCCCAGCCTGGTGGCCAGGTCCAGCCCGCGCAGCGTCGCGTCGCGGAAGCGCGGCTGCTGGCCCGGCAGCGCTGCGTGGCCGCGTTCACCCGCCGCCCAGTCGCCCGACGGCGCGTTGATGAGCACGACGCGCAACCCGCTCAGTCGGCTCGTCAGGGCGTCGACATCGTGCAGGTGCGGCTGTTGCAGCTCGACCGCCGTGAACCCGTCGGCCCGCGCGGCGCCCGGGCGGTCGAGGTAGGCGTGCTCCGCGTAGAGCCAGTCCAGGTTCGCTGCGAAGCGGGGCGGGATCACTTGGATTCGGCCACCAGCGCCGGGTTCAGTCGCGGGTCGTTGTACATCTTGAACTGGCGGTAGACCTTGAAGTAGGCCCGCCCGGCGCGTGCGTCGGCCAGCAGTTCGTCAAAGCACTGCCCCAGGTCCGCACGCTGCTGGACGAGGCGCTGCAGCCGCTCGCTGCAGGCCTGGCGGTGGGCGTCGTCCACGTCGGCGCGCAGTGTCTGCTCGCGCATCGCGGCGATCTTCAGGCCCAGGATGGAGATGCGGTCCAGCATGGAGCCGGCCGTCTCGCTGTTCAGCCGTGCGCCGGGCGCCACGGTCGAGACGGGCAGGGCGCTGGCGATGGTGGCGGGATCGACCAGGCCCAGCGCGCTGAGCAGGAACTCGTCGATGCGCTCGATGGCGTCGTTGCGGGCCTGGTTGTGGCGGTCGATGGCGCGCTTGTTGGCGACGATCTCGGCGTCGGGCGCCTGCGTGCGGCGGGCCAGGTCTTCCTGAGCCCACAGGCTGCGGTTGTGGAAGTGGTTGACGGCGACCCAGCCGCGCACGTCGTTGGCATCGACGGCCATGGGTGCCGAGGACAGCGCTGCATCGTGGGCGGCGATGACTTCGGCGGAGGAGGGCAGGGTGATCTCGGGCATGGGGTGTCTTCTCGCACGGGCAGAATCCCGCGCCACTGTGCATGAGCCGCCGATGATAGAAGCCCGCCCCCTGGTCGTGCGCCTGCGAAATTTCGTGGGTGACACGGTGTTGAGCATTCCCGCGCTGCGCCTGCTGGAGCAGCACGGCTACCGGCTGGAGCTGGTGGGCAAGGGCTGGGCGCGCGGGCTGCTGGAGGCCGAGGGCTGGGCGGTGCATGTGCGGCCCGGCGACCTGCGCGGGCGCATTGCCCAGCTGCGCGCGCTGCGGCAGCGGCTGCGTGCCGAGGACCCGGGCTTCGACCGGCGCTCCAACACGCTGCTGCTGCCCTATGCCTTCTCGGCGGCGCTGGATGCGCGGCTGGCCGGCCTGAAGGCGGAGGGCCACGCCGGCGACGGCCGCACCTGGCTGCTCAGGCGCGGCCATCCGCGCCGCGAGGGGCGGCACACGCTGCAGGAGTACTGGGAGCTGGCCTGCGACTTCCTGGGCGTGCAGGCCGAGCCGCCGGCCGACATCCGCATGAAGGTCAGCGAGGCCCAGCGCGATGCGGCGCGGGCGCTGCTGGCGCCACTGGGCGTGGAGCCGAGGCGCTTCGTGCTGATCTGCCCCTTTGCCAACGGCCGCGTGGAGTTCCTGGACCGCAGCTGGCCGGCCTTCCCGGACTTCGTGCGGCGCCTGAAAGCGAACGGCCGCGCCGTCGTCATCGTGCCGGGGCCGGCGGAGGTGGAGGGCGCGAAGCAGCTCTACCCGGATGCGCTGCGCCTGGATGGCGTGGCGCTGGGCACCTACAACGCGCTGCTGCAGCTGGCCGGCGTGGTGGTGGCCAACGACACCGGGCCGGCCCACATGGCCGCCGGCGTGGGCGCGCGGCTGCTCAGCGTGCTGGGGCCGACGGACCCCGGGCGCTGGGCGCCCTGGGGCTCGACGGTGACGGTGCTGCGACGCTGGCCCGAGTGGACCGGCGTCGACGAGGTCGTCTCAAAGGTGGATCAGGCCTTGCCCTGATTGGCCACGGCGGCCGCGGCCTTGGCGGCGGCTTCGGCGTCGCCCAGGTAGTAGCTCTTGATGGGCTTGAGGTTCTCGTCCAGCTCGTAGACCAGCGGGATGCCGTTGGGGATGTTGACGCCCACGATGGCGTCGTCGGCGATGTTGTCCAGGTACTTCACCAGCGCGCGGATGCTGTTGCCGTGCGCGGCGATGACGACGCGCTGGCCCGACTTGATGGTGGGCGCGACGGTGTCGTTCCAGAACGGCAGCACGCGGGCGACCGTGTCCTTCAGGCACTCGGTCAGCGGCACGTCGCCTTCGGCCAGGCCGGCGTAGCGGCGGTCGGCGCGCTCGCTGCGCGGGTCGGTCGCTTCCAGCGCCGGCGGCGGCGTGTCGTAGCTGCGGCGCCAGATCAGCACCTGCTCGTCACCGTACTGCTTGGCCATGTCGGCCTTGTTCAGGCCCTGCAGCGCGCCGTAGTGGCGCTCGTTGAGGCGCCAGGCGTGGTGCACGGGCAGCCAGGTGCGGTCCATCTGGTCCAGGCAGTGCCACAGCGTCCACACGGCGCGCTTGAGCACCGAGGTGTAGGCGATATCGAAGTCGTAGCCGGCTTCCTTCAGCAGGCGGCCCGCCTGCTTGGCCTGTTCCACGCCGGTGGGCGTCAGGTCCACATCGGTCCAGCCGGTGAAGCGGTTTTCCAAATTCCAGGTCGATTCGCCGTGGCGGATGAGGACGAGCTTGTACATGGGCCTTCTGTGTTGCGAAAACGAATCGGAAATTGTAGGGAGAGCTTGATCGGCCGCATGGCAATTGGGTTCGACCGTGAATGAGTGCGCGTTCGTCTTGGTGGTAACCCGCATTTCCTCAAGACCTGGCCCTAAGATTTTCGTTGTTGCCGCAAAGGTGCGGCCATTTATGACTTTTTCCCAGGAGACGTTCATGAAGTTGTCCCCCCGCCAGCGCGTGCTGCCTGCGCTGATCGCCTGCCTGCTGAGCGCCGGTGCAGCCCATGCCGCCGATGAAACCAGCAGTTTCACCGTCTCCGGCTTCGCAACGCTGGGGTTGGTCAAGACCAACACCGACCTGGCGCAGTACGCCATCACGGGCCAGGTTCGCGGTGCGGACAAGGACGGCTCGGCCGAGGTGGACAGCAAGCTGGGCGTGCAGTTCGGCGCCAAGTTCAACCCGATGTTCTCGGGCACCGTGCAGCTGCTGAGCAAGAGCAACGGCGACGGCGACTTCATGCCCGGCGTCGAGTGGGCCTTCGTGAAGGCGCAACTGGCACCGTCGGTGTCGGTGCGTCTGGGTCGCATGGGCGCCCCCTTCTTCGCCATCTCGGACTTCCGTGCCGTCGGCTTCGCCAACACGACGCTGCGTCCGGCGCCGGACGTCTACGGCCAGGTGCCGGTCAGCCATTTCGACGGCGCCGACGTCAGCTACCAGGCCAACCTGGGCCTGGGCACGCTGACGGTGCAGGGCTTCGGCGGCCAGTCCAGCGACACCGTGGAGCGCACGGACGTGGAGCTGAAGAAGCTGTACGGCGTGAACGCCACCTTGGAGACCGACTCCGGCCTGACGCTGCGCTTCGGCCACGCCAGCGGCAAGCTGACGGTCAAGTCGGCCTCGCTGGCGACGCTGGTCGCCACGCTGCGCGCGACGCCGTTTGCCAGCGTCGGCAACCGGCTGGACGCCACCGAGAAGAAGGCCAGCTTCACCGGCGTGGGCCTGACCTGGGACGAGGGCCAGTGGCTGGTCAATGCCGAGTACACGCAGCGCCGCACGGACACCTACATTCCCGACACCGATGGCTGGTATCTGACCGTGGGTCGCCGCTTCGGCAGCTGGACGCCTTACGCGACGGTGTCGCAGGTCAAGTCCGTCAGCAACAACGTCAACAACACCGTCACGCCGGTCACCCCGCAACTGGCCCAGCTCAAGGCCATCGTGGACGGCACGCTGGCCAGCCAGCACCTCGCGCAGAAGACGGTGGCCATCGGCACGCGTTGGGACTTCGCGCGCAGCTTCGCGCTGAAGGCCCAGGTGGAGCGCCTGCGCCCCACGGGCGACGCCTTCTTCGTCCAGGTCCAACCGGGCTTTGCGAGCCGCACCGTCAACGTCTTCAGCATCGCTGTGGACACGGTGTTCTGAGCCAGGAGACGCAGCAAATGAGCATTCGCAACATCGCCATCGCCGCCACCCTGCTGGGCGCAGGCTTCGCCGCCCAGGCCCAGGTCGTCGTGATCGTCAACCCCAAGAGCGCGCTGGCCAGCATGACGGCCGACCAGGTCTCCGGCATCTTCCTCGGCAAGACCACCACGCTGCCCAGCGGCGCCACCGCCGCGCCGGTGGACCAGGCCGAATCGGCCGCCGTCCGCGACCAGTTCTACAGCAAGGTCACCGGCAAGCAGTCGGCCCAGGTCAAGGCCGCGTGGTCGCGCCTGGTGTTCTCCGGCAAGGGCACGCCGCCCAAGGAGCTGGGCAGCTCGGCCGAGGTGAAGAAGTTCGTCGCCGGCAACCCGGACGCGATCGGCTACATCGAGAAATCGTCCCTGGATGGCAGCGTCAAGGCCGTCCTGACCGTCGACTGAAGTCCAGCGCCGCCCGATGATGGGCGCGTCGCGTGTGCGGCGCGCCCGTTCTTTTGAGAGAACCGAGGAGAGCAGACCATGAATGTGAAGACCCGGATCTGGCTGTTGCCTGCATTGGCCGCCGGCATCTTTGCCATCGGCATCGCCGTGGTGCTGCTGTTCTCCTCGCGCACGTCGGATGCGATCGACTCGGTCGGCAAGGTCGACTTCCCGTTCCTGGATGCGACCACGCAGTTCTCGGCCCAGCTGGAGGCGCTGGGCGCCACCATCCAGAGCGCCGTCGCCGAGGGCGAGAAGAAGCGCCTGGACGAGGCCCGCGAGCGCGCCGCCACGCTGCGCAAGCTCGTCGCTGCGATTCAGAGGATCGACGGCAAGGCCGAGACCGGTGCCCGGCTGGGCAAGAGTTTCGAGGCCTACCTGGCCGCGTCGGTCGAGACCGCCGAGCTGTTCCTGGGCATCAAGCAGGGCGACCAGGCCGGTGCCATTCCCAAGATGCAGGCGGCGCTGAAGGCGCTGGAGGCCGATCTGCAGGCCGCTCGCAAGCAGGCCAGCGAGGGCTTCGACGCCGGGCTGGAGAAGGCCCATCGGGGCGTGTCGTCCAGCCTGTGGGCCATCGTCATCAGCGGCCTGGTCGTCGTCGGCGTGCTGGGCGGTGCGTCCTTCCTCGTCATCGGCGGCGTGTGGCGCCAGCTGGGTGGCGAGCCCGAATACGCCCGCGACGTGATGCGCCACATGGCCGACGGCGACCTGTCGCAGGACATCCGCGTCGCACCCGGCGCCGACCAGAGCCTGCTGGCCGCCGTGCGCGACATGTCGCGCGGCCTGTCGGCCATCGTCGCCAACGTGCGCCAGGGCACCGACTCCATGACCGTCGCGTCGCGCGAGATCGCGGCCGGCAACCAGGACCTGTCCGAGCGCACCGAGCGCCAGGCCGGTTCGCTGGAGCAGACCTCGGGCAGCATGCAGGTGCTGACCGAGACCGTGCGCCAGAGCGCCGATGCGGCCGCCCAGGCCAACCAGCTGGCCAGCTCGGCCGCGGCCGTCGCGCAGCGCGGCGGCGAGGTGGTGGGGCAGGTCGTCTCGACGATGGACGAGATCAACGCCAGCTCCAAGAAGATCAGCGACATCATCGGCGTCATCGACGGCATCGCCTTCCAGACCAACATCCTGGCGCTGAACGCCGCGGTCGAGGCCGCGCGCGCTGGCGAGCAGGGGCGGGGCTTTGCGGTGGTGGCCGGCGAGGTGCGCAGCCTGGCGCAGCGCAGCGCCGAGGCCGCCCGCGAGATCAAGTCCCTGATCGGCGCCAGTGTCGACAAGGTCGAGTCGGGTGCGCGCCTGGTGCAGGCGGCCGGCTCCACGATGGAGGAGATCGTCTCCAGCGTGCAGCGTGTGTCGGACATCATCGGCGAGATCACGACCGCCGCCAGCGAGCAGAGCGAGGGCATCGGCCAGGTCAATGCGTCCGTCGTGCAGCTGGACCAGATGACGCAGCAGAACGCGGCGCTGGTCGAGCAGGCCGCCGCAGCGGCCAGCAGCCTGGAGCAGCAGGCCGTCACGCTGCAGCAGGCGGTCGCGACCTTCAAGCTGTCATGAGTCCGGCGGCGCGCGCCCGGACGGCTGCGCCCGCTCGCGGATAATCGGCGGCTTTTCCGACAGTCCACCGACGGTGTCCGCTTGAACTTCCTGATTCAAAACTGGTTCCTCATCCTCGCAGCGCTGGTCTCCGGCGGCATGCTGCTGTGGCCCATGCTGGCGTCCGGCTCGCAAGGCAAGGCCGTCAGCCCCGCCGAGGCGGTGCAGCTGATCAACCGCGAGAAGGGCGTCCTCATCGACGTCAGCGAGCCCGAGGAGTTCGCCAAGGGCCACGCCGTCGGCGCACGCAACATTCCCTTTGGCCAGATCGAGGGCCACAAGCAACTGCCCTCCAACAAGGCCTTGCCGCTGGTGTTGGTGTGTCCGACCGGCGCACGCGCCGGCCGCGCCGCTGGCATGCTGCGCAAGCTGGGCTACGAGAAGGCCCAGGTGCTGGCGGGTGGCTTCAAGGCCTGGCGTGAAGCGAGCCTGCCGGTTGAGAAAACCGCGTAAGGAGTCTGGCAATGGCGCCCGTGAAGATGTACACCACCCTGGTCTGCCCGTTCTGCGTGCGCGCCAAGATGCTGCTCAAGCAGCGCGGCGTCGGCGAGATCGATGAGATCCGCGTCGACCTGAACCCCACCGAGCGACAGGCCATGATGGACAAGACGGGCCGGCGCACCGTGCCGCAGATCTTCATCGGCGACACCCATGTGGGGGGCTGCGACGACCTGATCGCGCTGGACCAGCGCGGCGAACTGCTGCCCTTGCTCCAGGCGGCCTGATTTCAAGACCGGGCAAGCCCCCACGGGTCCGTCACGGGCCTGCGCTGATAATCCGCCCCGCCGCCCGCAGCACGCCGCTCGCGGGCTTTTGTTTGAAAGACCCGTTTCCATGGCCGACGAGATCCAAGCCGCCGCCGAAGGCACCCCCGTTTTCCAGATCCAGCGCATGTACCTGAAGGATCTGTCGCTGGAGCAGCCCAACGCCCCGCACATCCTGCTGGAACAGCAGCAGCCCCAGGTCGACATCAACCTGACGCTGTCGGCCGAGAACGTCACGGACGGCATCTTCGAAGTCTGCGTGACGGCCACGGTCAACACCAAGGTCGGCGACAAGACGCTGTTCCTGGTCGAGGCCAAGCAGGCTGGCATCTTCGAGATCCGCAACGTGCCGCAGGACCAGGTCGAAGGCATCCTGGGCATCGTCTGCCCGCAGATGGTCTACCCCTACCTGCGCGCCATCGTGTCCGACGTCTGCACCCGCGCCGGCTTCCCGCCCGTGCTGCTGACCGAAGTGAACTTCCAGGCCATGTTCGAAGCCCAGCAGGCCCAGCGCGCTGCCCAGGGCGGCCAGGCCGTCAACTGAAGACGCGGCGACGCTGCACACGACGCCCCGCCTAGCGGGGCGTTTTGCTTGGTGGACACTCCAGCGCATGACGACGATGAAGATCAGCGTTCTCGGCGCCGGTGCCTGGGGCACGGCGCTGGCCATCCAGGCCGCCCGCGCCGGCCACGACGTGAGCCTGTGGGCGCGCGATGCCACAGCGGTCGAGGCGATGCGGGCCGGCCGCCGCAATGCGGCCTACCTGCCTGACAGCGAGTTGCCCGCCGCGCTTGGCCTGACGGCCGATCGTGCCGAAGCCATCGCCCATGCCGCCGAAGGCCTCACCATCGTCGCGACGCCGATGTCCGGCCTGCGCGAGACGCTGGCGGCGCTGCCGGTGACGCAGCGGGTGCTGTGGCTGTGCAAGGGTTTCGAGGCCGGCACCGGCAAGCTGGGGCACGAGATCGCGCGTGAGCTGCAGCCGGCCATGAAGGTCGGCGTGCTGTCCGGCCCCAGCTTCGCGCAGGAGGTCGCCGCGGGCCGGCCCACGGCGCTGGTGGCGGCCAGCGAGGACGCCGGACTGGCGCAGGCCGCGGTCGACGCCTTCCACGGTGAGCGGCTGCGTGTCTACACGTCGGCCGACCCCGTGGGGGTCGAGGTGGGCGGGGCGGTCAAGAACGTGCTGGCCATTGCGGTCGGCGTTTGCGACGGGCTGTCGAACGCGGCCCCCGACGCCCCGGGCCTGAACGCGCGGGCCGCGCTGATCACGCGCGGCCTGGCCGAGATGATGCGCCTGGGCCTGGCGCTGGGCGCGCGGCCCGAGACCTTCATGGGCCTGTCGGGCCTGGGCGACCTGGTGCTGACAGCCACGGGCGACCTGTCGCGCAACCGCCGCGTCGGCCTGATGCTGGCCGAGGGGCTGGCATTGCCCGACATCCTGGCCCGACTGGGCCATGTGGCCGAAGGCGTCTACAGCGCGCCGACGGTGCTGGCGCGTGCACGTGCGGCCAATGTGGACATGCCCATCACCGAGGGCATGGTGGCCCTGCTTGGCGGCCGGTTGCGCGCCGACCAGGCCGTCGCGCTGCTGATGAGCCGCGACGCCCGGGCGGAGTAGTCAGGCCCCGCCCGCGTAGCCGTTCTGCCGCCAGGCCTCGAACACGGCCACCGCCACGCTGTTGCTCAGGTTGAGGCTGCGCTGCCCCTCGCGCATGGGCAGGCGAACGCGTTGTTCGAGCGCAAAGCCGTCGCGCAGTGCGGGCGGCAGGCCGGCCGTCTCGCTGCCGAAGACGAACCAGTCGCCGGCCCGCCACTGGACTTCACCGAACGGACGACTTCCCCGCGTGGTGAAGGCGAACATGCGTGCCGGGTCCGGCGACTCGGTGGCGAGGAAGGCGCCCCAGTCCGCGTGCCGCTGCACGCGGGCGTACTCGTGGTAGTCCAGCCCGGCACGCTGCAGCAGCCGGTCCTCCATCGAGAAGCCCAGCGGCTCGATCAGGTGCAGGCTGCAGCCCGTGTTGGCGGCCAGGCGGATCACGTTGCCCGTGTTGGGCGGGATTTCCGGGTGGACGAGGACGATGTGGAACATCGCCGCAGTATCGGCGCGCATTCGGGCCGAGCGCCGGGCCGCCCCAAGCCCGGCCTGTCAGGCGATGTGCGCGCGGCTTGATGCCGCGTGCATCGCCGTCCCCGCGGGTGACCGACCAGACTCGTCCGCGTTCAGCGCGACGAGCTGGGCGAGGGGCTCATTCATCCCCAGGCTCCGGCGTGCGCGCCACCACCCAGGCCTGCACGCTCATGACGCCGGCCTGCAGCAGCACGCGGGCCAGCTCGAACAGCGTGGCGCCGCTGGTCATCACGTCGTCCAGCAGGGCCACGCTGCTGCCGCGCAGCTTGGAGGCGCGCAGCGGATCGACGGCGAACACGCCGCGCACATTGGCCGTGCGGGCGTCCAGCTTCAGGCTGGCCTGGGCGGCGTTGTGGCGCACGCGCAGCAGCATCTCGGGCTCGCAGGGCAGGCCGCGCCGCCGTGCCAGCGCCTTGGCCAGCTCGTGCGACTGGTTGTAGCCGCGCTCGCGCAGCCGCTGCGGCGACAGAGGCACCGGCAGCAGCCAGTCCGGCGTGGCGACCTCGGCGGCGGTGAGGGCCGAGTTCAGCCGCTCCAGCAGGCTCTCGCGCAGTTCCAGCGCCTGGTGGTATTTGAAGTGCTGCAGCAGGCCGTCCCAGGGGAAGCGGTAGTCCAGCGCCGCGACGGCGCGGTCCAGCGGCGGTGCCTCCACGAGGCAGCGCCCGCACTGCGGCCGGGGCCGGCCCATCAGCTCGGGCGGCAGCCGCGCCGCGCAGGTCCAGCAGCGCGGCTGCGGCCGGGCGTAGAGGCCCACACAGCTGGTGCAGATGGTCTCGTGGCTCCAGGCTCGGCACACCGCACATTGGCCGGCGCAGCGCATCAACACCTTTTCGATCAGCGGGGGCTTGGGGACGGCTGGGTGTCGCTCCGGCATCGGCTCAATATACTGACCAGCCCATGAGCGAGACGGCACCGGCCCCCACTTCAAACAAGGGGCCGCGGCCCCAGGATATTGATGATGAGGCGCGGCGCCGGCAGTCCTCGCGTCTCGCTGGTGCCGCCCAGCCGCCCTGGCTGCACGCCGAGGCGGCGGCCCGCATGGCCGAGCGCCTGCCCTTCATCAAGCTGCAGCCGGCCCGCGTGCTGGACGTGTCGCCGGCATTGGGCGCCAGCGGCGCGTTGCTGCGTCAGGCCTATCCGGATGCCGAGATGCTGTGGCATGAAGACGACGCCGCGCTGATCGCCCGTGCCGAGCAGGACCGCGCACCCAATTGGTGGCGGCGCCTGGCGGGCGGGACGTCCGGCCGGGTGGAGGCCTTGCCGGCCCGGCCCGAGGTGCAACTGCTCTGGTCCAACATGGCACTGCATGCCCAGTCCGACCTGCCGGCCCTGCTGGCGCGCTGGCAAGCCAGCCTGGCGGTGGGCGGTTTCGTCATGTTCTCCTGCCTGGGGCCTGACAGTTTTGTCGAGCTGCGCCCGCTGTACGCCCGTCAGGGCTGGGGCCGACCGGCGCCGGACTGGTGGGACATGCACGACATCGGCGACCTGGTGCTGAAGGCCGGTTTTGCCGACCCCGTCATGGACCAGCAACGCCTGACCCTGACCTGGGCCAGCCCCGAGCGGCTGCTGGAGGATCTGCGGGCGCTGGGCGGCAACCTCGCGCCCGGCCGCTTCGCCGGCCTGCGTGGGCGGCGCTGGCGTGCGCAGCTGCTGGAACAGCTGCAAGGCTTGCGCGATCGCGAAGGCCGCCTGGCACTGACCGTGGAGCTGGTGTTCGGCCACGCGTTCAAGGCCGCGCCGCGCCTCACGGTGGCGTCAGAAACCAACATCTCGGTCGACGCGATGCGCGCTTCGCTGCGTCAGGGGCGGCGAGGGAGTGAAAACGCGGACTTACGCTTGGACGCCGCCCCTGGGGCCGTGGGCTAAAATCCCGCGTTGCTATCAGGGTCGGGTGCAAGCCGGGCCCGATCCACTGCGCCTGCGACGTCCCCGACGCCCCTCCGGCATCCGCCGGCATGGCGCCGGAGGCAGGCGCCGATCTTCGAAAAAACAAGTGACAACCATGACGATGATGAACGCACGAGCGCATAGCGCCTCTCGCGGTTGGGCCAAGGCAGCCCTGGCGGCGACGGCGGTCCTGGCCGCGGGTTCGGCCCTCGCGGTGAACGATCTCAAGGGCGGCCCGGGCGTCAATCAGCTGAACCTGCACGAGCCCGTGACGCGCATCGCGTCCAGCCAGATGTGGCTGCACAACATGATGCTGGTCGTCTGCCTCGTCATCTTCGTGGCGGTGTTCGGCGTCATGTTCTATTCGATCTTCAAGCACCGCAAATCCAAGGGCGCGGTGTCGGCCAACTTCCACGAGAGCGTGGGTGTCGAGATCGCCTGGACCGTGGTGCCCTTCCTGATCGTCATCGGCATGGCGCTGCCGGCCACCAAGGTCGTCGTCGCGATGAAGGACACGACCAACGCCGATGTGACCATCAAGGCCACCGGCTATCAGTGGAAGTGGGGCTACGACTACCTGAAGGGCGAGGGCGAGGGCATCGGCTTCCTGGCCACGCTGGACAGCGCCCAGCGCGAGGCGTCCGACTCCGGCAAGCCCGAAGCCGTCGACAACTACCTGCTGAAGGTCGACAACCCGCTGGTCGTGCCGGTCGACAAGAAGATCCGCATCATCACGACCGCCAACGACGTCATCCACGCCTGGATGGTGCCGGCCTTCGGCGTGAAGCAGGACGCCATCCCCGGCTTCGTGCGCGACACCTGGTTCAAGGCCGAGAAGATCGGTGACTTCTACGGCCAGTGCGCCGAGCTGTGCGGCAAGGAGCATGCCTACATGCCCATCCACGTGAAGGTGGTGTCCGCCGAGGACTACACCCAGTGGGTGGAGGCCAAGAAGAAGGAAATGGCCGCCAAGGCCGACGATCCGAACAAGGTCTGGGAACAGGCCGCGCTGATCGCCCGTGGCGAGAAGGTCTATGCCGCCAACTGCGCGGTCTGCCATAAGGCCGATGGCACCGGCGCCGGCCCGATCAAGCCGCTGGACAAGTCGCCCATCGTGCTGGACGAGGACAAGGGCAAGCAGATCAACGTGTTGCTGAACGGCGTGCTGGACAAGGGCATGCCGGCCTGGAAGCAGCTGAACGACACCGATCTGGCCGCCGTCATCACCTACACGAAGAACAGCTGGTCCAACAAGACGGGTCAGACCGTGCAGCCCGCCGAAGTGCTGGCCGCGCGCAAGTAATCGACCGAACGCCGAATCAGAGGAAATCACATGAGTGCAGTTCTGCCCCCCCACGGCGCGGTCGGTGGTCACGATGACCATGCGCACGACGATCACCACGACCACCACGCGCCCCATGGCTGGCGCCGCTGGGTGTTCGCCACCAACCACAAGGACATCGGCACGCTGTACCTGCTGTTCAGCTTCACGATGCTGATGATCGGCGGCATCCTGGCGCTGTGCATCCGCGCCGAGCTGTTCGAGCCCGGCCTGCAGTTCTTCAACCCCGAGCTGTTCAACCAGTTCACGACCATGCACGGTCTGATCATGGTGTTCGGCGCCATCATGCCGGCCTTCGTGGGCTTCGCGAACTGGATGCTGCCGCTGCAGATCGGCGCCAGCGACATGGCCTTCGCGCGCATGAACAACTTCAGCTTCTGGCTGATGATCCCGGCCGCCATCATGCTGGTCGCGAGCTTCTTCATGCCCGGCGGCGCGCCCGCCGCGGGCTGGACGCTCTACGCGCCGCTGACGCTGCAGATGGGCCCGTCCATGGACGCCGGCATCTTCGCGATGCACATCCTGGGCGCCTCGTCCATCATGGGCTCGATCAACATCATCGTGACCGTCCTCAACATGCGCGCCCCTGGCATGACGCTGATGAAGATGCCGATGTTCGCGTGGACCTGGCTGATCACGGCCTACCTGCTGATCGCCGTCATGCCCGTGCTGGCCGGCGCCATCACGATGACGCTGACGGACCGCCACTTCGGCACCGCCTTCTTCAACCCGGCGGCCGGCGGCGACCCGGTCATGTACCAGCACATCTTCTGGTTCTTCGGTCACCCCGAGGTCTACATCATGATCTTGCCGGCCTTCGGCATCATCAGCCAGATCGTGCCGGCCTTCGCCCGCAAGCGCCTGTTCGGCTACGCCTCCATGGTGTACGCGACGGCCTCCATCGCCATCCTGTCGTTCATCGTGTGGGCCCACCACATGTTCGCGACCGGCATGCCGGTGACCGGCCAGCTGTTCTTCATGTACGCGACCATGCTGATCGCCGTGCCCACGGGCGTGAAGATCTTCAACTGGCTGGCGACGATGTGGCGCGGCTCGATGACCTTCGAGACGCCCATGCTGTTCGCGGTCGGCTTCATCTTCGTGTTCACGATGGGTGGCTTCACCGGCCTGATCCTGGCGGTCGCTCCGGTCGACATCCAGCTGCAGGACACCTACTACGTCGTCGCCCACTTCCACTACGTGCTGGTGGCAGGCTCGCTGTACGCACTGTTCGCCGGCGTGTACTACTGGGGTCCGAAGTGGACCGGCGTGATGTATTCGGAGACTCGCGGCAAGATCCACTTCTGGGGATCGCTGATCTTCTTCAACATCACGTTCTTCCCGATGCACTTCCTGGGTCTGGCCGGCATGCCGCGTCGCTACGCCGACTACCCCATGCAGTTCACCGACTTCAACGCGATCGCGACGATCGGCGCCTTCGGCTTCGGTCTGATGCAGGTCTATTTCTTCCTGTTCGTCGTCGTGCCCATGATGCGTGGCAAGGGCGCCAAGGCGCCGCAGAAGCCCTGGGAAGCCGCCGAAGGCCTGGAGTGGGAAGTGCCGTCGCCGGCGCCGTTCCACACCTTCGAGGAACCGCCCAAGCTGAACGCGTCGGCCACCAAGATCATTGCCTGATCGCGCGGACATGACGACGCCCGAGCAACGCAAGAGCAACCGGCGGCTGGGCCTGATCCTGCTGTCGGTGGCGCTGGCCTTCGGCGTCGGCTTCGTCGCCAAGATCGCCCTGTTCACGCACTGACATGCGCCTGAGTTCCCTGGCCGCAGCGCTGCACCGCGACAACCGCCAGCTGTTGCTGAAGCTGGTGGTGATCGTGGTGATGATGCTCGGCTTCGGTTATGCGCTGGTGCCGCTGTACAAGCACATCTGCGAGGCGTTGGGCATCAACGTGCTGTCGCTGGCCGAGCGCCAGGTCGCGTCCGCCAAGGGCGGGGCCACCGGCAACGGCCAGGTCGACTACAGCCGCGAGATCACGGTCGAGTTCGATGCCAATGCGCGTGGCCCCTGGGACTTCAAGCCGGCGGTGCGTCACATGAAGGTGCACCCGGGCGAGCTGAGTCAGGTCATGTACGAGTTCCGCAACAAGCAGGACCGCACCATGGCCGCGCAGGCGATCCCCAGCTATGCGCCCATGCAGGCCAGCGCGCATTTCAACAAGCTGGAGTGCTTCTGCTTCAACGAGTACACGTTGCAGCCGGGCGAGAGCAAGCAGTGGCCGGTCGTGTTCGTCATCGACCCCAAGCTGCCCAAGGATGTGAAGACCATCACGTTGTCCTACACCTTCTTCGAGGTGGCGGGCAAAGGCGTGGTCAAGGTCGGCCAGGCGCCGGCGACCGGGGCCTCGCTGTGAGCGAGGCGGGTCGCGATCTGAAGGAGGCCGTGCAGCGCAAGGCCTCCATTGGCCAGACGCTGTCGGCGGTGGCCTGGAGTTTTTTTGGCGTACGCCGGGGCAAGGACCATGAGAACGACATGGCCAAGCTCAACCCGGTGCACGTGATCATCGCGGGCGTGCTGGGCGCGGCCGTGTTTGTGTTGATGCTGGTGCTGCTGGTCCGCTGGGTCATCGGCAGTGGCGTGGCCGGTGCCTGAGCACCGGTCACCAAAGAGTACAGAGAACGAGGAGAACGACATGTCGGCAGCGACAACCACGGGCAAGACGCCGTACTACTTCGTGCCGGGGCCTTCGCGGCATCCGGTCCTGGCCGCCACCGGCCTGTTCTTCGTCATCCTGGGCGCGGGCCAGTGGATCAACGGCCATGGCTGGGGCATGTACTCCCTGCTGGGCGGCCTGGCCTTCTGGGCCTTCATCCTGAAGCAGTGGTTCGGCGACGCCATCCGCGAGAGCGAGGGTGGCATGTACAGCGACCGCATCGACGTCTCCTTCCGCTGGAGCATGGGCTGGTTCATCTTCTCGGAGGTGATGTTCTTCGCCGCCTTCTTCGGCGCGCTGTACTGGGCCCGCGTGTTCTCGGTGCCCTCGCTGGGCAGCCTGGAGAACGCGCTGCTGTGGCCTGACTTCAAGGCCATCTGGCCCAGCACCGCCGCCGGCTTCACCGCCGCGCCGGCCGGCACCGTCGAACCCTTCTCGACCATCGGCCCCTGGCCGCTGCCCACGGTCAACACCGCGCTGCTGCTGACCTCGGGCATCACGCTGACCATCGCCCACCACGCGCTGATCGCCGGCAACCGCGCCAAGACCATCGCATTCATGTGGGCCACGGTGCTGCTGGGCGTGATCTTCCTGTTCGTGCAGGGCTTCGAATACGCCCACGCCTACAAGGACCTGAACCTCAAGCTCAGCTCCGGCGTGTTCGGCTCGACCTTCTTCATGCTGACCGGCTTCCACGGCTTCCACGTCTTCGTGGGCATGCTGATGCTGCTGTTCATCACGCTGCGCCTGCATAAGGGCCATTTCACGGCCGACCGCCACTTCGGCTTCGAAGGCGCGGCCTGGTACTGGCACTTCGTCGACGTGGTCTGGCTGGGCCTGTACGTCGTCGTCTACTGGATGTAAGCGGCCACCGCCAGCAAAAGCAAAGCCCCGCGATGCGGGGCTTTTTTCTGGGGCTCAGCCGGTAGTTCAGCGCTTGAGCGGCAAACCGGTCGGCTCTATCCAGCCCATCCACCAGCAGAACAGGATGACGAGGAACAGCGCCACCGACACGCCCACCCGCACGGCCAGCGCGCGGGCCATGTGGTTGTGCTTGTCGCTGCGGTCCTTGCGGCCGTTCTGCAGCATGAAGAAGCCGGCCGCGCCCAGCGCACCGAGGATGCCGATGAAGGCGAACAGGAACAGGAATTTCATGTCGCGCCATTATCCGCGTGGGGTGGCGCGATGACGGCGCGACGCTGGCTGGTGCTGCTGGCGACCGTGCTGGCCGCGGCGCTGACCGCGCGCCTGGGCTGGTGGCAACTGGACCGCGCCGCGTACAAGCTCGGCCTGCAGGCGGCGATGGACGCCCAGGCCCGGCAGCCGGTGCTGGGCAATGCGGCGCTGGACGCTGCCGCGCTGCACAGCCGCGTCGAGTTGCGCGGTCGCTGGGTCGAGTCGCGCACCGTCTGGCTGGACAACCGGCCGATGGACGGCCGAGCCGGCTTCTACGTCGTCACGCCGTTGCAGCTGGCGGGGCGCAGCGAAGCCATCCTCGTGCAGCGTGGCTGGGCGCCGCGCGACGCGGCCGATCGCTCCCGTTTGCCGCCGCTGACGACACCTTCGGGCGAGGTCAGCGTCCAGGGGCGATTGGCCGCGGCGCCATCGCGGCTGTATGAGCTGGGTGCCGGGCAGGGCGGGGCAATCCGGCAGAATCTGGACCCGGCCGCGTTCGCGCAGGAATCCGGCCTCGCGCTGCTGCCCATGACGGTCGTGCAGACCGCCGCCGACACCGACGACGGGCTGCTGCGCCACTGGCCGGCGCCCGACCTCGGCCTGCACAAGCACTACGGCTATGCCTTCCAATGGTTCGCGCTCTGCGCGCTGATCCTCATCCTCTATGTCTGGTTCCAACTCATCCGCCCCCGGCTCCGCAACCGGCGGCACGCCTGAGCCGCTGAGCTTCGCGGTCCACAGCCTGCCCGACCCGCGAGCGCCCTCGGCGCGGCGCGTCGGGCGCTGGAAGATGCTGATGGTGCTGGCCATGTGCGCCGCACCGGTCATCGCGTCCTACTTCACCTTCTACGTCGTGAAGCCCCGGGGCTCGGCCTATGGCGAACTCATCATGCCCACGGTCGACATGCCGTCCGACCTGCCGCTGACCGACCTGCAGGGCCGGCCCGTGGCGGCGGCCTCGTTGCGCGGCCAGTGGCTGCTGGCCGTCGTGCAACCCGCTGACTGCCCCGCCGCCTGCGAGCGTCAGCTCTACGTGCAGCGCCAGCTCCGCGAGATGCTCGGCAAGGAGCGCGAGCGTGTCGACAAGCTCTGGCTGGTGCCTGGCGACGCACCTGTCCGTGCCGAGGTGCTGGCCGCCGTCCTGCAGAAGGGCGTCGAGGCCACGGTGCTGCGCGTGCCGCAGGACCGGCTGGACACCTGGCTCAAGCCCGCGCCGGGCAAGACGCTGCCCGAGCATTTCTACGTCATCGACCCCATGGGTCGCTGGATGCTGCGCGCGCCCGGCGAGCCCGAGCCGACCAAGCTCAAGGCCGATCTCGTCCGGCTGCTGAAGAGCAGCGCCTTCTGGGACCCGGCGGGACGATGATGCCCTCACGCTCACTTTCTTCTCTGCCCCCGAGGGGGCGTCGCTGCCCTTCGGGCGGCCGGGCGGGCCGCGATGACTGACCTGCTGTTGCCCCTGGGCCAGGTGGCTGCCATCGGCGGCGCGGTTGCCATCGGCCCGCTGCTGTGGTGGCGCCAGCGGTCGCGCAACGCGTCGCCCACCGGTCGGCTGCGCGCGCTGACGCTGCTGACGCTGTTCCTGACCTTCGACCTCATCGTGTTCGGCGCGTTCACGCGCCTGACCGACTCGGGCCTGGGCTGCCCGGACTGGCCCGGCTGCTACGCGTCGGCCAGCCCGCTGGGCGCGCGCGAGCACATCGAGGCCGCGCAGACCGCCATGCCCACCGGCCCGGTCACGCACGGCAAGGCCTGGGTCGAGATGATCCACCGCTACCTGGCCAGCGGCGTGGGCCTGCTCATCCTGCTGATGACGGTGCTGAGCTGGCGGCTGAAGCGCCAGGGCGGCGAGCACGCACCGTCGCCGTGGCTGGCCACGCTGACCTTCGTCTGGGTCTGCGTGCAGGGCGCCTTCGGTGCGCTCACCGTGACCATGAAGCTGTTTCCCGCCATTGTCACGCTGCACCTGCTGTTCGGCCTGGGCCTGCTGATGCTGCTGGCCTGGCAGCACGAGGCCTACGAGCCGCGCCCGCTGCGGCTCGCGCCACGGCTGCGCGCGGCCGTGCTGGTGGTGCTGCTGCTGTCTGTGGCGCAAGTCGCGCTGGGCGGTTGGGTCAGCACCAACTACGCCGTGCTGGCCTGCGACGAATTCCCCGCCTGCCATGGGGGCCAGTGGTGGCCGCAGATGGATTTCGCGCAGGGCTTCCAGCTGTGGCGCGAGCTGGGCCAGCGGGCCGGCGGCGGCTGGCTGGGCTTCGAGGCGCTGGCCGCCATCCACATGGCCCACCGCATCGGCGCCGCCGTCGTGCTGACGGCGCTGCTGGCGCTGGCCTGGGCACTGCGGGCGCCCGCTCGGCGCTGGTCGCAGGCGCTGCTGGGCGTGGCCGTCTGGCAGCTGGTCTCCGGCCTGTCCAATGTCGTTCTCGACTGGCCCATCGTCGCAGCCCTGGCGCACTCCGCCGGCGCGGCCGTGCTGCTGGGCCTGCTCACCACCTTGTTCGCGCGCCTGAAGGCGCAACAATCCCTGAAATGAACCAGCCCCCACGCTCACGCCGTTCACTGCCCCCCGCAGGGGCGCGTCAATGGTTTCGGGCGGCCGGGCACCACTGACATGGCCTCTACGTCCACCGCCAGCGCCCTCGTGCACAGCCCGCGCTGGCAGCAGTTCTACCAGCTCACCAAGCCGCGCGTCGTCCAGCTCATCGTCTTCTGCGCCGCCATCGGCATGGCCCTCGCGGTGCCGGGGCTGCCTGGCGGCGAGCGGGCACTGACCATGCTCGCAGCCATCGCCGGCATCTGGCTGGTGGCCGGCGCCGCCGCGGCCTTCAACTGCCTCATCGAAGACGGCATCGACGCGCGCATGAAGCGCACCGCCTGGCGCGCCACCGCCAAGGGCGAGCTGAGCCGCACGCAGACGCTGGCGTTCTCGGCGCTGCTGTGCGCGGCCGGCATGGCGCTGCTGGGCCTGTACGTGAACCTGCTGACCATGTGGCTGACCTTCGCCACCTTCGTCGGCTACGCCGTCGTCTACACCGTCATCCTGAAGCCGATGACGCCGCAGAACATCGTCATCGGCGGCGCCTCCGGCGCCATGCCGCCGGTGCTGGGTTGGGCGGCCATGCGCGGCGAGGTGGGCTTCGAGGCCTGGCTGCTGTGCCTCATCATCTTCCTGTGGACGCCGCCGCACTTCTGGGCGCTGGCGCTGTATCGCGCCGAGGACTACGCCCGCGCCGGCCTGCCCATGCTGCCGGTCACCCATGGCAACGACTACACGCGGCTGCAGATCCTGCTCTACACCTGGGTGCTGTTCGCGGCCACGCTGCTACCCTTCCTGACCGGCATGAGCGGCTGGTTCTACCTCGCCAGCGCCATCGTGCTGGGCCTGGGCTTCTGCGGCTATGGCTTCCGGTTGTGGCGCGGGTATTCGGAGATGCTGGCGCGGCGGACCTTCTGGTTCTCCATCTGGCATCTGTCGCTGCTGTTCGCGGCCTTGTTGATCGACCACTACCTCCCATGAGCACACGTCGCTTCGCCCTCGCCGCCATGACGGCGCTCGCGCTGGCCGGTTGCCAGCAGGCCACGCCGGACAAGCCCGCCTTCAAGGGCATCGACCTGACCGGCGCCGAGTACGCCCGCACGCTGAACCTGACCGACCAGGACGGCCGCGCCCGTTCGCTGGCCGACTTCAAGGGCAAGGTGGTGGTGGTCTTCTTCGGCTATACGCAGTGCCCCGACGTCTGCCCGACGACCATGGCCGAGGTCGCCGAGGTCAAGCGCTCGCTGGGCGCCGACGGCGACAAGGTGCAGGGCGTGTTCGTCACCGTCGATCCCGAGCGCGACACGGCCGCGCTGCTGAAGGCCTACCTGGCCAGCTTCGACGCCGGCTTCGTGGGCCTGCGTGGCAGCGAGGAGCAGACCAAGGCCGCCGCCAAGGAGTTCAAGGTCTTCTACGCCAAGGTGCCGGGCAAGACGCCCGAGAGCTACACCATGGACCACACGGCCGCCAGCTTCATCTTCGACACCGAGGGCCGGGTCCGCGTCTACGCCCGCTACGGCTCGGGTGCCCAGCCCGTCGCCGACGACATCAAGCTGCTGCTGGCGGAAGCCAAGAAATCGTCCTGAAAATGAAACGAGCCATCGCCATCATCGCCCTGGGCCTCCAGGCCGTCCTGCCGCAGGCGTCGGCACAGCCGCTGAAGATCGGGCTGGTCGACGTGCAGCAGGTGCTGCAGGAGTCGGCGCCGTCCAAGGCCGCCGGTGCGCGGCTGGCGCGAGAGTTCGATGGCCGCAGCCGCGAGCTGGTGCGCCTGGAGGCGCGCTTGCGCGAGGACAGCGACAAGCTGGACAAGGAGGCGGCGGCGATCTCGGAGACCGAGCGCAGCCGTCGCACGCGCGAACTCACCAGCCAGCGGCGCGAGCTGGAGCGCAAGGCGCGCGAGTTCCAGGAAGACGCCGAGCGCCGTCAGCAGGAGGAGCAGCGCCTCGTGAGGGACCGTTTCGAGAAGGCCGTGAAGAAGATCTTCGATGCCGGCAAGTTCGACCTGATCCTGCAGGACAACTCACAGTTGCACAGCCCGGCCATCGACATCACGAAGCGGGTGCTCGACACGATGGCGGCGCAGAAGTAGGCCGGATCAACCTCGCTCGGAAATTGAAAAGGCCCCGTGAGGGGCCTTTTGCATGAGGGCGTCCGGTGGGGCTCAGGCCGCCTCGGTCAGTGCCTTCTTCATCTTCTTCATTGCCGCCACCTCGATCTGGCGGATGCGCTCGGCCGACACGCCGTATTCGGCCGCCAGTTCGTGCAGCGTCATGCCGCCGGAGGTGTCGTCGTTCACCTTCAGCCAGCGCTCCTCGACGATGCGGCGGCTGCGCGGGTCCAGCACCTCCAGCGCACGCTGGATGCCGTCGCCGGCCAGCGCGTCGCGCGAGCGGGCCTCGATGACCCGGGTGGGCTCGTGGCTGTCGTCGGCCAGGTAGGCGATGGGGGCGAAGCTCTCGCCGTCGTCGTCGGTCTGCGGCTCCAGCGCCACGTCGCCACCCGACATGCGGGTCTCCATCTCCAGCACTTCCTCGCGCTTCACGTTCAGCTCGCGGGCGACATGGGCCACCTCGGCCTCGCTGAGCGTGTTGCGGTGCGTCTGGCCATCGGCCTGGTCGGCCTTCATCTGGTGCTTCATCGAGCGCAGGTTGAAGAACAGCTTGCGCTGGGCCTTGGTCGTCGCGACCTTGACCATGCGCCAGTTCTTCAGGATGTACTCGTGGATCTCGGCCTTGATCCAGTGCATGGCGTAGCTCACCAGGCGCACGCCCTGGTCGGGGTCGAAGCGCTTGACGGCCTTCATCAGGCCGACGTTGCCTTCCTGGATCAGGTCGCCCTGCGGCAGGCCGTAGCCCACGTACTGACGCGAGATGGACACGACCAGGCGCAGGTGGGACAGCACCAGCCGGCCGGCGGCCTCCAGGTCGCCGGTCTCGCGCAGCTTGCGGGCGGCGGAGGACTCCTCCTCGGCCGTCAGCAGCGGCAGGCGGTTCACGGCCGAGATGTAGGCGTCCAGATTGCCCAGCGAGGGCACCAGGGCCCAGGGGTCGCGGACGGCAATGGCGTTAGCAGCAGACATCGTCTTGATTCCTAGCAAGCCGCCGCAGGGGATGCAGCGGTGAGAGAGATATTAGCACTCTGAATTGGCGAGTGCTAAGTCTTGCGAGGGTGGCGATGGAATGCAGTATTTCCAAGGCCGCAACAGTCAGCGGCCACTAACCGAGATGGTGGCCGACTCAGTCGACCAGGCCGAATTCGGGGCTCTTGATCATGGCCTCGATGTCCAGCAGGATGAGCATGCGCTCGCCGATCTTGCCCAGGCCGGTGATGAAGCGGGCGTCCATCGCGGCCGGCACTTCGGGTCGGGGCTTGATCTCCTCGGCACTCAGTGCCAGCACGTCGGACACCGAGTCCACGACGATGCCCACCACCCGGCCGGCCACGTTCAGCACGATGACCACGGTGAAGGCGTTGTACTCGCCGGGCTGGCCCAGGCGGATGCGCATGTCCAGGATGGGGACGATGACGCCGCGCAGGTTGACGACGCCCTTCACGAAGGCCGGCGCGTTGGCCACGCGCGTGGGCGCCTCATAGGAGCGGATTTCCTGTACGCGCAGGATGTCCAGGCCGTATTCCTCCGCGCCGATGCGGAAGGTCAGGAACTGACGGTCGTCCGTGTGGGCGACGGTCTGGACGGCCTGGGCGCCGCTGCTGGGAACGAGGTCGGTGGAGCTCATCGGACGCTGCACTGGGAGAGGAGAGAGGCCTTCATTCTGCCCGCTCCCGCCCGCCTGTCGGTGCCAACAATTCGTCGGACCGGGCGAGCGCGGCGGGGCAGGGCGGCGGCGCGTCGACCGTCCAGGGCAGCGACGCGAGCGCGCGGGCCGTCTCCAGCGCTGCGTCCCGCTCAGCGCCGGGCAGGTCTGGCGCGACCGGGCAATGCGGCGGCACGCCGCGCCCCAGCGGCAGTTCATCCCAGGCCAGCCGGAATCGCAGCAGCGGCACCTGCAGCTGCATGCGGCTGTGGGGCAGCGTGAGCTCCCAGCGGTAGCCGCTGGTGTTGCCGGCATGGGCGCCGGCCACCTCCTCGCCGACGAACAGGCCGCGCCGGGCGTGGTGGAGCATGGAGGACAGCTCGGCCGCGCCCGAGAACGTGTTGCCGCCGGCCAGCACGATCAGCCGCCCGTCGAAGACCTCGGGGCGGGGCTGCCAGTGCGACATCAGGCCCAGCGGCGGCTGGTTGCGCCGCGCCAGGGCCCCGGTGGGGAGACGCTGCTGCTGCTTGAGTTCAGCCGCGTCGTAGACCTCCGCGGCGTAGCGCCGGCCCTGCGCGTCCCGCACCGACACCTCGGCGCCGCGGGCCTCGACGGCCGCGTACTTGCGCATCGGCTGCTGCACGAGGTGGGAGAACAGCAGGTTCTCGTTGCCTTCGGAGCCGCCGCCGTTGTCGCGCAGGTCCAGGATCAGCTGGCGCGCGCCGCGCGCGCGCAGGGTCGCAAACAGCGAGTCGATGAGCGCCTGGTAGTCGCTGCCTGCCTCGCGATAGCGGCGGTTGCTGAAACTCGGCACCGTGAGCCGGGCCGTGTGCTCGTCCAACCAGTCCAGCGTGGCCAGCGGTGACCGGGCAGGCAGGGCCCCGGCGGGCGCGGCCGAAGCCGCCATGCCCTGGACGACGACCTCGGACACCTGCCCCGCGCCGTCCTGCAGGCGCAGGCGATAGCTGGTTGCGCCGCCCCGCATCCACTGGCGCACCCGCGCGTAGCCCGCGCCGTCCAGGTCGCGCATCACCCCCGTGGGGATGCTGCCGTCATGGCCCAGGGCCGACATGGACTCTCGCAGCAGCCGGGCCACCGGCTCGCCGTCGATGGCCAGCAGGCGCAGGCCCGGCCGTATCCCGGCCGACTCCGTCCAGCTCGTCGTCACCCACACGCCGGCCTCGGTCCAGCGCAGGTCGAGGGGCAGCAGCCCCTGCGCCTGGCGGTCGGCGGCGCGCATCGACGCGCTGCGCTGCAGCGAGAGATGGCCTTCGCCGATGCGGCTGAGTAGCGGGCGCAGCACCCGAAACAGCTGCGCGCCGTCCTTGACGCCGGGGAGGGCCTGCCGGGCCTGTCGCTTGGCCGACTCCCAGTCGTGTGCCGACTGGAACCAGGTGATCCGCGGCAGGCCCGCCTCGACGGCGGCGACGGCCAGCTCGAAGTCTTCGCGAGCCTGCGCCGCCGTCAGCGTGTCGGCGCGCGCTGCGGCGGTGGCTCCCGCCAACGCGAGCAGCAGGAGCGGCCATCCAGGTTTCTTCCTCGCCATGGGCTTGATTCATAAAGCAAAATATTGCTTGAATCATATGAGCAAAATTTTGCCTAGTGCGCCCATCCCCGAGTTCCTGGCCTTCGTGGCCCACAACGTGAGGCGCCGCCGTACCGAAGCCGGCCTGAGCCAGCGCGCGCTGGCCGATGCGGCTGGCGTGAGCCTGCGGATGATCGGCGCCATCGAGAACGGCGCCAGCAGCGTCAGCACCTCCACGCTGGACCGCATCGGTGTCGTGCTGGAGGCCAGCCTGGCGGAGCTGGTGGCCGATCCCCGGTCGCCCTCGACGCAGGAGCCGCGCCGGCTGGGATGGAAGGGGCAGGGTGGGGGCACCGGCACGCTGGTGTCCAGCGTGCGCGCCGCGCGCGAGATCGAGACCTGGGAATGGACGCTGGAGCCCGGCGACGTCTACCGGGCCGGTGCCGACCCCGCCGGCTGGCACGTGCAGTTGGTGGTCGTCAGCGGTCAGCTGAGCCTGCAGTTGGAGGCCGAGGAGCGCCAGCTCGGCGTGGGGGCGCATCTTTTCGCGAGCGACCGGGTCCACGCCTTCGCCAACCGCGGCGAGGGCCGGGTGCATTTCTTCCGCATGACGATCTGCTGAGCGCCAGCGGCGCTACGACAGCAGCTCGTCCACCAGTGCCAGCAGTTCGCGCACGTCCAGCGGCTTGGTCAGGTAGTGTTGGGCGCCGGCGGTCCGGGCCAGCGCGATCTGCTCGGGCTGGGCGTTGGCGGACACGACGACGACCGGCGGCGGCGTGCCGCCCAGGTCGCGCAGGTGGCGCAGCAGCACCAGGCCGTCGCCGTCGGGCAGCTGCCAGTCCAGCAGCAGCAGCGCCGGCAGCCGCTCGGACAGCGCCCGCTTGCCGGCCTCGGCGGTGGTGGCGATCTCCAGCTCCAGCCCCGGGCGCTGCTCCAGGATGCCCCGCATGACCTCCACGTTCAGCGGGTTGTCCTCCACGTAGAGCACGCGGCGTTGCGGGCTGGCGCGTGGCGGGTCCAGCTCGCCCGGCAGGGTCTCGTGCGGCGCCAGCGGCTGCACGCCGCCGGCCGGCAGGCGCAGCACGAAGCGGGCGCCGGGGCCCTGGACCGCTTCCGCGCGCAGGCTGCCGCCCATCATCTCGGCCAGGCGCTGGCTGATGACCAGGCCGATGCCGGTGCCCGGCAGGCCGCTGTGCTCGCGCCCCAGCCGGTTGAAGGGCTGGAACAGCGCCGCGCGCTGCTCGTCGCTCAGGCCCAGGCCGGTGTCGCTGACGGCCACCTCCACCCAGCCCGGTTCGGGGCTGTGCGCCTCGATGTCCACGCTGCCGCCGGCGCGGTTGTACTTGACGGCATTGCTGAGCAGGTTGGTCAGGATCTGCGTGACGCGTGTCGGGTCGCCCATCAGGCGCTGTGCGTCATCGTCCAGCCGTTGGGCGATGGTGATGCCGTGTTCCGCCGCGCTGTGCTGCACCAGGGACAGCGCCCGGCCCAGCAGCGGCGGCAGCTCCAGCACCGCCGGGTCCAGCCGCAGCGAGCCGGCCTCGATGCGCGAAAGGTCCAGGATGTCGTTGATCATCTCCAGCAGATGCCAGCCGGCCTGCGTGATCTGCCGGGTGCGGTCGCGCTGGCCCGGCTGCAGCGGCTCGGCGGCGTCCATCTGCATCAGCTGCGTGAAGCCGAGGATGGCGTTCAGCGGCGTGCGCAGCTCGTGGCTCATGCGCGAAAGGAACTCGTTCTTGGCGTGGTTGGCCGCCTCGGCTGCCTCGCGGGCGCGGTCCAGCGCTTCCATGCGCAGCTGGTCGTTGATGTCCTCCACCACACCCACCAGCCGCCAGGGCCGGCCGTCGGTGTTGCGCAGCAGGCTGACCAGCACGCGGGCGTGCGCGACGCTGCCGTCGCTGGCCACGTAGCGCTTGAGCCGGCGGTAGAACGGGATCTCGCCGCGGATCAGGCGGCGCCCCTGGCGGATGTCCTCGCGGCGGTCGTCGGGGTGGGTCACGTCGATGGAGCGCCGGCCGATCAGCTTCTCGGCCGGGTAGCCCACCAGGCTGCAGAAGCGCGCGTTGACCTCCTGGAAGCCGCCGTCGAGGTCGGTGAAGGCGATGCCTATGGGGGCCGTCTCGAAGATGCTGCGAAAGCGCTGCTCGCTCTGGCGCAGGGCCTGCTCGCCCTCGGCGCGGCTGGCGATCTCGCGCTCCAGCGCCGCGGTGCGATCGCGCACCAGCGCCTCCACATGCTGGGTGCGGCCCGACATCAGCAGCAACAGCGCACCCACCATGGCCGTGGCCAGCAGGCCCACCAGCGCGAACGCCCAGCTGTGGCCGGCCGGCGGCACCTGGCCGGGCAGGTCGTAGACACGCACCTCCCAGGCCCGGCCGCCAAAGTTCAGCGGCAGCCTCACCAGCGGCAGTGCGGCGCCCGCGGTGCGCTGCACGGCCTCGCAGCCCAGCCGCCCCGCCAGCCGCTTGTGCACGGCATCGGCCTCCAGATCGACCAGGCAGCCGCCCAGCTGCGGCGACCATTGCGTGGACAGCCGCGACAACAGCAGGTCGGGCCGCAGCGTCGCGAAGGCCACGCGGTCGGACGGCCCCGGGCCGCTGCGCACCGGCTGGTAGACGACCACACCGATGGCCCCCTCCTTGTCCTGCGACAGCTGGAAGCCGGCCGACGCGCTGGCCCGACCGGTCTCCATCGCGCGCTCCACCGCCGCGCGCGCGCCGGGGATGGTGCGGATGTTGACGCCCAGCGCCACCGCGTTGCGCGACATCGGCTCGATGAGGCGGATCGCGATCATGTCCTCGTCGGGCATGGGCCTGAGGTCGCCGGCGCGGGTGCGGTCGCGGGCCTGGTAGTCGGGCAGGCCATCGGCCGCGGCCTCGGCGTTGAAGCTGCCCAGGTCCTCGCGCGCCACGCGCCGCGCCATGCCCAGCGCCAGCAGCGGGCTGTCCTCGGTCAGAAAGCCGCGCGTCGCACGCTCCCATTCGTCGCGCGCGGGCTGGGTCTTGATCTTCAGCAGGCCGTGTGCGCCTTCCAGCGCCAGCAGCGGTTCGCGCAGCCGGCCGGCCAGCGCCTGCGCCGCGCTGGTGGCGTCGCGGGTGAAGTCGGCGCGGTTGCGCTGACGGTCCCATTCCACCGTGGCCGCCACGCCCAGACCTACCAGCAGCGTGGTCAGCAGCATGGGCAGGCCCACGCTGAGGCGCCGCGTGGCCCAGGCCGAGCGCGGATGGCCGATCAGCGCCAGCGTGATGGGCGTGGCGATCAGCACGCCCATCAGGTCGCCCGTCCACCAGACGACCCAGACCAGGTCCATCTGCGCCGTCTCGATGACGCCTGCCATGCGCAGCAGCAGCGTTGCGCCGCTGGGGCTCACGCAGCCGGCCAGCACCGCAGCCGCCAGATAGCCCGCCACTTCGCGCGGCGACGCCAGCACCAGCGGCCGGCCGCACCAGCGCCGCATCAGCAGCGTGCCGACGGCCGCCTGCGCCGCCGCACCGCAGCCTATGCCCAGCGCCAGCGGCAGCACGTCGGCCCGCATCTCGCTGAGCATGGTGGCCTGCACGACGAAGGAACCCAGCGCGACGGCCGGCAGGTAGCGCAGCCCGCCCACCAGCAGCACCGCCAGCCCCCAGCCGGCGGCCGGGTAGATGGGCGCCACCTGGTAGGGGGGCAGCACCATCAGCAGGCCCAACCGGGCCAGCAGGTAGTAGACGGCCGTGATGCCCGCCGACAGCGCCAGATAGCGGCCGATGTCGCGGGCGCTCACTGAATTCATTCTGCCTGCGCCTCCCGCAGCGTCTGCACCACCGGGCGCTGCAGCACGCCGCGCAGGCTCCACCAGCCGGCGCCCCAGGCCAGCAGCGCGCCGCAGGCGGCGCTGGCCAGCGGCACCCAGGGCTTGATCTGCCACTCGAACTCGAACACGTAGCGCGACAGCAGCGCCGCCAGCAGCAGCGCCACGCCGCCGGCCAGGAAGCCGGCCAGCGCGCCCACGCCCAGCAGCTCGGCGCGCTGCACCTGGGCCAGCAGCGACGACGGCGCACCCAGCGCGCGCATCAGCCCGAACTCGCGGGTGCGCGCCTCGCGCGTGCTGCTGACTGCCGCGATCAGCACCACCAGCCCGGTCGCCAGCGTGAAGCCGAACAGGAACTGCACGGCCTGGATGACCTGGTTCAGCACGCCCTGCACCTGGTTGAGCTGGGCCGACACGTCGATGACGGTCAGGTTGGGGAACTGCCGCGCCAGCTCGCGGTCCAGCTGGGCACCGGCCGGCATGCGGTAGGCGGCAATCTGCGTGGCTGGCAGCTCCGGCAGCTCGGCCTTCTCGAACAGCACGAAGAAGTTGACCCGCATGGACGACCAGTCCACCTTGCGCAGGCTGGTGACGCGGCCCTGCACCGGCTGGCCCGCGATGTCGAAGGCCATCGTGTCGCCCAGCTTCAGGCCCAGCGTCAGCGCCAGGCCTTCCTCCACGCTCAGGCCCGTCTCGCCCGGCGCGGCGGAACCCCAGCGGCCACCCACCAGCTGGTTGTGCGTCGGCATGTCGCCCGTGTGGCTGAGGTTGAACTCGCGCTCCGCCAGGCGCTGGGCGCGGTCCTCGCTGAACTTCCTGCCCTGCACCGCCTCGCCGTTGATGGCCGTCAGGCGGCCGCGGATCATGGGATACCAGTCGTAGCCCGTCACGCCGGCGGCGTCCAGGGTCTGCCGGAAGGCCGCGCCCTGGTCGGGCTGGATGTTGATGACGAAGCGGTCCGGCGCCGAGGCCGGCGTGGCCTGGCGCCAGCTGGCGATGAGGTCGGTGCGCAGCAGCACCAGCAGCGCCAGTGCCAGCAGCCCCACGGCCAGCGACGACACCTGCATGACCGCGAAGCCCGGCCGCGCGGCGACCTGGCGCGTGGCCAGCAGCAGCCAGCGCGGCACGCCCGCGCCGCTGACATTGGTGGGCACGATGCGGCGCAGCAGTTTCACGGCCACCCAGGCCAGGCCCGCGAACACCAGCACCGCGCCGGCAAAGCCGGCGGCGGCGATGGCGCCCAGCACCATGTCGCCCGCCAGCACCACGAGGATGGCCGCGAGGCCCGCCACACCGGCGCCCAGCACCAGCAGCGAGCCGGCCTTGGGCGCACCCAGGTCGCGGCGGATCACGCGCAGCGGCGGCACGGCAGACAGCTGCAGCACCGGCGGCAGGCCGAATCCCATCAGCAGCGACAGCCCGAGGCCCAGCCCCAGCAGCGCCGGCCACAGGCTGGGCACCGGCAGCGCCACATTGATGAGGCCGGCCAGCAGCGACACGAAGACCTGGTGCAGCGCCAGGCCGCCCAGCACGCCCACGAAGCTGGCGGCCAGGCCGGCCAGCAGGAACTCCAGGCCGTAGGCCCAGGCAATGCGGCGTTGCGGCTGGCCCAGCACGCGCAGCATGGCGCAGGCGTCCAGATGGCGTGCCGCGAAATCGCGCGCGGCCAGTGCGACCGCCACCGCGGCCAGCAGCGCCGACAGCATCGCCACCAGCCGCAGGAAGCGCGCGGCGCGGTCCAGCGTCTGGCGCATCTCGGGCCGTCCCGCTTCCAGCGACTCCAGCCGCACGCCGCGCAGCTTGTCCTTCTCGACCCGTTGCTCGGCGGCGCTCACGAAGCGCCGCACGGCATCCGGCGTCGCGCCAGGGCCGGGCACCACGGCCAGTCGGTAGGTCAGGCGGCTGGCCGGCTGCACCAGGCGCGTCGCTTCCAGGTCGGCCTCGGTCAGCATCACGCGCGGCGCGAAATTGATGAAGCCACCGCCGCGGTCGGGTTCGTTCTGGATCAGCGCGGCCAGGCGCAGCGTCGCGTCGCCCAGCAGCAGCGGGTCGCCCAGCTTCAGGCCCAGCGCATCGGCCACGGCCGGGTCGGCCCAGACCTCGCCCGGTGCGGGTGCGCCGGCGCGGCCGGGCAGGGCCTCGCGCAGCGTGATCTTGCCGCGCAGCGGATAGCCGGCGCTGACCGACTTGACCGCCACCAGCCGGCTCTCGCCGCCGTGGGCGTCGTCGGCACGCGCCATGCTCGGGAAGCTGGCGCTGCGCACGGTGGTCAGCTTGTGTTCGGCAGCGAGGTCCAAGATGGCCTGCGGCGTGGGCTGGTCGCTCGCGACGACCGCGTCGCCGCCCAGCAGCTGGGCCGCGTCGCGGCGCAGGCCCTGGTCCAGCCGGTCCGACAGGAAGGCCACCGCGCACAGCGCTGCGACGGCCAGCGCGACGGCCAGCATCAGCAGCCGCAGCTCGCCGGCCCGCCAGTCCCGCAACAGCTGTCGCCAGGCGATGAGCAGCGTGGCGGGTGGACGTGGGGCGGCTACAGCAGAGGACGTCATGCGCGCGACTGTAGCCGCGCGTCGGCCTACCGAGGCGTGTCGATCGTCGCCAGTGTGGCGCGCGCCGCAGCGCGCCAGGACGGCTCGGCGGCGTCGGCCCGCTGCACCGCCTTCTCGGCCGCGGCGCGTGCACCTTGGCGGTCGCCGGCCGCCAGGCGCAGCAGTGCTAGGTTGTTCCAGGCCACGGCGCTGTCGTGCCGCTGTGCGACGGCCTCGAACGCAGCGCGCGCGCCGGCTGTATCACCGGCCGCATTCAGCGTGTTGCCCAGACCGATGCCGGCCAGCAGGTTGTCGGGCCAGCGCGCCAGCAGCGCGCGCCAGGCAAGCGCCGCGCGTGCCGGTGGCGCGGCGCGCTCGAAGCCCAGCGCGGCCTCCTGTGCGTCGGCCTCCAGCGCGGTGGCCGGCAGGCGCTCGGGTGGCAGCACCGCGATGGCCCAGCGGCCGGCGCGCGCCCAGGTGTACTCGAAGGTGCGC